>CANKOI010000100.1 GCA_947484175.1 Deltaproteobacteria bacterium
CTCTCGTCTCTCGTCTCTCGTCTCTCGTCTCTCGTCTCTCGTCTCTCGCCTCTCGCCTCTCGCCTCTCGCAGCCCCGCTACAGCCCCCCCCGCAGCCGCTCCAGCTCGATGAGCGCGAGCAGCCAGTCGGTGCGGGCCTTCTCCGCGTCGGCGCGCGCACGGTCGACGTCGGCCTGAGCCGTGATCAGGTCGCGCTGGAGGCTGCGGCCTTCGCTGAGCCGCGCCCGCTCGGCGGCGAGGGTCTCTTCCGCGAGGCGAACGTTCAGCTCCGCGAGGTCGAGCGACTGGCGCGCGCCTGCGAGGGTCCGCAGTTGCGCCCGTGCCCCCGTCTCCACGTCGCCCTCTCGCGAGGCCAGATCGATGCGGGCCCGCACCAATGCGGCCTCCGCCTGCGCGGCTGCGCCGCGGTCGCTGCGGTTCAAGAGCGGCAGGGTCAGCTCGGCGCCGAGGCTCCACTGCGGCAGGGTGGCCGCCCCCAGCTCGTCGAAGCTGGCCCCGAACGAGGAGTCGTAGCCGCGCAAGGAGGCGCCGGCCGTAGCGTCGAGCTCGGGGAGGAGGGCGTGGCGCGCGTCGCGCAGTTCGCGCTCGCGGTCCTCTACGGCCGCGCGGGCGAGCCGGAGCGTGAGGCTGCCGGAGCGAACGGCGGCGAGCACGGCTGCGTCGTCGCGGGGGAGCTCGGGCGGCGGGGCGGCGGGCGTTTGGAGGCGGAGCTCGGTGTCGAGGGGCAAGCCCACGGAGGTGGCCAGCGCGTCGGCGGCGGCGCCCACCGCCGCGTCGGCATCGAGCAGCGCACGCTCGGCTTGCGCCAGCGCGGCGGCGATGCGTGTGGCCTCGACGGGGGCGAGCTTGCCGGCGTCGACGAGCGCACGGGTGATGCGGGCCTGCTCTTCGCTCGCCGACCGGGAGAGCACGGCGATCGCCCGCAGGCGCTCCGCCGCCGACAACGACCAGTACGCACGCGCCGCCCCCGCAACCGCCTCCTGCCGAGCCATCTCGGTGCCCAGCTCCGCTGCGGACACCGCGGACTCCGCCGCATGCACCCCACGCAGGTTCCACGCGAGTCGGTCGCCTTGCAGCAACGACTGCGAGAGGCCGATGGCGAGCTTGTTCCCCCACGCGGGCTCCCCGAATTCGGCGTTGAACTCCTCGAGCAGAAAGGAGGAGTCGGACTGGTCGGCGGTGAACTCGAGGCTCACCCCGGTGCCCGTGGCGAAGGCCTGCGCGAGCCGGCTCTGGGCAGAAAATCCGGTCGTCTCGCTGGTGTACGCGCCGAACTGGGCCTGCCCCTCGTCGGTAGACGAGAACCAGCTCCCGCCGAGGGTGAGGGTGGGCTCGAAGGGTGCGCGAGCCACCAGGAGCGCCCCGAGGGCGGCGGCGTGCTCGGAGCGGGCCACCTGAACCCCAACTGCCGCTTCGCTCGCGCGGGCGAGGGCGTCGTCGTAGGTGAGGTCGAGCGCTTCGGCGCGGGCCACGAGCACCAGGGCGAGGATCACGGAAGCTCCGGGGCAGAACGGCGGGAGGGCCAAGCGTACGCGAGCCAACGCCCGCCCGCGGTGCGGAGGTCGTCGAGCTGCGTGTACACCCAAGGGACGAAGAACAGGGTGAGGAAGGTGGCGGCGCCCATCCCGAACGCCACCACGCGGCCGAGGGGGGCGTAGGGGATGCCCACGAACGTTTCGTTGCCGATCGCCATGGGCAGGATGCCGACGATCGCGGTGAGCGCGGTCATCAGAATGGGGCGAAGGCGCTGTTTTACCGCCTCCACCAGCGCCTCCTCGCGCGGCATCCCTTCGTTTCGCAGCTCGGTGATGCGCGCGATGAGCACGATCCCGTTGTTCACGACGATGCCGATCAGCACGATCATCCCGATGCCGCCCATCGGTCCGAAGCTGGT
Source organism: Deltaproteobacteria bacterium (assembly GCA_947484175.1). Classification (GTDB taxonomy): domain Bacteria; phylum Myxococcota_A; class UBA796; order UBA796; family SXON01; genus SXON01. Next base: position 1,895 of record CANKOI010000100.1, read on the forward strand.
GTCCGTGATCCACATCCCCCAGTACACGCCGAACGCGGCCATCGGCACGGTCACGATCACGGTCAGCGGCAGGAGGAAGCTCTCAAAAAGCACCCCCATCACCAAGAACACGAACACCACGGACAACACCAGCGCGCCGTTCTGCGCGCGTTCGCTCTCCAGCTGCTCCATCCACTCGTCGCCCCGCTCCGGGCCGTAGCCGGTGGGCCAGTCCATCGCCGCGAGGTTGGCCATGGCGTGCTCGTACACCACACTCTGTTCGGCGTCCTCCTCCAACTCCAGCTTCAGGCTGAGCTCGGTCTTCCGGTCGCGGCGATCGATCTGGCCCCACCCCTTGGCTCGCTCGGGGTTCACGAGCCCGCGCAGCGCGATGCCGCCGCTGCGAGAGCCGATCTCGAAGTCGAGGAGGCGGTCCACGTCTTCGCGGTCTGCCTCGCCGAAGCGCGTGAAGATGCGGATGTCACGCTCGCCGACCACCCAGGGGGCGAGGGGGGCGCCGCGCATGGCGAAGGACACCAGCTGGCCGATGTTCTGGGCGCTCACGCCGTACCGGGCCGACGCGTCGCGGTCTACCCGCAGGAGGATCTCGTCCTTCCCGCCCGACGCCACATCGTCTTCCACGTTGAGCACCCCTTCGATCGTGCGCAGCCGCCGGCCGGCTTCCTGCGCGAGGGCCGCCAGCGTCTCGCTGTCCTCTCCCACGATGTCCACGCTGATTCGCCGCTGGTCTCCGCCTTCGCCGTCGCTCCACCCCACCGAGGCCTTCACGCCGGGGAGTTGCGGAAGCTGTTCTTTGGCGTCGGCGATCACCTCCTCGCGGGTCATGCCGTGGCCGTCGTCGTCGTCGAGGTACACGTTGAGCGAGCCATGGGTGTTGTCCGCGCCTAAGCGAGACCGATAGGTGCGCACGCCCCACCGCTCGTGGTTGTCGATCGCCAGCTTCTCGAACGCCTCCACCGTCTGGAGCCGCTCAGGGTAGGTGAACTGCGCCGGCACGTGGAACCGCACCATGAAGTCATCGATGTTGCCGTCTGCGCCGTCTTCGCAGCTCACGCCTTGCGCGGGCACGAGCATCGTGAGCACCGCCATGGCGAGGACACCGACGAAGGTGTCCACCGGGTTGCGCAGCACGCGGCGCAGGGTGCGCCCCACCCAGTCCGAGAGCGCCACCATCCAGCGGCCATCGGCGACGATCGACCCCGACCCCACCCACAGCGTCGAGAGCGGCGTGAACACCAGCGTGATTACCAAGCTGGCCACGTGCACGTAGACGACGGGCAGCCCGAGCGCGCCGAGGAAAAAGCTGAAGTTGGCGTCGCCGCTCATGAGGATGACGGGCAAAAAGACGATCGTGCTGGTGAGCGTGCAGAGCACCACCGGCAAGAGCACTTCGCTGGTGCCATCCACCGCGGCCGACACGGCATCCTGCCCCAGCTGCCGGCGCCGGAAGATCGCCTCCACCACCACCACGGCGTTGTCGATCGCGATGCCCACGGCGATCATCAGCCCCAGCATCGAGAGCAAGTTCAGCGAGTCACCAGCGAAGTACATGACCGTGACGGTGAGCAGGAGCGAGGACGGAATCGTGCTGGTGATGAGGGTGGTGATGCGCCACTCGCGCAAGAAGACGACCAGCACCAGGACCGCGAGGATGCCACCCTCGATCGCTGCCTTGTAGAGCGCGTTGAGGCTCTTCTGGATGAGCAGTCCCTGATCGAAGAAGGTGTGGAACTTCCAGCCGGCGAGGCGGGGGTCGGCCTCCAGCTCGGCAAAGGCTTCGCGGGTGGCTTGGCACACCACCAGGGTGTTGGCGCTCGACTCCTTGTTGATGGCCACCGCGGCCGACTCGTTGCCTTCGATCCGGCTGATGTCGGCGGAGGCCGCGGGGGCGTAGCGTACGTCGGCGATGTCGGTGAGCACGAGGCCGTTGCCCACGGGCCAGGAGCGCAGCTCGTCGAGCGTGCCGTACCGTGCGAGTGACCGCACGTACCGCACCTCGCCGCGGTCGTGTACTCGGCCGGCGCCCAGTTGCACGTTGTCGGAGCCGAGCCGGGTGATCAGCGACATCAGGTCGACGCCGTGGGCCATCAGCCGGTCGCGGTCGAAGTCCACCCACACCACGGGTTCGGGCACCCCCCACACGTCTACGCGGCCGATGCCCGACACCCGCTCCAGCCGCTTCTGGATCACGCGGGTGGTGAGAAAGTGCATGTCCTCGTCGCTCATGCCCGGCGGCGCCGACAAGCCCGCCCAGATCACGGGCTCGTCGCTCGGGTCGAACCGCCAAATCCACACCCGCTCCACGTCGTCGGGGAGCTCGGCCATGGCCCGTTCCACGCGGTCGCCCACGGCGTTGTAGGCCTCGTCCATGTCGACGTCGCCGTGGAACTCAAGCGACACGTTCGCGCCGTCGGACTCGGCCTCCGATTCGAGGTGCTTGATGCCGGCCACCGTGGAGAGGTGCTCCTCTAGCGGCCGCACGATGCGGGCCTCTGTTTCCAGCGGCGTGCTGTCGTCGTAGTCCACCCAAAGCCACAGCCGCGGGATGTCCCAGCCAGAAGGCATCATCTGCACGGGCACGCGGAACCAGGCGATGAGGCCCACCACGAACACCACGGAGAACAGCGTGACCACGGTGACGGGGCGACTCACGGAGAAGGTGGGGATCCAGCGCTTCATTCAGAGCGTCCGACGCACGGGACGCCGCACGGAACGTCGCTGAGGTCGCCGCGCAGGACGCGGCGCCGTGGAGGCGAACCGCCCAGAGCGGTGGGCGTGTGTCGCGGCGCGACCGAAGTCGTAGGGTGGCGGCTCACCCATCGACTTCGGTCGCCGTTTCCGGCCCCTCCGTGGCCCGCACCGCGATCCGGTACAGCACCGGGATCACCACGAGGGTGAGCACCGTGGAGCTGGCGAGCCCGAAGATGATGGTGACGTCAAGCGGGCGCTGCATCTCCTGACCCTCGCCGAAGCCCACCGCGAGGGGAACGAGGCCGAGGACCGAGTTCAGCGCCGTGATCAGGATCGGGCGCAGCCGCAGCGCCGCGGCCTCGCGGATGGCGGAGTCGAGCGGACGGCCCTCCCCCCGCAGCCGCCCGATCGCGTCGACCAGCACGATCGCGTTCGCCACCACCACGCCCGCGAGGACGATGAGCCCGATGAACACCACGACACTCACGGGGGTGTTCGTGAGCCAGAGCCCCCCCGCCACACCCACCAGTGAGAGGGGCACGCTGAACAGGATCACCAGCGGGTCGCGGAACGACTCAAACGTGCTCGCCATGATCACGTACACCAGGAACACGGCGAGGAAGAGCGCGTAGGTCAGCGACCGCAACGACGTTTCCAGCTCGCGGTTCTGGCCGGCCACCTCCACCTCCACGTCGCTCGGGAGGCCCCCCTTCTCGAGGGCAAGCCGCGCCGCGCCCGCCGCGCCGCTCAGGTCGAAGCCGTTCACGTCGGCGGAGAGCACGACGGCGCGCCGCTGATCGAGCCGGCGCACCTCGCTGGGGCCCTCGCCTTCGTCGAGGGTGGCCACGGTGTCGAGCCGCACCGCCGGCACCAAGGCAGGGTTCACGTTCAGCCCGCGCAGGTCGGCCACGCTCTCCCGGTCGCGCTCTTGCAGCCGCAGCAGGAGGTCCACGCGGCGCTCCCCGGCCGAGATGCGGGTGGGGCGCTCGCCCTGAACCTTGGCCCGGATGGCGCGCGCTACGTCGCCCACTCCGATGCCCAGCGCGGCGAGGCGCTGCCGGTCGTAGCGCACACGCACCTCCGGGTAGCCGGCGCTCAGCGAGCTGTGCACCTCCCGAAGGTCCGGAAGCCGGTCGAGCGCGGCCACCCCCACTGCCGCCGCTGCCTTCAGCACGTCGAGGTCGGGGTGGTAGAGCACAATCTCCACGGGGGTGTGCACCGAGAACAGCGCTGGCCGGGAGAACCGGGCATCGAGGCGCGGGAACTGGGTGAGCGCCTCACGGATGGCGGCCATCGCCTCGGCTTCGCGCGCTTCGAGGTCGCCGCCGCCGGCCACCTGCACGCTCAGGCGCGCGGTGTTCTCTCCCTCGTCGGGGCGGGCATCCGCGCGCCGTTCGGTCCCGACCACGGCGTACACCGTCTGCACGCCGGGCACCTTCCGAACCTCCGCCTCCAGCTGCTCCACGAGGCTGTCCGTGCGTGCGAGCGGTGTGCCCACGGGCAGCGCCAGGTCCACGGTGAACCGCCCCTGATGCACATCGGGGATCAGCTGGGCGCCAACGTCGCGGAGGAGGAAGACCGACAGCGGCAGGCTCGCGGCGGCGAACACGAGGATGCGGGTGGGGCGGCCGAGTGACCGGACGAGCAGGTCTGCGAAGCGGCGCTCCGCGGCGTCGTAGACGACGAGGAACCGGTCGGCGAGCCACACGGTGGCGCGGTTCAGGACCCCGAACACCGCGAAGAGGACTCGGAGGCCCAAGCGGGCCGACCAAGCCGAAACCACGGCGAAGAGCAGGCCGAGCGTAGCGAGGCCGCCATGCACGACAAAGCGCGCGAGCGCCCAGGGCCACGCCCAGAGGCGGCGCGGGGTGCGGAGGCCCGCCCAGGCCGCGCGCGGGCCGGAGGCCGGGATGTCGAGCGCGCGGCGGGGGGCCTCGCCGAGCTTCAGGTCGCGGGCGGCGAGCATCGGGATGAACACCAGCGCCACGCCGAGGCTCGCCAGCAGCGAGAAAACCACGGTGAGCGCGAGGTCGCCGAAGATTTGCCCGGCCACCCCTTCCACGAACACGATTGGGAAGAACACCGCGATGGCGGTGAGCACCGAAGCAAAGACGGCGGTCGCCACCTCCGAGGTTCCCCGAGCGGCGGCCTCGCGCCGAGAGAGCCCCGCGTCGAGATGGTTCTGGATCGACTCCAGCACCACCGTCCCCGAGTCGATCACCATGCTCACCCCGAGGGCGAGGCCGCCCAACGACATGAGGTTCAGGCTGAGTTTGCCGACGTACATCACGCCGAAGGTGGCGAACAGGCAGATGGGGATGGCGGTGGAGATGATGAAGGTCGTGCGCCAGTCACGGAGAAAAACGAAGGTGACGAGGATGGCGAGCAGGCCGCCTAAAAAGGCGTCGCCGGTGAGGTTGTCGAGCGCCTGCTCCACGAAGCGGGCTTGGTCGTCGAGCACCGCGGCGCGCATGCCCTCGGGCAGCAGCCGGCGCTCGTCGCTGGCCTCCAGCGCCGCTTTTACGCTGCGCGCCACCTGCACGAGGTTGGCGTCGGCCTCCTTGTACACCTCGATCTCCACGGCCTGCTCGCCGTCGAGCCGCGCGCTCAGCTCCCGATCGGCGCTGCCCTCCGCCACATCGGCCACGTCGCCGAGCCGCACCCGCTCGCCATCCCCGCGAACCACCAGCAGCTCCCGCACCTCGTCGGCCGACCGGAACTCGTTGAGCGTGCGGATCAGGTACTCGTTCTCCCCCTCGCGCACGAGCCCGCCGGCCACGTTCACGTTCTCGCTGGCGAGCGTGCGCTGGACGTCGGCGAGGGAGACCCCTCGGGCCACCAGCCAGTCCTCGCGGGGCTCCACGAGCACGAGGCGTTCGAGGCCACCGCGCACCGTTACCGCCGCCACGCCGTCGAGGGCTTCGAGCGCGCGCTTGACCTGCTTTTCGGCCACTTCCCGCTGCTGCAGCTCCGTTCCGCCCCCGGTCAGGGCCACGCGCAGGAGCGGTTCGAGGGAGGGGTCGTAGCGCAGGATGAGCGGCCGGTCGGCCGTGTCGGGCATGAACGTGGTTTGCAGGCGCTCCCGAACGTCCTGCATGGCGGCGCCCATCGGGGTGTCCCACGCGAACTCGAGCACCACGTCGCTCGTGCCGGCGCGGCTGCGCGACTCGATGGACACGAGCCCCTCCACGGTGGAGAGCGCCTCCTCCACCGGCCGGCTCACCTGGGCCTCCACCTCCTCCGGCGCCGCCCCTTCGTAGGCCGTGCGCACCGTGAGCGTGGGGTAGGAGATGTCGGGCATCAGGTCGAGCGGCAGCTGCCCCAACGACACCCAGCCGAACACGAAAACGGCCACCGTGAGCATCCAGATGGTGACCGGATGGTCCACGACCCAGCGCACGGGCAACACCTCAGCTCCCGGTGCTGGCGGGCTCGGGCTTCGGCATCGCGGGGTCGTCGGTGAGGCGCACACGGGCGTCGTCGCGGAGGGCGTCGTTGCCGATCGTCACGACCGGAGCGCCCACCTCGAGCCCCTCGAGGAGCTCGGCCACGGTGCCGTCCTCAAAGCCCAGCGTGACGGGGACGCGGTGAGCGCGGCGCCACGGGCCGGGAATCTCGACGTCCTCCTCCTCGTCGCCCTCCTCGCCTCCAAAGATCGACGCCCAGAAACCGCCGTCCTTCTCCTTCTCCTTGTCCTCCTCGCCCTCCTTCCCGGCCTTGGGCGGCGGCGGGCCCTCCAACAGCGTGAACACGTAGCTCTTGCCCTCTTCCCAGACGATCGCGCGGCGAGGCACGGTGACGACGTTCTCGTGGCGGGCCACCTCGATGCGCACGTTCACGAACTGTCCTGGGCGGAGCTGGGCTTGGCCGGGGTTCAGGCCCACGGTCACGCGCACGGTGCCGGTAGCGGTGTCCACGACGGGGGCCACGCGCAACACTACGCCGGTGCCGGACACTGCGTCGTCGTAGGCGCTGACGATCTGGGCGGGTTGACCGGGTTTCACGCGGGCGAGGTCGCGCTCGGGTAGGGCCACGACCACCCGCAGACGATCGAGGTCGACAATGGTGAACGCGGGCGCGGGACCGGCCGTTTCGCCGAACCGGATCTGCCGTGAAGCCACCACCCCGGCGATAGGGCTCTCGAGCCGCGTGAAGCCGCGGGTCTGTTTCGCTTCCGCGTGTGCGGTTCGGGCGGCGGTGAGGGCGCGCTGCGCTATGTCGAGCTCGCTTCGGCTGATGGCGCCTTGTTCGTGGAGGCGTTCGGCCGCTTCGGCATCGGCCTCGGCGCGCGCCAGCTCCTCGACCGCGCGGGCAAAGGCGCCGTCGAGCGTCGGCGACGCGATCTCCGCGAGGAGCTGCCCCTTCTCCACCCGGTCGCCGTCTTCGGCGTACACGCCCGTCACCAGCCCCGACGCTTCGGGAATGAGCACCGCTTGGCCTTCGCTCTCCACCGACGCGCTGGCCACCACGTGGTCGCCCACCGCGCCCAAGGTGGCGCTGGCGCTCTCCACGAGGATGCGCGGGTCGAGCACCGGCTTCTCCTCTTCGTCCTCGTTCTTGCCGCCCTCGCCGCCGCCCTGGACGGAGCAGGCGGTGAGGAGCGCGAGGAGCAGGAGCGGAGGGGTTCGCATGGCGGCCCCAAACCTAATGCTCCGGGTCGCGGCCGGTCGCGTAGGCTCGCCAAACCCCCGTCACGATTTGCCGGGAGACGATCCCTTACACACCTCCCCCCCGCTGCGCGCTAAGGTGCGCCTCGATGGTCGCGGCTCTGTTCCTGCTCTTGCCTGCCGCCTCGGCCGCGCCTGCCGAGGAGTGGGTGGCCGAGCGCGACAGCTTGGTGCGGGAGGCCGACGAGTCGGAGCTGCGCGAGTGGGAAGAGGGGGAGGACCTCGGCCGGCGGGTGCTGGCGATGGACGTTCGCACCTGGCAGTCCGACCCCAGCCTCGCGATGCTCGCGTGGTCGGCGGCTCCGAGCCCCCACCGTGGCCGGCTGCTTCGGTTCGGGGATGCGCGGCTCACCGAGCCCGGCGCCGCCGGCCCGCTGCTTGCGCGGTTGGTGCACGGCCGCGACGCTGCCGCGGTGCGGGTAGCGCTCGCGGCGGCAATCACGCACACCGGGTCGGCCTGGCCGCCGGTGGCGCCAAGCCTGTTGGCGGAAGAAGACGACGTGATGGTGCGCGTGGTTCTCGTCGACGGCGCCGCCTACGCCCCGGTCGGCGCGGTGGCAGGGCTCGTTCGGCTGGGGGCCTCCGACAAGGCCGCTCCGGTACGCGCCGCTGCCGCTCGCGGCGCGCCCTACGCCAAGCCCGCATCCGCCGTCGCCGACCTCGTGCTGTCCGCGCTCGCCGACGCCGACGCCGAGGTGCGCGCCGAGGCCGCCCGGAGCGTGGGCTGGATGGAGGTGCAGGCCGGCTGGGCGGCGCTGGTGGGCCTGCTCCACGACTCCGACGCGCAGGTGCGGCTTCAGGCGCTCCGCTCGCTGCAGAAGCTCGATCCCGTGCGGGCGGCGGCGCTCCCCGAAGTCGGGCACCTCCGCAGCGACAAGGACAGTCGGGTGCAGCGGGCCGCGATGGGGTCGGCGGGGGAGTAGGAGCCCGGGCCTGGCCGCCGCTGTTAGGTCCCTCGCATGAAGTCCCTCCTCGCCGTCGGCGCGCTCACCCTCGCCTTCGTTCTCGGCTGCGCCACCCCGCTCACAGGCAACTACGACATCGTGGTGGGCTCCGTCGAGGGGGATTGCAGCGACATCTTCGACCAGATCGCGCCGCCCGAGGGGCTGCAGGGCGTCATCATCGACGCCGGTGCAGGAACCATGACGCTCGCCGGCGACCCCGACGAGGTGTGCGATCTGGACGAGGAGTTCAACTTCGACTGCGAGTTCGCCGACTCCGACGACGAAGTGGACTACGGCCCGGAGGCCGACGCCGTGGTGAGTATGGACCTAAACATGACCGGCGCGTGGAGCGCGAACGACGCCTTCGAGGGCGCGACCGAGGTCGAACTGACCTGCGCGGGGGCCGACTGCGACCCGCTCGTGGAAGGGGGCATGGCCGACTGCTCGATCCTGTGGGAGTTCACGGCGGAGCGGGATTGAGGGAGGAGCCGCTCTCGCGTTAGCTCCCCCTCCCATGGCGCCGCCCAACGAAGCTCTGCCCGAGACCACCGGCTGGAGCGACTGGCAAGGCTCGCCGAAGGACGTGGCCCGCTGGCTCTTCTGGGTGCAGCTGCGCGGCCTCGTAAACCCCGATCGGCCCGACACGCTCGCGCGCTTCTACCCGCTGTGGCGCGCCCAGTACGCCGTGGCTCGTCGCCAGCGGGCGCTGATGGCCGACGAGTACCGGCGCTGGCTCGGGCACGCCGACGAGGCCCTCGTGAGCGAGGCCTACCGCATCGCCTTCCGCGTACACCTCGAAGAACTCTTGCTCGGAAAGCTCACGCCGCAGAACTGGCCGAACTGGCTCACCTTGGAGGGGCGGGCGAACCTCGATGCCGCGCTCGCACGCGGCAAGGGGGCCATCCTCGTGTTCCCGCACGCGGGCAACTTCATGCTCATGCACGCGGTGATGGGCCTGTTGGGGCACGCGTACACCCAGTACGCCGCCCGCGGGATGGCGCCCCCCGAGGTGGCCCGCGCCCATGCCGATGTGTTCGCCAACAACCGGTGGCGTCGCGAGGCGCGCGCCGCCCGCGAGGAGAACGAAGACCGGCTCCCCATCCGGTTCATCTCGCTGGACACCTCGGTGCGCGAGCTCTACCGCTGCCTTGCCCGCAACGAGCTGGTGGGGATCGCGTTCGACGGCCGCATCGGCCAGCGCTGGGCCAAGGTGCCGTACCTCGACCGCACCGCGCTGTTGAACCCGGGCCCGTGGCGGCTCGCCGCAAGCACGGGCGCCGCGCTCCTGCCCACGTTTCTGGAGTGCCCGGAGGGAGCGCCCAACGTGTGCCGGTTCGGCGAGCCCATCGTGGGTACCGACGCCGCGGCGCTCCAGGACGCCGCGCTCGCGGGCGCGATCGAGCCGTGGCTGCGCGCGCACCCGGAGCACTACGGCATCTGGCTGGCCCACTGCCGCGAACGCGCCGCGGTCGACGACCACCCGTTGTTCCTGGACTACGCCCCCGACGACCGGTGGAAGCGGTGGGAGGGGTAGGGGTAGGGGGAGAGGGACTCTGGGGGGCGGGCGGCAGTTGAACGTCGTCGTGGGCACCCCTTCTAGGCTATGATTCCTTCATGTCCACATCCGCACGCACCGTCGAAGTCGCGGTTGCGCTCCCCTGGGGCCGCGCGGGCGAACCCGATGCTCGCGCAGTCGGGCAGGAGCTCAGGCTCCTATGGATCATCGAGGAGGTTCGCCAGCATCGGCTCGGGGTCGGGAAGGCGTCGGAGCTGGCGGCGCTGCCCAGGGCCGCGTTCATGCGCACGCTGGGTGAGCACGGCGTGCCGGTCATCGACTATCGCGCGGACGACCTAGAGCGTGAGCTTGGCACCTTTGGTTCGGGGTGATCGTCGTCCCCGACGCAGGCCCGCTCATCTACCTCGCGGGTGCCGGAGAAATAGAGCTTTTGCATTCGCTCTACGTAGACGTGGTCGTGCCTCGCATCGTCTACGACGAGGTGACTGTGGCCGGCGCGGGATTGATGGGCAGCGATGAGGTGGCGGCTGCCGATTGGATCCGTGTGGTGGCGTAGGAGCCTGACGCCAGGCTCCTCGGTCGGCTCGACATCGGGGAGGCCTCGGCGATCCCGCTCGCGGTGGCGCTGGGCGCGGTCCTGCTCGTCGACGATGGAGAGGCCAGGGCGGTCGCGGTTGAACGTGGAATCTCCGTCGTCGGCACCCTCGGCGTCCTCCTCGCGGCGAAGCAACGGGGACATCTCGCCGCGGTAGGACCGGTGCTGGACCGGATGGTGAACCGCGGAATGTTCGTGTCCGCCGCGCTGCGGGCGCGCGTAATGGCGCTGGCTGGGGAAGCCGAGTTGTGATGCGGGGCCCGAGTGAGCGAGCCCGCCGCAAACGTAATCCTCATGGTCGAATCGGCGACCTCCTGAGCTCCCCATGCGCGCCTTCGTCGCTCTCCCGCTGCTGCTGCTCGCCTGCGGCCCCGACCCCTCCCTCACGAAGTTCAACAGCGATCCGGTGGCGACGATCACGACGCCGTCGGATGGCGCGGCGGTGCTGGCGGGCACGGCGTTGTCGCTGCGGGGTGCGGTGAGCGACCCGAACGATGGGATGGCGGAGCTGTCGGTCACCTGGTTCGTGGGCGATGCGGAGGTCTGCGCGACGGCCGACCCAGCGGGAGACGGCACCACGGCTTGTGACACCTTCGCGCCCAACGCCGACGCCGAGATTCGCCTTGAGGTTCGGGACCCGGAAGGCGCGGTGGCGGTGGCGAACGTGGGGATCGTCGTGTTGCCGAACACGGGACCGGGGGTGGAGATCACGCCGGAGGCCGCCGAGGAGGGCGACGACCTGACGTGCAGCGTGACGACGGCGAGCACCGACGACGATGGCGACGCGATCACGTACAGTTTCGAGTGGGACGTCGACGGGGGTGAACCCCCACCCAACCCCCGGGGGCACGATCGCCCGCCGCGCTCCCGCTTATGGAGTGGGCCGCGCCGTTCGGGTTGGCCCGCCGAAAGCCTCGACACGCGCGTAGAGCTCGTTCACGTCGATGCGCGCGCCGATGCTGTCCAGCCACGCGTGGTCGCCCGGGCCATGCAGGGTGAGCCTCCAGCTGCCGTCGTCCTGGCGGCGGTAGTGCTCGATCCTCCATGCATCCTGCTCGACCAGCACATAGTGGAGGAGGCTCGGCAGCCTGGCGTAGAGCGCGAACTTGCCCCCGCGGTCCCAGGCGGCGGTCGACGGCGACAACACCTCGACCACCACGGTTGGGTTGCACACCGCGTGGGGGTCGGCCGGCGTACGGACGAGCGGAGGGCACAACACGGACACATCCGCGTAGGTGACGTTGTTTTCGTCGATGTGAATGCGCTGGTCGGCTCCCGTGGCGGCGCACGGCGAGCCCACCAGCGCGTTGCGGAGCAGCGCGCCGAACTCCAACGCCAGCAACGCGTGAACGGTGCTGCCGCCAACCATGGCGTACACCTCGCCGTCGTGAAACGCGTGGCGCTCGGCGGCGCCGGACTCTGCGGCGACGTAGTCTGCGTGGCGGACCTTCAGGTGTTCGGCGGCGTTCATGGGTCTTCCATAACCACCCGTCACCCCCCTACCCCCCGATCACGATGATCCGCTTCCCCTCGAACTCCGCCTCGCGCTCCCAAAGCCGATCCTCCCAGGTGCGATCCGGCCGCACGTCGAACACCACCAACCAACCGTGATCCAAGCCCACCGTGTCCAAATAGCGCCCAAGTTGGATCACGCCGCGGTCGATCACCGTCTCGAGCGAATCCCGCGTACGCACCCGCTTGATCTCGATGGCAAAGCGATCGGGGCCGTACTCGATCAGCAGGTCCATCGCGCCGCGGCCTGCGGCAAACTCGCGGTGCACGCTGCCGCCGCCGTTGATGACGCGCTGTAAGAACGCGCACAGCGCCAAATGCGGAACGGCCTCGGGGTAGCTCGGCGCCTGCGGAGGCAGCATGTCGGCATTTTCGCGCCACCATTGCCGAAACGCCACCAGCAACGCAGGGAAGTTCAGACGCCCCTCCGGCGTAGCCCAGGGCCACCACGGCGCAGCGAGGTTGGCCTGCAGGTTGATCGACAGCTGCCGCGCAAGCACCTCGCGGTACATCGGGTTGGCCGGCTCGGCACCGCCCGGGGTGGAGCGCACCAGCCCAAGATCCACGACATACTGGAAGTCATCGGTGTCGATCTGCAAGGGTTGATCCCCGAGGATCACCGCCTGTACGATGTGCGCCACCCGCGGCTCCTTCAAGCGCTCGGCGAGGCTGTCGAGGTGGGTGGTGCGCGAGAGGATCAGGCGCTCACGGGCCTCGTCCACATGC
>CANKOI010000101.1 GCA_947484175.1 Deltaproteobacteria bacterium
CCTTCGCCGCGTTGGATGCGGTGTCTGCTGACCAAAAGGCGGCTGCGCTCTCGCGAGGCATCTCCGAGGCGATGAACAACACGGCCTTCGGTCTCGGGATCGCCGTGCTGTGCATCTTCTTCCACCTGATCATCAACAATCAGGCCGTGAAGTTGGTGGAAAAGACCGAACATGCTCTCTTCCACTTCATCAACGTGCACGCCCAGTGGCGCCAGGGCTACCGCCCCGCCGAGGGCGAGGCCAAGAAGGGCTGATCCATGGCAGGTGGGGGCGGCGGCACGGAAGAGTTGAACCTCGTTCCGTACCTCGACATCATGGTGAACCTGATCATGTTCATGGTCGTGGTGACAGCCTACTTGGTGCAGCTCAAGGAGGTGCCCATCATTGCGCCGAGCTACGGACCGGCAGGCGGTGGGGATTCGGGGGAGCAGAAGCCCTATCTGACAGTGGCCATCACCAATAGTGCGATGCAGGTGGTGGGTGGCGGCAAGGCCAAGGGCATGGAGCAGACGCTGCAGAAGGGCGACTACGCCGGCTTGGCAGCGCAACTCCGCAGCTTGAAGACGGCGATGCCTGACATGGCCGAAAACTTGGTGGTGACGGCGGACAAGCAGGTGCCCTACAAGGAGGTTGTTCGGGTCTTGGACGCAGCCCGTACGGATCGGGCCGGCAGTCTCTTCCCCAACATCACGCTCAGCGTCACGGTGTCGAAGTGACGCCGCCAACTCAGCCGGAGAGCGGAGGCGGGAAGCAGAGCCGGGGCGGCCCAGACGACGACCTGCTGCTGGTGCGTCGTCGTCGGAAGCATGCGGCCGGCGCAAACGAGGGGCTGAACCTCACCGCGATGATGGACATCTTCACGATCATCTTGGTGTTCATGATCAAGCAGTATGAATCGGCACCCGCGAACATCACGTTGAGTGAAGACCTCACGCCGCCCAAGAGCACTTCTGAAGCGGAGATGGTGCCGGGCGTGGCGTTGACCATTTCCGAGACGGCGATTCTTTTGGACAACAAGATGGTCATTAAGATCACGCCCGGTACTCCAGTCACGGCCGAGCAGTGGGTAGTGGTGGCCAAGAAGCTCGCCGACCGCCGGGAAACGATCATCCAGATCGGTAATCTTGGCGGCGCGAAGTTCACGGGCGATGTGATGGTCATCGCGGACGGCGACGTTCCCTACGAAACCCTGAGCGGGGCTCTTCTGCAGGCGGGTAGCGAGAAGTACACCACCTACCGACTGATCCTCCAGGCCGCTGGTAAGAAGTGACGGAACTTGCACGGCGTCGGAACCTGCGGGCTACAATGGCGGCGCAGGCTGCGGAGAGTTTCTGATGCGGTGGATCTTGCTGTTGGGAACAGCGTGTACCGAGGCGCCGCCGGCTAATTCGGCAGGGCTGGGAGATGGCTCGGATTCGGGCCTGGCGGGCGGGGATGACGTGCCTCCCACCATCACCTTCGAACCGCTCTCGGAGGCGCAGACTTCTGACACCGACGTGGTGCTGGAGGCGACGATCGCCGACAATGAAGGCGGATCCGGCGTGTTCTTGGGCACCTTGTACTACCGCAACGAAACGGACGCTTCCACGGAATGGAAGTCGATTGGCTTCGTCCGGCAGGGCGAAAGTGATGACTTCAAGGCCACCATCAAGGCCGGAGAGCAGCACTCCGGCGGCATGTGGTACTACCTTTTGGCCGTAGACGTGGCCCAGAATGAATCGATTCTGCCGTCCACCGCTCCGACGACCCCGTACCACTTCCGCTACACCGACTGAGCGCCGGCTGGCTGGCTCAGATTCGGCGGAGCTTCATCTGTACGTCGCCGACGTAGTGTGCAGCGAAGCCGCGCACACACGTGTCGAGGTAACGATCGTAGTCGTCGAAGAGGGCGTCGCCCCAGGTCTGGCGGATGGTGGTCTCGTGTTCACGCATGCGGCGTAGCCATTCGGCCGTGGTGCGGCCGTAGTCCTCGCGGCGCATGTGCAGCTCGCGGATTTCCCAGTGTGGGTTGACGGCCGCCACGAGCTCTTCGACGCGGGGGTTTCGCCCGCCGGGAAAGATCACGTCGGCGGTGAACTGGAGATCCTGAAGGTCGCGGCGGTTGCGCGGCACCCGGTTGGTCAGAATGGCCTGGAAGCCAAAATGAGCCCCCGGCTTGACCCACTCGGCGAGTTTGTTGAAGTAGGAGCGGTAGATGTCGACCGCCTTGCCTTCGCGAGCTTGCGCCGGCGAGCACAGGTGGTCGATCATCTCGATGGACACGAGGCCGTCGTAGGGTTCCGCCGGTTTCCAGTCGCGGTAGTCGCAGATGTGGATCTGGGACTTCTCCAGCTTCCGGGCGTAGCACCACTCTGCCTGCGCCGTGGAGAGGGTCACGCCCTCCGCCCGCTTGATGCCCCGCCGGACGCAATAGTCCAACATTGAGCCCCACCCGCAGCCGATGTCGAGCACGGTCTTGTCTGGACCGAGCTCAGCGAAGTCGTAGAGTACGCGCGCCTTGTGCTCTTGCGCATCCTCGAGCGACTGGTCGGCCGCCTGGTACACAGCACAGGTGTAGTGCATGTTCTTGTCGAGCCACAGCTTGAAGAAGTCGTTGGAGACGCTGTAGCTGACGTCGATTTCGGCCTGCGTGGAGGTCATGGGTCGCTCAAGAGTACCGGCCGGCTAACGCAAAGTTCCGGGGTTGCCCACGGCGGGGAGTGGCCACAGCTCGCGGTCCCAGTCGCCGAGCACATGCACCTCCGGGATCAGGCAGAAGCCGCTGGTGGCGTATACGCGCTCCCACGCGGTGCGGATGCACCGCATGACGTCAATCGCTCGCGCACCGCCGCAGTTCACGATGAAGTTGGCGTGCCGGTCGCTGATGCGCGCGTTGCCGCTCGACCAGCCCTTCAGTCCCGCGGCCTCAATCAGCCTCCCCGCGTGGTCCCCGGGGGGGTTCCGAAACACACTTCCGCAGCTGGGGAGGTCGAGCGGCTGGGTGGCCTTGCGGCGCGCGAGGTGCTCCGCGATCCGCGACCTCTCCTTCGCCACGCCCTCCCGGTCTACGGAAAACACCGCGCTGGTCACTACGAATCCTGGCGGCAGTCCCCCAGATCGATACTCCATCGGCAGCTCGGCCCGGGCGATCACCCGACCGTCGAGACCGCTCACCGACAACAGGCGCTCTCCGATCTCGCCCAAGGCGGTACCCGCGTTCATCGCCACCGCGCCGCCTACCGTTCCGGGCACCCCCGCCAGGCAGCCCAGCCCGCCAATGCCCAGTTTGTCGAGCCGTTGGAGGAGGACCGCGTTTTGCAGTCCTGCACCGGCCGAAACTCGGGCCGCCCCGTCGGCCCCCTCGTGAACCACCAGCCCGCGCAACTGCCCGCCGAGCTTCACGGTGGTGCCGCAGAGCCCCTCGTCCGGCACAAGCAGGTTCGACCCATTTCCCAGCACGTGATCCACGCCCGAGAGCGCAACGAGGTCGGCGGCGGTGTCGACGAACACCAGCCGTTCCAGCGGTCCCCCGACTCGCCAGTAGCCGTGGCGCGCGAGGGGCTCTTGGCACAGCTCTCGCACGTCTACTCTTCGTTGCTGTCGTCGCCGACGTGGTACTTGCGCTGTTCCGGGGCGTCTCCAGCCATGGCGGCTCCTTGTGCGCGTTGTAGCGCGGCCGACACTTGGCGTCGCCGTGTTGGGCTATGGTCACCCTATGCGAGTTCTACTAGTCCAGGCCTTTACCGCTCTCGACATGGAGCTGGTATACCCGCTGGGCCTCGCGTACCTCGCTTCGCACATCCGCGATCGTCATGAGGTCGAGCTCTTCGACGTGAACCTTCACCGAGCGGACCCTTACGCGGCGCTCGAGTCGTGCGTACGCGCCTTCGCCCCCGACGTGGTGGGGTTCTCCCTACGGAACATGAAGGTGGGGATGCCCCACCTCCACACCGACGATTTCGAGCCGCAACAGAAGGCGATCCAGCTGGTGAAGCGCGTGGCGCCCGCCGCGAAGATCGTTGCCGGCGGTACCGCCTTCTCGCTCTACAGCGAAGTGATGATGCGGCGTCTCCCCGAGATTGACATCGGCGTGTGGGGCGAAGCCGAGCTGCGTTTCCGCGATCTGCTCGACGACATCGACCATCCCGAAAAGCTCGCCGGGATGTACTTCCGCAGAGGGAACGACCTCGTGTACACCGGGCAGCCGGGGGGCGTCGAGTGGAAGGACAACCTGCCGCCGGCCCGTGACCTCGTGCCGCACGCACCCTACATGGCTTCGTCGTTCGTCTCGGTCGGCGTGCAGGCGAAGCGCGGTTGTTCGCTCCACTGCATCCACTGTTCGGACACGTTTCTGCTGGGCCACCGGGTTCGGATGCGCCCGCCGAAGGAAGTGGTTGACGAGATGGAGCTGTTGGTGCGCGAGCACGGCGTTCACCAGATGTTCATGTGCGACCAGATCTTCAACATCCCGGTGGCACACGCCATCGCGATCTGCGAGGAGATCACTCGCCGAAAGCTCGAGGTGAAGTGGTCCGCGTGGTTCAACGAACACCGGAACACGCTGCCCGACAACCTGATGGTGGCGCTGAAGCGGGCGGGCTGCGGGTTGCTTTCGTTCAGTCCCGACCACGTGGACGACCGGATGCTCCGCAACCTCGACAAGAATTTCCGCCACGAAGACATGCTCTACACCGTGCAGGTGGCCAAGAAGCACGGCATGGACGTGGAGTACAGCTTCTTCCTGAACAGTCCTGGAGAGGACTGGCGCTCGCTCGCGGCGATCGTGAAGTTCCTTGCCCATGCCCGATGGGAGCTCGGCGGGCAGCTTCGCCTCTTCACCCTCTTGATGATGCAGCCGATTCGCATCTACCCGCACACTCGCCTCCACGAGCTGGCGAAGGAAACGGGGCTGGTCGACCCCGATCACCAACTGGTAGAAGGGCAGTTCTGGAACCCCGGCACGCTTCAACACGCCGTCGCGGGAATCCAGGCGGCAGCGCACAGCGTGTACGACCTGCGCGCGGGCTGGCGGAAGGCGCGGGGGAACACCTTCGACTCCGTGGTGCGGGGGTAGCCATCGGCCCCCCAGGGGCGAGCCTACTTCTTCACTCCGCAGATGTCGCCGTAGTCGCCGCGCGCCGCGCGCTGGGCCTCCAGAAAGCTCCGGATGCTGCTCGCCGGCACCGGCTCGGCGCCCTTGCCTTGTACCCACATCAGCGCGCACTCTTCGCACACAGGCTCGCCGGCACGCGCCCCCTCGCCACAGCGGCACCCACCGGCTCGCATCGCGCAGAGCTTGCAGGCCGTTTCGATGCAGCAGTCGTAGCGTCCGGCCGCTTCCAACTCGCCCACCAGGTCACGAAGCTCGCTGGTCAGCTCTTTGCGTCGCGCTTCGAGTACGTCGCCGCCGCCCGGCGCTGGGGCCTCGGGCGAGGTGGAGCAGGCGGCGAAAAAAAGCAGCAAGCCCGGGAGTCGCGGCATTGCCCGGCGATATCGGCTCGCGCCGGTTAGCGCACGCCCATGCGCGCCATCGTCCTCCCGGTTTTCTTGCTCTCGTGCTCGGACTACGACCTCACGCAGGGTGCGGACCAACCGGGTGAGAAGCCCAGCGGGCGCGACAGCTTCTCTCCCGACGCCGAAACCGCGGAGACCTCGGATTCGGGAGAAACCGGGCGCGGCGACGCTGAGCTGCCTTCGGAACCGCTCCCCGAGGGAAAGGTTGACGTGGCGCTCTTGATCGACGTGGCCTACTTCTACGACTGCTACCACGCCGATCTCGCGCTCAACACCGCGGCGCTCGTGGAGGCGCTGCTCGACTCCGGAGCCGACGTCGCGATCGGCATTGCCGCGTTCGACGACTACGCGGTGGACGGCGAGTGGTTCAACGCGTGGGACGGCGTACCCTACGATCTTGGCACGCAGATCACCACGGATCGCAGCCGGCTGCTCTCGGTGGCGGGCAGCCTGAGCCTCGAATGGGGCGGCGACGGCGCGGGTACCGGCTACGAGGCGCTGCGGCAGGCAGGAGAGGGGAACGGCTACGATCAGGACTGCGATGGCAACCTCGACGCCGCGAACGACATCGCGCCGATGCAGAGCAGCCGAAGTGATGCGTTCGGCGGCAAGGTGAGCGGGGAGTACAACAGCGGCGTGGCCGGAACCGGCACCGAAGGCGGATTGGCGTTCCGAAAGGGCAGTAAGCGAGTTTTCGTCCTCATCACCGAAAACGGCATTCGTGAGGCCAAGTATGGGGACACCATGCCGAAGGGCAGTTGCCCTGCGGGAGCCGACAAGAGCGACGCCGTGGGGGCCATCACGGCCAACAGCGGGAAGTTCCTCGGCGTGAATGCCTACGAGTTCTGGGACGTGGACCAGAAGCCCCAAGAGCAGCTGGAAGCACTGGCGTCCCAGACGAACAGCAAGATCGACAAGGACGGCGACGGCACCAAGAGTGACCTCGCCGTGTTCGGCGAAGACTGGAACTGGCCCTCCACGGCCACGCTCGTGACCGCGATCTGGCAGCTGGCTGGCGCGTGATCGGGCTGGTCCTCTTCGGGCTCGGCTGCGGGCCGAAGGGGGCCCCGCCCGTACCGGAACCGGCAAGCTCCCCCGAACAGGCCCTGTTCGCAGAGATCACCGTGGCCTACGCCCGCGGGGATGCGGCGGGAGCGCTCTCCGGTGTCCACCGCATGGAGTCACTGTTCCCCGAATCAAGGGCGTTCACGGTGCTGGGCGACTGGCAGACCTCGCTCGACCGGATGGGCAAGGCCGCGCCTCCGCTCGATAGCCTCGGTTGGCAAGGCCCATCGGGCACGCTCGTCGATCACCCGGCCACACTCCTCGTGTTCTTCGAGCCTTGGTGCCCCCACTGCCAAGAAGACGTGCCTCGAGTAGAACAGTTGCGGCGTGAGTACGAACCGCGTGGGCTGGGGGTGATCGGGGTGACGGCCCTGTCGCACGGGTCTACCGCGGAGGCCTTGGCCGAGTTCGTGGCTGCGGGGGAGCTGGGCTTCCCCATCGGGGTGGAGGACGGCTCGGTTTCCGAGGCCTACGGCGTGGCCGGCGTGCCTCACCTTGTCTTCGTACGGGAAGGCCTAGTGGTGTGGGCGGGACACCCCTCGCTCCTCACGCTTGACCTCGTGGGAGCGATCGCCGACGGCGCCCCGCTCCCCATCCCCATGCCCTGAACGGCGCTTCGTCCGGCGGTTGCGGGCCGCTGGCTGGGGCGCTATCGTCGGGCATCCCTGGTCCATTCATGCGCCTCTTCGCCCTCCTGCTTCTCGCCACGGGCTGCCCCGCGGCCGGTACCCCCGGCTCCGACAAAGGCGACAGCGGGGAGGCTCCCGACGTCGACGGCGACGGCTTCACCGGTGACGACGACTGCAACGACGACGACGGTACGGTGCATGTGGGAGCCCCCGAGCTGTGCGACGGGTTCGACAACGACTGCAACGGCGAGGTGGACGACAACGCGGCGAACGCGTCCGTCTGGTACGCCGACGTCGACGGGGATGGCTATGGCGATGCAAGCCAGCCTCTCGCAGCTTGCGATGTTCCTGCCGGCTACGTGGCCGACAGCAGCGACTGCGACGACACCGACGCCGCTTGGAATCCAGGGGCGGCGGAGGACGACTGCACCGATCCGAACGACTACAACTGCGATGGGTCGGTGGGCTACGCAGACGACGACGGCGACGGTTCGCCAGCCTGCGAAGATTGTGACGACGGCGATGCCGAACGGAATCCGGCCGCAGTGGAAGTGTGCAACGGCGAAGACGACGACTGCAACACGGTCGTGGACGACGCGGCCGACGCGCCGCTCTGGTACGAAGACGCCGACGGCGATGGCTATGGCACCGACATGACCATCGCAGCGTGCGATTTGCCGGGCGGCTACGCGGCAGTGAACGGCGACTGCAACGACGCCGACTCCCAGTTTCATCCCTCGGCCTCCGAGACCGACTGCCTCGACCCCAACGACTACAACTGCGATGGGTCCGTGGGCTTCGCCGATGCCGATGCTGACGGGCATGCCGCGTGTGAGGAGTGCGACGACACCAACGCGGCCATCTTCCCCGGCGCCGCGGAGACCTGCGACGGCGCCGACAACAACTGTGATGGTGACGTGGACGAAGACACCGCGGTGGATGCGGTGTCTTGGTACATCGACGCCGACGCTGACGGCTACGGCGACCCCACGACCAGCACGTCGGCGTGTGCGGCGCCCGCCGGCTACGGCAGCGACAACACCGACTGCGACGACTCCAACGCCGCCGAGTATCCAGGTGCTCCCGAGACCTGCGACGGCGACGACGACAACTGTGACGGGGAGGTAGACGAATCAAGCGCGGTCGACGCGAGCAGCTGGTACGCCGACGCCGACTCCGACGGGTACGGCGACGCCAGCGTGTCGGCGGTGGGATGCGTGGCCGCCGCGGGCTTCGTGGCTGACTCCACCGACTGCGACGACAGCGACGACTCGGAGAACCCCGCCGCGGCGGAGCGATGCGACGGTGACGATGACGACTGCGACGGCGAAGTGGACGAGGACAGCGCCGCGGATGCGCTCGTCTGGTACGCCGATGTCGATGGCGATGGGTACGGCGACGCGGGCGTCTCCTCGCTCGCGTGTGCCGCACCCGTCGGCTACGGCGCCGACAGCGAGGACTGCGACGACACTGACGCGCTCGTGAGCCCCGACGGCGTGGAGAGCTGCAATGGCCTCGACGACAACTGCGACGGTGACATCGACGAAGGCAGCTCCACGGATGCGCTGAGCTGGTACGCCGACAGCGACGGTGACGGTTTCGGCGATGCCGCGATCGTGCTGCTCGCGTGCGCCCAGCCGGCCGCGTACAGCGCATTCGACACCGACTGCGACGACGGCGACGCCGCGGAGTACCCCGGCGCCGACGAGCGCTGCGACGGCGACGACGACGATTGTGACGGCGAGGATGACGAGGACGCCGCCGTAGACGTGGCCACCTGGTACGCCGACACGGATGGCGATGGGTACGGCGACGCGGGAGTGACGGACCTCGACTGCTTCCAGCCCTCCGGGTTCGTGGCCGACGCCACCGATTGCGACGACGCCGTGGGTGAGGTGAGCCCCGCCGCCGCCGAGGTGTGCGACGCCGGAAACACCGACGAGGACTGCTCCGGCTTGGCCGACGACGCCGACCCCGGCGCCGTGGGCATGACCGACTGGTACGCCGACCTCGATGGCGACACCTTTGGCGACCCCGCCGTCCTGCTGGTCCTCTGCGACGAGCCCGCCGACTACGTGGTCGACGCCACCGACTGCGACGACAGCGACGGCGTGGAGTTCCCCGGCGCGGACGAGCTCTGCGATGGCGACGACGACGACTGCGACGGCGAGGTGGACGAAGACAGCGCCATCGACGCGGCCACCTGGTACGTGGACGTCGACGGCGACACCTTCGGAAGCGCGGCCGGCCCCACGATTGCGTGTGCCGTCCCCGCCGGCCACGTGGCCGACGCCACCGACTGCGACGACGCCGTCGCCGCAGTGAACCCCGCCGCCACCGAGGTGTGCGACCCGCTCGACGTGGATGAGGATTGCTCCGGGCTCGCGGACGACTCCGATCCGGGCGTGACCGGACAGTCCACCTGGTACCTCGACGGCGACGCCGACGGCTACGGCGATGCCGCGGTGTCGGAGCTCGCCTGCTCTGTGCCCGTCGGGTACACTGCCGACTCCTCCGACTGCGACGACGCCGTGGCCGGTGTGAACCCCGGTGCCACCGAGGTGTGCGATGCCCTCGACGTGGACGAGGATTGCTCGGGACTCGCAGACGACGACGACCCTGGCGTTACGGGCGAGACGACCTGGTACGCCGACGGCGACGCCGACGGCTACGGCGATGCGGGCGTCTCTGTTGAGGCCTGCTCCTCTCCCGCGGCCTACACGTCCGATGCCACCGACTGCGACGACGGCGAGAGCACGGTCTATCCGGGCGCCCTTGCTGTGTGCGATGACGGGCTCGTGAACGACTGCAACACGACTAGCGATGAATGTGACCTCACGGGGGCGTCCAGCGTGGCCGACCTGTTTGAGGCGCAGTTCGTGCGCATCACGGCCAGCGACGCGTTGGGGTTCGCCGTGGCTCGTGTGGGCGACATGGACGCCGATGGGTTCGACGACCTCTTCTTCGCCGGGCACCTCATCGAAAGCACCGCAGGCGCCGATGTGGGCGCGGCCTACCTCTACCGGGGAGGGGCCACCAGCGGGGTGGTGGTGGCGGGCACCTCTCCGTACGCGGTGATGACCGGCGTGCGTAAGAACGGCAGCGCCGACTACCTCGGCTACCAGTTGGCCGGGGCTGGCGACTTCGACGACGACGGTTTCCGCGATGTCTTTGTGGGCGCGCCCAACACCCGCGCCGGTACGTCCTCAAGCGGCGCCGGCGCGGCGGGGGAGGCGATCCTGTTCTCGCAGCCGGCGAGCACCACGCTCACGCGGGCGTCCGCGGGGGCGATCGTGCGGCTGGTGGGCATCGGCTCAAGCGACAACCTCGGCTTCGATGTGGCCGCCGGCGTGGACCTTGACGGCGACCTAGTGCCCGACGTGGTGGCCGGCGCCTACGGGTACGACCCCAGCACCGGGGCGAACGCCGGTGCGGCCACCGTCGCACTCGGTGGCCTCGCGAGCGGCGACTACACCCTCACCTCGGCGAGCGTGTACACCTACACCGGCCTCGCTGCGAGTGATCAATTTGGCCAATCGGTCGGCCTCCATCCCGACCTCGACGGCGATGGGCTCGGCGAGGTGTTGATCGCCGGGTACAAGGTCGACGCAGGCGGGTTGACGGACTCGGGGGCGGTCTACATCGTGAGCGGCGGCGCCACGCTACCCGCTTCGACCTCCATCGCCAGCGCGGAGGACTACACCCTCACCGGCACCTCCACGAACGCCACGTTCGGCCGCTCGGTGGCCAACGCGGGCGACGCGGACGGCGACGGCATGGACGACCTCATTGTGGGCGCCGACGGCAGCAACGCCAGTAGCTCCGTTCCGGTGGGCACGGCCCACGTCTTCCTCTCCCCGATCGCCTCGGGCACCGATGCCGACTCGTTTGCCTCGTTCAGCGGGCTCGCAGCCTCCGACTTCGTGGGGCGTTCGGTGGAAGGTGACGGGGACCTCAACGGCGACGGCAACGACGACCTGATTGTGGGTGCGACCGGGTACGACACGCCCGCCTCCGGGGCAGGTGCGGCGTTCCTCTGGTACGGCCCCTTCTCGGGAGGCGCCACCACCATCGACACCGCCGACTTCGTCGTGCGGGGTACGGCCGCGAACGATGCTGCCGCCGGTCAGGTCGGGTTCGTCGGCGACAGCAACGGCGACGGCTTCGACGACCTCCTCGTGGGCGCCAACAACTTCGACTACGGCGGCACGACCAACACCGGCTCCGTATGGCTCATCCTCGGCACGGGCGACTGACGCCGCCTACTTTTGGAGTGTGCGGCGGTACAGTTCTTCGCCGAAGTCGTCGTAGAACACGCCGGTGAGCTCGTCGGCAGACACCTCCACCCAGAAGAACCCCAGCACGTCATCTTCGAAGAGCGCTTCGTTTTCGCCCTCGAGTGAGCTCGACTTTCCGGCGGCTCCCGAAACGATGAGCTCGGTGCCTCCGCAGGTGTCGGCAAGCCACTGCAGGTTGTGGTCGTGGCCGCAGAGGAAGAGGTCCACCTTGCCGCACACGGCGGCCTCCAGCGCCTCTTTCATGTACGCCCCGTCGCCGATCGGGTCCACGCCGTCTCCCGCGCGCCCGTCGTAAACCCCGGCGTTGCCGTGGTGGCCGTTGCTCCGGTAGGGGTGGTGGCCGTAGGCGATCGTCCAATTCGCCGTGCTGCGCGGCACTCGTTCGTCGAGCCAGGCAACCTGATCCTCCAACATCCCCCACACGATCGCGTTGGTGTCGAGCGCGAACAGCTCCACCACGCCGGCGTCTACGCGGTAGTAGCGGGCGGGGAACACCCACTTGTCCGACCGTTCCGAATAGTCCAGATAGTATTCCCACTTCCAGAATTCGTGGCCCGCTCCTCCTCCCCCGTAGTCATGGTTTCCGAGGGCGGGGTAGAACGGAAAGTCAACATTTGAATAGGGGATTTCGAACTTCGCCTCGAACTGTGGGTCGTCGACGTGTTCTACGCCCGAGTTGTAGATGTTGTCACCCAGGAGGACCGCGAAATCGCAGCCCTGGGTGGCGCACACGGCCGCCACGGCATCGGCCACCGCGAACTGGTTCCGGTCGCCCATGCCTGGGTCTCCCAGCGCCACGAAGCGTACGACGTCGATAGGGGGGCGAAGCACCACGGTGTCCTCGGCGGCGTGGCTCGCCGATGCTGTGGGCGCGTTCACGCCCGCGGCGGCCAGCGCGGGATCGGGCCCCGGAGAGGGCTGGTTGTCGCGCCATGCGGCGCGCCCGGTGCCGGCCTCCGGCGAGCAGGCCAGCAATACGAGGAGCGGTGCGAACACGGCGGTAGAGTGACACGGGGGCGGCACGAGCGCTATCCTACACGTCGTCGTTCATGGCAACCCCCCTCGATCTCGCCGAATTCCGCCTGCTCCGAGCACTGAAGTCCGGGTTTGGGGGGGCGGCCTTCATTCAGCTGTGGAACTCTCAGGCAGGCGCGGTGTTTTCGGTGTTTCGCGCGTTGGTCGACCGTGACGCGGAGGCGGTGGGCTGGATGGCCTCGTTCCGTCTCGACCTTCACGAGAATGTGTCCCGGCTCCACCCGGACCGCCCCTTAGGCCCCCAGGTGGGGGAAGCCCTCTACGGGCACGCTCTCGCCTCGTTCGCCGGCGGCGGTCGCCTGCCGGAGGGGCCGCTCACGCCCGACGAGGCAGGGGTTCGAGCGCTGCCTGCGTCCACCCGTCTGGCCTACCTCGTCGACCTGTTCTTCGACTGGACGCCCCCCGACCCCCGCCTTCGCGAAGCCTACCGCCTGATCGAGCCCGCCGAGGACACCGATGCGCGGCTGCTCGTGCACACGGCGCTCATGCGTACCCCCCCGCCCGAAGCCCTGCTCTTTCCACCGGGCTCCGAGCCCTCCTACGCGCACGCGCCACCGCGTCGAGTTGGCCGGTTTCGGCTCCTTGCCCTCTTCGGCGGGCTGCTCGTCGGGGCCGTGGCTGCCGCAGGGTGGGTGGTCCGTGCCCCCGTGCCGCTCCGCCTGCATCAACGCGCCGCGTCACGCGCGCCATCGGTCGCTCCCGCACCCTGCGCGCCAGCCAGCGAACAGCTGGACGCGGCGCTGCGCGCGTGCCCCGACCTTCACACCCTCGGCCTGCTTCGCGTGGGGTACCGCGTTGACGAAGGCACGGCCGTGCTGGTCTACCAGAACGAAGAGATCACCTTCAGTCTGCAGCACCGGCTCGGCGGGTTGCCGGGGGTGCCAGAACACGAGCCCACGCGCCCCACTCAAGTGGGCGATGTTTCGTGGGTGGCCTGGCGTGAGGGCGCGACGAGCTACACGCTGGCGGCCCGAGCTGCACCGGACCGGGTGCTCGGTACCGCCATGGCTATCCTCTCCCTTCCGCCGGTGGCGCGTTGACGGATCCGCGCTCGCGTGAACTTCCGGCTACGCGCGAGCCCGGAGTGCGGTAGGATTCCGCGGCTCACAGGACAACCATGGCAGACGATCGAAAGCCTTCCTCCGGCGGCGGCAACCGCCTCGGCGAACTGCTGGTCCGCGAGAACCTGATCTCGGCGCTCCAACTCCAAAAGGCGATGGAAGGGCAACGCGCCGCGGGGGGGCGCCTCGGCCATCAGCTCACCAAGCTCGGCTACATCGAAGAGAACGAGCTCACCTCGTTCTTGAGCAAGCAGTACAGTGTGCCGAGCATCAACCTGCGCGACTTCGAGATCGACGCCGAGGTGCTCAAGCTGATTCCCAAGGAAGTGGTGGTGCGGCACCAGGTGCTCCCCATCAACAAGAGCGGGAACACGCTGATCGTGGCGATGGCCGACCCGTCGAACATCTACGCGGTGGACGACATCAAGTTCATCACCAACTTCAACATGGACGTGGTGGTGGCCTCTGAGGCCCAGATCGCCGAGGCCATCGACAAGTACTACACCAGCAACGTCACCTTCGAAGACGTGATGGTCGACTTTGCGACGGGCGATGACGACGTGGAGGTGGCCGGCAACGTGGACGAGGACGTGAGCGTTCTCGACCTCGAGAAGAGCGCTGGCGACGCCCCCGTCGTGAAGCTCGTGAGCCTCGTGCTGCTCGATGCCATTCGCAAGGGTGCGAGCGACATCCACATCGAACCCTACGAGAAGCAGCTCCGCATTCGGTACCGCATCGACGGCATGCTCTACGAGGTGATGAAGCCCCCGCTCCGGCTCAAGCACGCCATCACCAGCCGCTTGAAGATCATGTCGAACCTCGACATCGCCGAGCGCCGCCTCCCGCAGGACGGCCGCATCAAGCTGAAGATGGGCAAGGGAAAGGAGATGGACTTCCGCGTGAGCATCTGCCCGGTGCTCTGGGGCGAGAAGACGGTCATGCGGCTCCTCGACAAGTCGAACC
>CANKOI010000102.1 GCA_947484175.1 Deltaproteobacteria bacterium
CGGCATTAGGTCAATTCGGGCGAACTTGTCGGGGCGAGTTAGCGCGCGGCATGTTGCACGCCGACCCGCCGCTGGCGCTCACCTTCGACGATGTGCTGCTCCAGCCGGGGCATTCCACTCTCCTGCCGCGCGACGCGGATGTGTCGAGCGCCCTTACGCGCAGCCTCCGCTTGAATGTGCCGGTGCTCAGCGCGGCGATGGACACCGTCACGCAGGCGCAGATGGCCATCGGCATGGCCCGCCTCGGGGGCATGGGCATCCTTCACAAGAACATGAGCCCCGCCGCGCAAGCGGCCGAGGTGCGCAAGGTGAAGAAGGCGATGACCGGGGTCATCCTCGACCCGATCACCGTCGGCCCCGATACGTCCCTTCGCCACGCCCGCTTGTTGATGCGCGAAAATGGCGTGAACGGCTTGCCGATCGTCGAGGGCACCCGCGTGGTCGGCATCCTCACCAATCGGGACCTCCGGTACGAACGAAACCTCGACCAGCCGGTCCGCAACGCGATGACGTCCGAGGAGTTGATCACCTGCCCGCCCGGCACCGACCTCGAGCGCGCGCGCGACCTGATGCAGGAACATCGGGTGGAAAAGCTCCTCGTGGTCGACGAACACCAGAACCTGCGCGGGCTCATCACGTTCAAGGACGTGGAGGCTACCGCCACGCACCCGCTGGCGGTGCGCGACGCACGCGGGCGCCTCTGTTGCGGCGCCGCTGTGGGGGTGGGTGGGGATCGTGACGAGCGCATCGCCGCCCTCGTGGAAGCGGGCGTGGACGTGATCGTGATCGACACGGCGCACGGGCACAGCGAGGGGGTGCTCCGGGCTGCCCGCGAAGTGCGCCGCCTGTGGCCCGCCGTGCAGCTCGTCGTCGGCAACGTGGCCACCTACGACGCCACGCTCGCCTGCATCGACGCGGGTGCCGACGCCGTGAAGGTGGGCATCGGCCCCGGCAGCATCTGCACCACCCGGGTGGTGGCGGGCGTCGGGGTGCCGCAGCTCACGGCCATCGCGGAGAGCGCGCGGGCGGCCAGCCAACACGGGATTTCGATCATCGCCGACGGGGGGATCAAGTTCTCCGGCGATGTCGGGAAGGCCATCGCGGCTGGCGCCGACGTGGTGATGGCGGGTTCGCTGTTTGCTGGAACCGACGAAGCGCCAGGCGAGGTCGTGCTCTATCAAGGCCGGTCCTACAAGAGCTACCGCGGCATGGGCAGCGTGGAGGCCATGCAGGCCGGCAGCTCCGACAGGTATTTTCAGGACGACGCGGGCGACCCCGAAGCCCTCACCCGGAAGCTGGTGCCCGAGGGCATCGTGGGCCGGGTGCCGTACAAGGGTCCGGTGGCCGACACGGTTCACCAGCTCATCGGCGGGTTGCGCGCGAGCATGGGCTACACCGGTTGTGCATCCATCCCCGAGATGAAGGCCAACGCCCGATTCGTGAGGATGACCGCCGCGGGCTTACGTGAGAGTCACGTACACGACGTGATCATCACCAAAGAAAGCCCGAACTACCGGATGGAATGAGCGATGAACAAGGTCTTCGTTTCCGCGGCCTCGGCGATCGCCGACATCCCCGACGGCGCCGTTCTGATGGCCGGTGGCTTCGGCCTCTGCGGCATCCCCGAGAACCTGATCCTTGCTCTCCGCGACCGCGGCACCCGCGGGCTCACCGTGATCTCGAACAACTGCGGGGTCGACGACTGGGGGCTCGGTCCCCTCCTCCAGAGTCGGCAAATCAAGAAGATGATCAGCAGCTACGTGGGCGAGAACAAGGAGTTTGAGAGGCAATACCTCTCCGGCGAGCTCGAGGTGGAGCTTTGCCCGCAGGGCACGCTGGCGGAGCGCATCCGGGCCGGTGGCGCCGGCATTCCCGCGTTCTTCACCCCCACCGGGTTCGGCACGGTGGTGGCCGATGGCAAAGAAACCCGCGAGTTCGACGGTCGCAGCTATGTGATGGAGCGCGCCCTCTTCGCCGACTTCGCCTTCGTGAAGGCGTGGAAGGCGGATCGACAAGGCAACCTCGTCTACCGGCACACGGCTCGCAACTTCAACCCGATGATGGCCACCGCCGCGAGGGTCACCGTCGCGGAGGTTGAGGAGCTGGTCGACGATGGCGACCTGCACCCCGACGCTGTCCACACCCCCGGCATCTTCGTGCAGCGAGTGATCGTGGGCCCGCACTACCAGAAGCGCATCGAACGCCGCACCACGCGGGAGGCCTGATCATGCCCATGTCCCGCGATGCCATCGTGAAACGCGCCGCCGAAGAGCTGCGCGACGGCTACTACGTCAACCTCGGCATCGGCATTCCCACGCTGGTGGCGAACCACATTCCGGAAGGCGTGGACATCGTGCTCCACAGCGAGAACGGGCTGTGCGGCATGGGCCCCTTTCCGCTCGACGCCGATGTCGACCCCGACCTGATCAACGCGGGCAAGCAGACGGTCACCGCGCTTCCGGGCGCCAGCTTCTTCTCCAGCGCCGACAGCTTTGGGATGATCCGCGGCGGCCACATCCACCTCACCATTCTCGGCGCCATGCAGGTGAGCCAGAGCGGCGACCTCGCGAACTGGATGATCCCGGGCAAGATGGTGAAGGGCATGGGCGGCGCGATGGACCTCGTCTCCGGAGCGCGCCGCGTGGTCGTCACGATGGAGCACACGGCACGGGGCGAGCCCAAGCTGTTGGAAGCGTGCACCCTGCCGCTCACCGGCGTGGGCTGCGTTCACCTGCTCATCACCGACTACGGGGTTTTCACCTTCGACGGTGGCCTCACCCTGACCGAGATCGCCGACGATCTCACGGTGGAGGAGGTGCGGTCTGCCACTGGGGCCTCCTTCGCGGTGGCTCCGAACTTGCGCCGGTTGCCGGTCGCCTGAAGGTGGGTGGGCGATCCGCGTCTGCCCGGCCCCTCGTCGGGCTCGGCTCGCTGCGGATCGCGGCGCCGCCAGAAGTTCACTCCTGGTAGAGTTGCACTTCGGCGTAAGAGTAGCAGCCGTAATCCACCTCGAACACCCCGTCGGCCGAGGTGCCGCGGCTCGAGGCCATCCCCGCGAAGACGATGTAAAAATCGGCTTCGTAGGTACACTCGAAGCTCTGACCGCTCGTGCTGCACGCCAGGGGGACGGGGATGATTTCCACCGTCAGCGTCATCTCGCCACCTTCGCAAGAGACCTCGACCGGCGTGGGGAGGTACTGTTCGAGGTCACACGTGTCCTCAAGGATCGACCAGTCCGAGCCGTAGATCCCCTCCTGCAACGGGCAGTCACCCGTGTTCGTTCCGGTATCGCCGCCCGACTCGCACACGTCGCTGCCTTCTTCGTCGATGAGCGCCGCCATGTCCTCCTCGCACTCGGCGTCGCAGGACTCCATCTCTTCTCTGGTGGACTGCCAGCAGCTGCCGTCTTCGTCGTACTTGCCCCGTACGTCGTCGTATTCGTCGGGGTCGGCCGTTTCGAGGCACGCGAGGTAGTCTGCGCAGCTGGCGGTCTGATGCACGCCTTCGTCAGGGCCGGAGTTCTCGTCGACGGCGGGCGAACCCGTATCCCCCGGCTCGCCCTCGGTGAGAACGCCGGAGCACGCAAGGGTGCCGAGCCCGCAGAGGAGGAGGAGGGCGGGGAACTTCGCCGTGGCGCTTCCCACCGCCTCGCCTACTGCTTGACGGCGGCGCGCACGGCCACCACGGCGCCATCGGCACCGGGCACACCACCACGCACGAACAGCAGGTTGCGCTCGAGGTCGATGCGCTCCACGTACAGGTTCTGCACGGTGAGCTTGGCATCGCCCATGTGCCCGGGCATCTTCTTGCCCTTGAAGGTCATGCCCGGCGTGAGGCGGGTACCGATCGAGCCGCCGTGCCGGTAGTACTCGTGCACACCGTGCGTGGCCTTGAAGCCCGAGAAGTTGTAGCGCTTCATGACGCCCGCGAACCCCTTGCCCTTGCTCACGCCCTGCACGTCTACCCGCTGGCCTTCCTTGAAGAAGTCAGCGAGGGTGAGTTGCTTCCCGGCTTCGAGCCCTGCGGCGACCTCCGCGGTGACGCGGAACTCGCGCACCACGGCGGCGGTGGCAGCCCCTGCCTTCTTGAAGTGGCCGAGCTCGGCCTTCGTAGACCGCGAGTCGCGCTTGGAGCCCCAACCGACCTGAACGGCATTGTAGCCATCTTTGGTGGCGGCGGTCTTCACTTGGAGCACGGTGTTGGGGGTCAACTCGATGACGGTGACGCCGCGAGAGGCCGCAGCCTTGTCGAAGATCTGCGTCATGCCAATCTTCTTGCCGATCAAACCGAGAATTTCATTCGCCATGGAGGCCTCGCATTGGACGGAGCGTGCCGTCGTACGGGTGGAACGACCGCGAGATGCGGGCGCGCCGGGCGACTATTCCCCCAAGTGGCGACGCGCAAGTCCGCTCAGAACACGTCGAGTGAGCTGCCCTGCAACTCGATCACGTAGTCGCTCTCGACCGGATCGTTGCTGATGATGTGCAACACGTTGCTGTCGAGGTCCTTGAAGGAGAGGTCCAAGCAGGTGGAGCTCGCGTCGCCTCGGTAGGCCACCTTGAAGGAAGTGGTCTTGCCGGGAGCTACCGTCTTGGAACCAGTCCAGCCCGAAAGCGAAAAGGTTCCGCAGCTGGCGAGGATGTCGTTCGCCACCTCGACGTCGCTCACCACCAGATCTTCGTCGCCGTCGTTGCCCACGGTGATGGTGCGGTCGTCTGCCGCGCCGTCGATGCTGAAGAAGTCGGTGATGGCGTAGTCGCTGGTGCCGCCGGTGTCGACTTCGATGAGCGGCGAGCAGACGTCACAGGTGTCGACCCCTTCGCCCGTGAGCGCGATGCGGGTGGTGGGGGAGCCGGGGTCGTCCGACTCCAGCACCAGGTTGGTCGAGTAGACCTTTTCGGCGCTGGGCGTGAACGTGACCTCGATCACGCGGTAATCGCCGGGGTCAAGCGTTCGGGGAGGCGTGAGATTGCCCCCGATGGCGAAGGCAGAATCGGCAATCATCGCACTATCGACCGTGAGTGCCTCGGTGCCAGTGTTGGTGACGACGATCTGCTTCATCGCCGACGCGTAGACGTCGAGCTTACCGAAGGCCAACGAAGGCTGGTCGGTGGTGAGTTCGCCCCCACTCGTGGAGCCCCCGCTGTCGTCGCCCTCGCCCCCCGCGACCCCGACAAGCGCCACCGAGGCCGACTCGCCCCCCAGCTTGAAGTCGAGGGAGCCCTCGTGTTCACCTGCCACCAGGGGCTCGTAGCTCAGCGTGAGCACCGTTTCGGTTTCGCTCTCCAGGTCGAGCCCAGTGGAGTTCACGCTGAAGTACTCGCCGGTCAACTCGGAACTGACGTGCACTACCCGGCCGGACGTGTTGGTGAGCACCAACGCCTCCTCACCGAGGTCGCCTACGTCGAGCTCGCCGAAGTCGAGCAGGGTGGCGCTGATCGTCACGCCGCCCACCGTTTGGCTCTTCGCGCCCCCGCCACCCTCCGCCGGGATGGGCTGCAGGCCGATGCAGGCGGTGAGGAGGAGCGCGTTCACGTCGCGAGTATACCGTGCCCGCTCAGAATGTGTACTTCAGCGAGGCGGAAGCGTTCAGACCGAGGTCCCATTGGTAGGCGTAGAAGACGTCCGCATCGAGACCCACCGAGAAGTGGGAGAGCTTGGTGTAGTACTCGAGGGTGGGGCCGGCGAAGCCGTACGGGTGGATGCTCCCCTGAATACCGGGTTCTGCGCCGAAACTGGGGATCACATCTTCGGTGTAGCCGGTCGAGTCCACGAGGTGTGGACTGAACAGCGCGCCTGCGCCGGCGCGGAAGCCGATGCCCACACGGCGTACGGGGTAAGCGCTGAATTCGTACGCTGCCTGCAGGCCGTAGGTGCGAAGGTCGCCCTCGGTGCAGGGGTAGCCGCCCGCAGCGCCTCCGTTGAAGTCGCACAAGCCGGCTTGAAGCTCCCAAGCCAAGCCGTTGTGAATCCCCTGCACGAAGCCGACTTCCCACGCCATCGACTGCTTTTCGTTGTCGACGAAGTCCTGCCCCACGCTCAGGGCCACCATCGTGCCGGCGCTCACGGCCGTTCCGTTTCCCTTGTTGCCAAAGTTCAGCAAGTAGGCGGCTGCGCCGATGTTGGCGCGCGCGTAGAACCCGCGCACGATCTCCCGGATGGTACGCTCGTCTTCTGGGCGCGCCTTCGCCTTCTTGCGGGAACTGCCCTCCTCGCCGTCGCCTTCCTCCTCCTCGTCTTCATCCGCGTAGGCCACCGTCAGCAGCAGCGGGGAAAGGACGGGTTCAGCGGCCAACGCCGACGGCAGCGCGAGGGCAAACAACGGGGTGAAGAGCATCAGGACGACCTCAGCGCGGCGGGTTTTAGCACAGACGGGCCTAACCCGGCGAGAAGATGAAGGGGTAGCTGACGATGACGATGCCACCGCCCTTCGGTTCGGGGAACTGGAAGCGCATGAAGCGGCCGTTGATGCAGCCCTCCACGGCCGGACTGCCCATCGTTGAGGCCTTCGTCGTGGCCGTGGAAACCGAGCCGTCCTTGGAGATGACGAACTTCACGGTGATCTTGCCGCCCAGGGTGGGGTTCTTGGTGAGTTCACGCTGGTAGCAGTACCGGATCTGGTTCATGTTGCGCTTGATGACGGCGTCGATGAGCGACTTGTCGAGGGCGCCGAGAATGATCGGGTCGCCACCGATCGAGCCAATGCCGCCTTCGCCCTTCTTGCCGAAGTTTCCGCCGCCGGAGCCGTAGCCGCTGGCGCCCGACCCACGACCCTTCGTGCCGAGCCCGCCGAGGCCGTCCGCTGTGCCGCCGCCACCGAGGCCGCCGCCGCGGCCACCGAGACCGCCTGAGCCCATCTGGGTGCCTTTGGCTCCGATCAAGCCGCCGATTCCACTCATGGTGTCGGCGTTCATGCCGGTGGCCCCGAGGGCCTGATCCAGTGCAGAGTCATCACGCAGCGAGCCGAGGACACCGGCGTTCTCGGCGATCTCCTTGTCCAACTGCTGCTTCTGCATCTGTACTTTTTCGCCCTTCGCCTTGTCCATCTTGGCGTCTTTCTTGCCGACCTTGCCCTCTTCCTTCTTCGCCTTGGCGCCTTCGCCGGCATCAGGGTTCTTGTCCTCCTTCTTGTTGTCTTTCTCCTCTTGCTGCTTCTGCAGGAGGAGCTGCACCATGTGGTCGTCGAGCCCGTTGTTCGAACCCTTCGGTGGCGGCGGAAGGAACATGTACGCGAACGTGAGCGCGGCGGTGATGAAGCCCATGAAGGCCACGATGCCCACGATGGGCCAGTCGATCTGAGAGCCTCCAGCCCCAGCAGCCTTGCCGGGGTACACGAGGTGCGCCACGAAGATCGTAGTGCCGAGGTCGACCACAAGGCGGGTGTCTTCGCCGATGTCGATGGTGAATAGGTCTACGCTTTCCCGTTTGGCCGTGCCGTCCGTGAGCAGCTCGGCAAACGTTCTGCGGTTCTCCCCGACGTCCACGAAGCCGGACCACTTGTCGGAAATGCGAGCGGTCCAACGACCTCCCGCATTGCTGAACAGGCGGAAGTTCCGACCGGGAAGCATGTCAGAGGGCACGAAGAAGGCTGATTCCCAGCTGTCGCCGAAGAAGCTTGACGTCACGCCGGAGCCCAGCGTTACCGACTGGCCCCGAAAGTGGCGCACATCCAGCACGGAGTCGCCGAAAACCTGGGCCACTTCGAGCATGCGCCCGCGCGATTTGTCGGCGGCGGCATCGTTGGCCGATGCGCTAGCGCGCATCACGAAGGCCATCACATCTTCCACGGGAGCGTCGTCGTCCTCCGCCAAGGACTGGCCCTCGCCGGGGCTGGTGTGGTGGTCGCCTGACTCTTCGCTGCTGGCTGCGGCCACGGCGGCCGCGCCGTTGCTCCCCGCCGAGACCTGTTCCGGGATGGTCACCGTGATTCGGATGTCTCCGAACCCGATGGCATCGCCCGACCGGAGCACCACGTTGCTGACCGACTCGCCGTTGACCTTGGTTGACTGGTCGCCCACGAGATCGAGCAGCTGTACCGACCCATCCTCGTTCACGTTCAGCACCGCGTGCAGGTCCTGCAACGCAGGATCTTCCACGCGCAGCATCGCCGCCGGCCCCTTGCCGATGGTCACACTCTCGTTGTGCAGTTCTTCACGCCGGAGGAACTGGTCGCCGTTGTAGATTTCGAAGGTCAGGGAAAGCGCGCTGCTGCCGGCCATTTTTCGTCCTGGCGTGGGGGGTGGGGAACTACTTGACTTCGTCGACCGACTGTTCCATCTCGGCGTTGAAGTCCGCCCGGAGCTTGATCAGTGGGTTGAACTGAGCCTTCTTACGATCGAGCACGAGCGCGCTGGAGGGCTTCACCAGCTCGCCGTTCACATCGAGGCCTTCGAAGTCGATTTCGGTTTTGGTTTTGTAAATGACCTTCCGATCGCCGGGGTCTTCGTCCTGAGCCCACGCGGAGGAGGTGGCGAAGGCGGCCAGAACGACAGCAAGGGCCATGCGGGGGGAGAACTGGATCATGGGCGACTCCGTGAGGCGGGATTGTTTCCGACTGCGAGCAGTTGGACAATAGGGCAAAGGTTCGGTTCCCGTCAAACTTACGTTTGCGGTGTGCAGATCAGCCGGGCGCGGGGGCCTCCGGCGCGGGGGCCTCCGGCGCGGGGGAGGGCGGGGCTGCGGGCGCTTCCGGTGCGGGGGCCTCCGGCGCCGGCGCGGTCGCGCCACTGGCCTGACAAATGGCCACGGCGTCGGCGAGCTGAGCCTTGGCGTCGTCCACGAACGTGGTCATGTCCGCCACCATCGCGAGGTCCTTCTCTGCGATCACCGGTTTGGCCTGCTCGATGACCATCGGCACCAGATCCATGACCCCGGTGGGGCTGGCCGTGAGGCAGTCGCCGTACTTCGCGATATCAGCCTCCATCGCCTTGATTGCAAGGTCCATCGCGGCCAGGCGCTCCGCGTCGCGCTTGTCGCGCTCGATCTTGGCAATACGATCGGCCTCGATCTTGGCGAGGCGCTTCTTCTCGGCATCCTCAAGCTGCTTGATCTCGTCCTTCAGTTTGAAGATGTCATCGGAGGGAGAGATCTTGCCGGCGCTCCCCGTCACGAACGCCTCGAGGATTCCCGCGGCCTTCGTGAACTTCTTGGTGTAGTGCATGTGCAGCATGACGGCGTTGGTGGTCAGCGTGCGGTGGCTAGGGTCGCGCTTCAGGAGGCTGTCGTAGATATTCTCGGCTTCGTCGTACTGCTTGCCCCCGCGAAGTGAGATGGCGTAGCCCATCTGAATGTCGACATTACCGGGGAACTGTTTGGCGATCGGCTCGAAACAGGTGAGTGCGAGCGGGTAGTCGCCGGAGTTGAGCGCCACGTAGCCGAGGTTCAGGTTGGCCTCGAGGTTTCCGGGGTCGACCTTCAACGCGGTGCGGAACTGCTCGATTGCCGCGGGCTCGTTCTTCTGCGCCAAGGAAGTGACGCCCATGTTGTTGTAGATGCCGGCGTCGGCGTCGTTGAGCGTACGGGCCTTCTCTGCCGCGAGCGTGCTCATTCCGTAGTCGCCCTTGGCGTAGTAGGCACGCGAGAGGTTGCGATAGGCGCCGACGTTCTTGGGGTCGCGCGCCAGAACCTCCTGGGCCTCTTTCACGGCCAGATCGTACTGCTTGGCAGACGTGTAGGCGTCGACGAGATTGTTTCGGGCCTCGATGTCACCGGGATGAGCGTCGACAAATTGCTGGAGCACGTCGGCCGACTCTGTCGCCTTACCGGCGGCCACGAGAACCGTGGCGAGGTTGAACACGGCCGCCGAATAGTCGGGGCTGAGTTTCACGGCGACCCGGTAGCTGCGCTCCGCGGTGGCCAGATCGCCGAGGCGGTCGGCAACGTAGCCGCAGTTGAACCACGCGCGGGTAAAGGACGGGTCGGCGCCGATGGCCGCCTCAAACTTCACAAGAGCGGCGGCATAGTCGGGCTTTCCGCCTTTGTCCCCGAGCAGCTTCACCCCAGCGGCGAACTCGGCTTTGGGGTCGACCTGAGCCTCGCCGTTCGGGTCGGTATTGAGGGGCTTCTTCTCGCCACAACCAGTGAGGACGAGCGCGATGAGGAGGGTACGGAGCATGGCTTAGGGCTCTTTTTCGAAGGAGGCGGTCTTGGCCGAGGGCGCGGAGAAGCGCGGGGCCGGGATGGTCTCGAAGAGGCCGGGGAATTCGTCTGGGGCCAGCACACCGAGACGCCGGGTGGCTTCGGCCGTACTCTCATCGTAGAGCGAGAGCTCGTACGCCTTGGCCAACGCCGCGCTGTAGAAGGTCGCGGCCTTCTGGGTGGCTGGGTAGGCCTTGTCCTCCAAGACCATCCGGTAGATCTCTTTCTGATCTTCCGTGAGGTACGTGGGAACGTAGGAGTTGAGCAAGGTTGCGGCGAGATCTTCCGATGCCAGTCCGAGGCGTACGAGGGAGGCCGTACCCCATTTGCCGGCCCCGGAGCCGATGATCTTGTTGTAGGTGGCTTCCAGCGCACTGAACGCCTTCACCTTCAGCTTGAGCTGCTCGAGCAGCATCTTGTCGACCTGCTTCTGGGGGAGCTTCTTGTCGCCAGGGCCGTTCACTCGAAGCGCCATGTAGGTGCCATACTCGGGCTCCGCCAAGGCAAAGAGCATCTGAGCGTAGGCTTCGGTGGCCACCTCGCCCGTTGCGCCGGCCTTTTTCTGGGCCTCGTAGAACAGGACCCCGTCCTTCCAGTGTTGCGTGACCTTCGGCGCCATGCCGATCTTGTCCATCATCGCCCCGTACTGCAGGCGCGCGAACATCATTTCGTCGAACGAGTACGCAACCGGGGGCGGCGCCCCCTTCACGGGGCGCCCCGAGGCCACCGAAAACACGCCGAGATAGACCTTGCTCGCCTCGGCGTACTTGCCATTCGCCTCGTAGATCTTTGCGATCTCGAGCTGGACGCCGTTCAGATTCTTCTCGGTCTTGTAGGTGCCCATGTACTTCTGGTAGTCGCCGATCGACTGCTCCCACTGCCCCATCGCGCCGCGGAACAGGGCCGCTGAGAAGATGGCATCCTTCGAGCCAGGATGGCCCTGATCGAGAGAGTAGAGCCGCTCATACCAGTCCGCCGAATGGTCAAAGTCGGCGATTGACTCGTAGTCGAAGCCCAACTGGGCGACCTGGTCCTTGTAGTATTTGGACTTGGAGAACTTTTCGACGAGCTCGTGGCGCACCTTCATGGCATCGCGCGTGCGGCCGAGGTCGTGGTAGTACACGCTGGAGTTGTTCAACGCTAGGTCGGCGTTCGTGGACTTCGGAAACTCCTGATAGAACGCCCAGTAATCTGCCGCACCCTTCGCCTTGTCTGCGGTCTTCTTGAACGCGACGTCGATGAGCTTGAGGGAAGCGTTCTCGTAGATTCCATACACTTCCGTCTTGAAGGAGTCGGAGCCGAGTCCTTCTTGGTCGTAAAAGGCCTTGCTGA
This sequence comes from Deltaproteobacteria bacterium, assembly GCA_947484175.1. Lineage (GTDB taxonomy): Bacteria > Myxococcota_A > UBA796 > UBA796 > SXON01 > SXON01. The sequence continues at coordinate 11,470 of CANKOI010000102.1, forward strand.
CCTCCTTGAGGTTGGGCCAGTCCTGCACCAGCGTGAAGCTGTCGAGGATCAGGTTCGCGGCCTGCTCGGCTTCTTTGGACTTCGGATCCATGCCGATGACCAACCGGAAGCGGTCGGAGGCTTCCTTGAACTGGTTGTTGTTGTACAGGAGGTACGCCGACTTGTAGATCATCCCCCGAACCTTGGAGTCGTCCGGGTAGAGCTTGGTGAACTGGTCGAGGGCGGCGAGGAGCTTGGTCTCCCACGCCGTGAGGGCGATGGGTTCAGTGCCCGAGCCTGGGCCGCCGGACTTCTTGTCCTTTTTGGCGAACTCGTCGGCCGCGAAGATGGCGGATTCGGCGCAGAACTTCGAGTGTTTGCCCTTCGGGTCCATCGCCACGACCTTCATGTATTGGTCGTAGGCCATGTCGAACTTCTTCAGCTTGTAGAGCAGCTCGCCGTAATCGTGCCGCATGTCGTAGCTGTACTTGGAGTCGGGGAACTCATCGAGGTAGGTCGCGTACGCGCCTTCGGCGAGCGTGCGCACGCGCCTCTGCGCGTCGCCCGTGAGCTTGTTGCCTTCGAGTTGGTAGTTCGTGGCGATCGTGCGGAGGCTCTTCTCGATGAGCTCCTGCGCCGTCTTGATGGACTCCGTGTTGCTCGTGTTCGCGCGCGCCCAAGAACTGGACTTCCCGTACCCGGTGCGTAGGCGGTCGATCTCCTGGATCGTCTCCTCCTTCTTCCCCATCTTGGTGAGGCACTGGATGATTTCGTTTTGGTAGTCCGGGGCGTTGGCCGCCGTGGGCTGCTCGGTGATGAGGCGGCGGTAGGTCTGGATGGCCTGCTCGAACTTGCCCTGCTCGAAATAGGTAGCCGCGAGGCGCTTGAGCATGTCGCGGACCAGCTCGGGGCGGCCGAGCTTGCCGAAGTACTCGTAGGCTTCGTCAAGGTTGCCGGCGTCGGCGAAGAAGCGGACGAGGTCCTTCAACGCTTCGTCTTGGAGCTGAATGTTCCCCTTCACGTCGCCTTGTTTGGTGGAGTAGTCCACCACGGTCTTCATCGTGTCGATGGCCTTGCCGTACTCACCGACGTTGTACCAGCACCATGCCAGCTTGTAGCTCGCGAAGGCGTACTTCTCGAAGTCGCGGAAAGAGGCGGCGCGCTGGTAAGCGGTCAGCGCCTTCATCGCTTCGTTCTTGTCGAAGTAGTATTCGCCGATCAGCAGGTAAGCGTCGGGGATGTACCGGCTGTCCTGGTAGGTCTTCACGAGGCGCGTGAGCTCTAGATTGCTCTCCTCGCGTCGCTTGGGGTCGGCCGTCGAGTTGGCCACTTCGTTGAGCGCCTGGCCGAGGTAGAACGTTGCTTCGTCGGCACGCTGGAACTGCGGGTAGTTCTGGAGGATCTGGCGGTAGAGCTTGATGCTACGCTCCTGCCAGGAGGCCGATGCTACGTGATCCTGCGGGACCTTGTCTGGCTCGCACTTCGGGGTGTTGAAACACTTGTCGAACTCTGCGCCGTAGAGCTCCATCTCCCCCTGGTAGAGGTAGCGCCCCTCTTCGAAGAAGAGGTCGGCCAGCCGGAGCAACATCTCGGCCTTCTGGTCACCTTCCAGCACGGAGTCCTTGAGCAGCTGCTTCAGGCGCTCGATGGACTCGATGCGAGCAGCGTGCGCCTTGGCCTCAAACTCCTTCTGCGCGGCGTCGCGCGCGGAAGTGTCGGTAGCCTTGAGGACCCTGCGGTCCCCCCGTTGGCCCCGGTCCTGAGCGTGCGCCTCGGACGGCAAGATCATCGATCCTGCGAGCGGGGCCACCACGAGGGCGAGGAGGATGTTGGAGCGAAAGGACTTGATTGGAAACATCATCGACGACTCCGGGGCGCGTCGGCGTCAGACAGTAGAGGGAGCGACAAGTTTCCCGGAGACCGGTCTACTTGCACTTTGCCTGTTCGGTGTAGTGGTACCAGCCGAGCTCGTCTTTCCAGTACTCGCCGTTGAAGGGCCAGTAGATGAACCGAGGCGAGGTCGCGAAGTCGGTGTCTTGGCTCTTCGACGTGTCTTTCAAGTCGATGTTCTGCATGCTGTAGGTGTAGTCGGCGCGGCGGGCATCGACGACTTCGAACTGGATAATCTGGGCCTGGCCAATCAGCTCGCTGAGCTGCTTGGTGGCGGTCACCATGTTGCGAAGAAGTGCGCGGCCGGCCCGCTTCTTGAGCCGCTCGCGGCTATCCGCGATGATCTTCATGGTCTGTTCGCCGACCGCCGTCTTCCACTGAGACTTCTGCGAGAGGATCAACTCCTCTTCGGTGTCAAGCAGGGCCAGATGCTGCACCAAGCCGGCCAGTTCCTGGTCGCGCAACAGGCGCAAGAACAGCGACTTGGGGAGCAGGGTGTCCCCTTTGCTTTCGAAATAGCGTTCGTAGGCCTGGTCGGAGAGTTTCCGACCCTCCTCGGACGAGTACGTCTTGAGCGTGTCTTTCAGCTCGAGGTGGATCGGGGTGTAGGTAGACTCGAAGTCCTTCAATGTGCGCTCGACGTCGTCGAACTGGCAGAGGTTGAAGTAGGTGAGCGCCCGGAGCACCGTGGCCTCGGGGATGAACTCGTTGTCTGCGTAGTAGGGGCTCTCGACGGTGAGGATTTCCCCAAGGGTGTAGTTCAAGTCGCTGAGCATGAACGAGGTCCACGCCATCTCGAACTGCGCCTCGGCCCAGTACACGCTGTCGCGTGGCACCTGGGCGTAGTACTCCTTGGCCTGATCGTACTGGGCGATGCCGTAGTAAATCCGGGCGATGTTCAGGACCGACAGCTCGCGGAGCTTGTCGAGAGCTTCGAGTTCCTGAAGGGTCGGGGCATCGACCTTGGTCTTGGCCACCTCCGAGAACGAGCGGAACGCCGACTTCAGCTTGCCCTGCTGGTTGTCGATCACCCCGACGAGGTAGGTGGCACGCGTGTAGAGGTCGGACTTCTCGCTGACCTGCTGCAACATCTTCTTGGCATCGGAGAGCCGGTCGGCCTCGTAGTATTGCAGCCCGAGGAGGTAGTAGAGCTGGTTGCGCGCCGAG
>CANKOI010000103.1 GCA_947484175.1 Deltaproteobacteria bacterium
ACACCGACGCCGCGTGGCTGGACTCGTTCCGCAGCTGGGACACGGCGCTCGCGGCGGTCCCGGAGCCGCCCGATGTGGCGGGCGCCCGTGCGGCCGGTGTTCATCAGGCGCTCGTCCACCGCGACCTCTACGGCGCGGGGGTGGGCGCTACCCTCGGGGCAGCTCTGGTGTCGGGCGGCGCGGTTCTCGTCGAGGACGACGGCGTGCGCGCGCTCTACCGCTTCTGAACCCGGCGCCCTAAAGCCAGGCCCCACACCACGCCGAGCCAGCCCTGTGTGCCGTTGCCGCCGCACTCGCAGTCCCCTGGACTGGTCACCTCCTCGCCGGTGTCGGATTCCACCTCGGGCAGATCGGCCTCCTCGACGCCGGCCAGCGTCTGCACCCAGGGCAGCACCGCATCGCTCCGGGCCCCCCCTGCGCTCCCGCCCTCGCAGGTGCTCACAAAACCGGTGACGGCCGCGATCGCCCAGTCGCCATCGATGTCGCGGCGGAGCATCGGCCCGCCGGAGTCGCCGAAGCAGGCGTTCATGTCTCCCGAAGGGTCATAGGTGTAGAGCGTGCTGGAATCGAAGTCGTAGAGGGGTACGTCGGCGGCGCGGCGGGTGGAGTCGGGGTTGTCGTCGGCGTCTGCCACGGCCCCGAACCCCACGAGGCGCACGGGCTCGCCGAGGTCGGCGTCGCGGGGGCCCTCGTGGAAGAGGGGGAGGGTGTCGCCGGGAGAAGACGACTCCAAGAAGAGCAGGGCGGCATCGAACGTACCGGCGGCTTCGTCGTAGTCGGGGTGGAGCGACCAGCTCGTCACGGGCACGGTGTTGCCGCCCGTCGCGGCGCTTCGCGATGCGGCGGCCACCACCTTCACGCTCGCCGGGGTGAAGCCGGCGCCCGGCAGGAGACAGTGAGCGGCCGTGAGCACCACCGTCTCGCCCACCCGGGCTCCCGAACACACGGCCGCGGCGTCTTCGTTCACGTTGCTGATGACCAGCAGCACCACCGCGTCTTCGTCGTTCTCCTCGCCGCCCACGATCGGGGGGGGGGCGGCGCCGAACGTGAGCGGCACCAGCAGGAGGAGCGAGAGGATCACGGCGAAGTGTAGCCCCGCGAGCCCGGCGCGTCAGCCGATGCCGAGCCGTCCGTAGAGCGCGAACTTCAGGTACCGACCTTCGGGATGCCCGACCGCGACGGGGTGATCGGGGGGCTCGGCCGAGCGGTGGAGGCTCGCCCACGCGCCGCCGAGGCCGTCACGCACCGCTTCTTCCCACCGCTCAAACGACAGGCGAGCGGTGCAGCTGCTGCTGGCTACGAGGTCGGTGGCGTAGGTGCCGACATGGCGGTGAAGGGCCTTGTAGGCTCCGCGAGCGGCCTGATCGGCCTTCGCGGCGTGGGTGAGCGAGGGGGGGTCGACGATCACCAGGTCGGAGGGGGAGCCGGGAAAGGCGAAGGCATCGGCCGCGTGGAACTCGTGCTCCGCGGGGTCGAGGCCGTTGAGCCGGAAGGTTTCGCGGGCGTCTTCGATCGCGGCAGCTGCAACATCCACCGACGTGACATGCTTCGCGCCGCCAAGCGCGGCGGCTACGGAGAAGCCACCGTTGTACGCGAACAGATTTACGACGGTGCGGCCGGCGGCCCACCCGCGAATGAGCTTTCGGTGTTCCCGCTGGTCGAGGAACAGGCCGGTCTTCTGGCCGTCGCGCACGCGCACGAGCAACTTCATCCCGTGCTCGGTGACCACGAAGGCCTCGGGGGGATCGGGTCCGCGGAGGGTCTCGCCGCCCTGCTTGTCGTCCACCCGCCCCACGCCGAAGCGACGAAAGATGGTGCGACAGCCGGTGAGCGGCTTCAGCACGTCGCAGATGGTGCCGAGGTGGCGCTCCCACGCCTTGCTGTAGAGCCGCACCACGAGCACGTCGCCGTAGCGGTCGACCACGAGGCCGCCGAGCCCGTCGCCTTCGCCGTTGCAGACCCGGTACGCGTTGGTGTCGGCACCAAGGAGACTTCGGCGTTTCCATGCGGCCGGCAGAGCGAGCGCGAGGTGTTGGGGGACGGGAAGGGGCTCGCGCCCGAGCACCCGCACCGCGATCGTGCCCTCGTCCCACACCCCCCAAGCCACCCGCTTCCCCCGACCGTCGAGCAGCTCCACAGCGTCGCCCGGCTCAGCCTTTCCGCGCACACCATCGTGGTACACCCACGGGTGTCCGCGAGCCACGGGCCCCACCGTGTCGGGGGTGAGCGGGAAACGTTTCATCCGGAGGCGGCCATCGCAGGGCGGGAGGTAGCGCGGCGGGACAGGAGGCGGCTACACTGCGCGCGATGATCGTTGCCTTCCTGTTGCTCGGCTGCATTGAGACTCAGGTCTCCACCACGCAGGAACGTGAGGTGGAAGGCAGCCCTGAGGTGAACCCGCTGTTGAACGACGCCGACCACGATGGCGTCGTCGATGCGAGCGACTGCAAGCCCCACGACGGCGACTTCTACCCCGGCGCGCCCGAGCTTTGCGACGACGTAGACAACGACTGCGACGGTAAGGTGGACGAGGACGACTACGACTACGACGACGACGGGTACAACGACGCGGCGGCCTGCTACCGCCTCTCCGGCGACTGGGACTGCAACGACCAGAACGCGAAGGTGTTTCCCGGCGCGCGCGAAACCTGCGATTACATCGACGAGAACTGCGACGGCGAGCTCGACAACGGCGACTACGACGGCGACGGCGAAGACGTGTGCCTCGACTGCGACGACAGCGAGGCCTTCATCAACGCCAGCGCCCCCGAAGCGTGCGACGGCATCGACAACGACTGCGACGGCGACATCGACGAGCTGTGGGACTTCGACGGCGACGGCTACTCCGCGTGCCAAGGCGACTGCGACGATGACGATGCCGAGATCGCCCCCGGTGTGCGCGATCCCTGCGACGGCGAGGACAACGACTGCGACGGGCGGGTGGACGAGGACAACGATGTGGACGCGGACGGCGTGCCCACGTGCGACGGCGACTGCAACGATCACGAGGCCGCCATGTTCCCCGGGGCCGACGAGATTTGCGACGGGCTCGACAACGACTGCGACGCAGCGAACGACGAGAACGGGGACGCCGACGGTGACGGCTACAGTCTCTGCTCGGGCGACTGCAACGACGCCAGCAGCTCGGCCCGTCCGGGTGGCAGCGAGGTGTGCGACGGCGTGGACAACGACTGCAACGGCTACACCGACGAGATGCCCGAGTGTTTTTCGTGCACCACCAGCGGCAGCTACCAGCTCTGCAGCAGCGGCACCGACTGGGAAACGGCCGCCGGCGCCTGCGAGGCCTTCGGCGGCAACCTCGTGACCATCTCCAGCTCGTCGGAGAACGACGACGTCGCCAACCTCGGTGTTCGCGCCACGTGGATCGGCGCCAACGACCGCGACGTCGAAGGCGACTGGGTGTGGACCGACGGCTACAGCCTCGGCTACGACAGTTGGGCGTCGAGCTACCCCACCACCTCCGACTCGTCGGACTGCGCCATCACCAACAACGGCGGACGGCGTGGGAGTTGGATCGACACGGCGTGTTCTTCGTCGTACCCGTTTATTTGCGAGTACTGACGCCGTTCGCCGCGCAGGACGCGGCGCCGACGTGGCGTAGGTCGCTGGCGGGATCACGCCAGCCGCGCGAAGAACCCACCCCGCACCCACGCGCTGAACCACTCCATCACGCGGTCTGCGCCCGCTCTGCCTTCGAGGGGAGCGAGGGCGGATCCGAGTGACTCCCCGTCGAGGAGCGCCTGCAACAGGCCGTGAGTCATCGGGCTCAGGTCCATCCGCCAGAGGGTGAAGTCGACCCGATAAACGACCGTGGCACTTCGCTCGCGCGCAGGGAGCGTGGGCTCCTGCTCCCGACGCCAGGCGGAGAGGTAGCGGTTGACGGGCCAACGCGAAGCGAGGATGCGCAGGGCGGGGTTGGGGACGAACCGCAGCTCGCCCCACCCTTCGGGCGGGATCCGGCCGAGCTCCGCGGGGTCGAGGCGCGGCGGCGGGGGCGCGTGGATGGCCTCCACGAGTGCCCATTCCAGCCGGGCGAGGTCGAGCAGGAAGGCGCGGTGCGGGAGGCGCGACGGGGTGGAGAGGGCTTCGACGAAGACGGCTCCGTAGCGGTTGAGGTTGGGCGTGCGCGAGGGGTGCCGCGTGATCACCCGATCGGCGAAGCGGGCGAACGCTGGCGCCCCCATGGCGTAGCGGACGGCCGGGAAGTCGTCGGCGAGGGCGTCGATGAGGCGGGCACGGTAGGCGAAGTGGTAGACGCCGAGCCGATCGCGGGCGGAGAGCGCTGGGCCGCCGGTGAGGACCGCCTCGACGGGTACGCCCGTGGCAGTGCGCAGGGAGCGGAGCCCCGCCGGGAGGGTGCCCGGGGCGCTCACCGCCTCGAAGAACCAGGCTTGCAGCTCGGCGAGGGGAAGGGGTGCGGCCGCACCCTGACGAGTGCGCGTACGGGTGGCCTGCAACGGAGCCACTCGCGAAGCGCTCACGCGCTCGGTGGCCAGCAGTTCGGTGTTGCCACCTTCCTCGGCGAGGGGGCCGCTCGTGGTGCTCATGCCCGCCCCAGCGCGTTTACCGCAAGGCGCGCCTCAGCGGCCACCGTGGCGAAAGAGGGAATCTCGGCGTCCCATTCCAGCAGGATGCTGGCCCGCGCTCCGAGCCGCCACGCCTCACGCAGGAGCGCCCAGACCGGCTCCACCACGGGGCCGATGTGGGTGTCGATGCAGTGGGTGCCGAGGTCGGTGTGCCCGGCCACGTGGATTTGTACCACCCGGTCGAGCGGAAGCCGGTCGAGGTAGTCCGAAGGGTTCCAGCCGTGGTTGCGGCTGGAAACGTAGACGTTGTTCACATCGAGGAGCAGCCCGCAGCCCGAACGATGCGAGAGCTCGGCGAGAAAGTCGGCTTCGTGCCAGGTGTCGGCTCGGAATCCCACGTAGGTGGACGGATTCTCCAGCACCAACGGCTGGCCCAGCACGTCCTGCACGGCCTGAACCCGCCCCACCACGTGGTCGAGCGCGGCGTCGGTGAGGGGCATGGGCAGGAGGTCGTGGCTGTTCCGACCCAGCACACCAGTCCAGCACAGGTGATCACTCACCCAGCGGGCGCCCACGCGCGCCTGCAACGCGGCCACCCCGCGGACGTAGGCCACATCGAGCGGATCGGTGCTGCCGATCGACAGCCCGACGCCGTGGAGCACCACCGGGTAACGAGCCGCGATGGCGTCGAGCACCATCAGCGGCCGGCCCTCGGTCTGCAAGTAGTTGTCGGTGAGCACCTCGAACCAGGCCATCGCAGGCCAGCCGTCGAGGATCTCGCGGTAGTGAGCCGTGCGCAACCCCACTCCGATCCCAAGGTCGGGGAAGCCGAGGCGAGGTTGCGCAGCGATACTCACCGAGCGAGGACTACATCGTCTTCGGGGACTTGCAGCCGCCCTGGCCCTTGCACTCGTTCTTGCCGGCGCATTCGTTCTTCGCGGTCTTGCAGCCGCCCTGGCCCTTACACTCATTCTTGCCGGTGCAGTCGTGCTTCGCCGTGGCGCAGCCGCCTTGGCCCTTGCACTCGTTGTGGGCTGCGCACTCGTTCTTATCGGTCTTGCAGCCGCCCTTGCCCTTGCAGCTGTTCATGCCCTTGCAGGCATGCTTGTCGGCTTCGGCGCCAGCGTCGGCCGTGGCGACCACCGCGGCGTCGGCTGCGGGGGCTGCGGCCGCTTCCGGAGCCGGGGCGGGCGGAGGGGCGACGGGGGCTTCGGGGGCCGGAGGGGCCTCGGAGGAGCAGGCGCCGGCGAGGATGCCGGTCATGGCGGCGATGAGGAGGGAGGAGGACTTCATGGCGGGACTCCAGGTGGGGTTGCGGGTTGCCCGTGCGCGGAGCGCATCGGGTTTCACCGATTAACGCGAATTGCCGGAAGTGTGGCCACGAACACTTCTGAAAGAGCCTGATCCGTGGCGCGCAGAACGCGATCGAGGCTGACGAAGTGCTGCACCATTCCGAAATTCACCCGTCCGTCAGCCCATCCAGGCGCCGCCATTGAGGTCGAGCCCCTGACCGGTCATGTTGGCGGCCTCCGGGCTGAGCAGCCACGCCACCAGCGCTGCCACCTCTTCCGGCCTGCCCATCCGACCCTGGGGAACGGCGCTCATCGCGAGTTGAAATGCCTCGTCCCGCGAAACGCCCATCCCCTTCGCCATGCCCTCGATCCCTTCCCAGGCCATCGCGGTGTCCACCCACCCCGGGCAGATGGCGTTCACCGTCACCCCCTCTGAAGCGAGCTCGAGCGCCAGCGCCTTCGTCAGGCCCAGAAGCGCCGCCTTGGATGCGCAGTAGCCGGTGTAGCCGGGCACCCCGAAGCGCGCGAGAATGCTGGAGATCACCACCAACTGTCGTGGAGCGGGGCCAGGCGCGAGATGCCGCTGCGCGGCGCGGAGGGTGGTGTAGGTGCCACGGAGGTTGGTATCCACGAGCTCATCGAAGCGGTCGCCTTCGCCGGGCTGGTTGGGACCGCCGATGCCCGCACAGGCCACCAGCGAGTGCACGGGCCCGTGCCGCTGCACGGCGGCAGCGAAGGCCGCGTGGACGGAAGGGGGGGCGGCCACGTCGCACGTCGAGCAAAACCACGCCCCAGGCACACAGAGCGAGGCCGTTTCGGCCAGCGCGGCCTCGCGACGCGCCAGCAAGCTCACGCGCGCGCCCTGCCCGGCGAGCCGTACGGCGATGGCCCGGCCGATCCCGCTGCTGGCGCCCGTGATCACCACGTGACGGTCCCGACTGTCGCTCATCCGATCCCCCTTCGGCAAGGCGGGGGGCTTAGCGGCTTCCGTTCCTCGCGCCCAACGTTCCATCCTGAGCGACGGTCACCCCCGACTCGGGAAAGTCCTCCGCTGAGAGCACCCGGACAACCTCGGCCCCTTCGTTCGAGGGGTCGAGCGTCGGCACACCCTCCCCCACTTGGACCACGCCGAGGATGCGGCCCGCGGCGAAGGCCCCGTCGGCGGCGAGCGTCACATCCACGATCATGCTCACGGCCTGAGGCCCGGTCAGGTTGAAGCGCCCGTACGTCGCGAAGTTGCCCATCGAGTACACGATCAGCCGCTTCTGGTAGAACTCCATGCCGCGGAGCACGTGCGGACCGTGCCCGAGGACGAGGTCGGCGCCCGCATCGATCACGGCCCGGGAGAAGCGGCGGAGGTCGCCCCGGTCTTCGCCGTAGAACACTTCGGGTCCATCGGGAACGTGCTGCGCCTTGCTGCCCTCCGCGCCGCCGTGAAAGCTCACGATCACGACGTCGTTCTGCGCGGCGAGCCCGGACACGAGTGCCACTGCGCCCTCGGTGTCGTTCAGATGGTGGCAGGAGGGGCTGGTGTGGAAGCCGATCAGCGCGATGCGAAGGCCGTTGCGGGTAAAGTTGGCCACCGTGCCCGGGCGCCCGCTGTGCAGGATTCCCTGCGAGTCGAGCGCCGCTGCGGTCTGATCGCGGCACACCTCGCCAAAGTCGGAAGCGTGGTTGTTCGCTGTGCTCATCACATCGAAGCCAGCGGCCTTGTAGTGGCTTGCGTAAGCGGTGGGTGTGCGGAAGGCGTAGCAGCTTCCCGGCTTGGCGTCGGGCTTACACTTCAGGCTCTCCACGTCCTCGTCGCACAGGGGCCCTTCGAGGTTGCCGAAGGTGAAGTCGGCGTCGGCGAGGGCCTTGGACACATCGAGGAAGGTGCCGGCGCCGGCGTTGGGCGGCAGGTACCCGGCGGGAAAGGCGGTGCCGATCATCAAGTCGCCCACGGCCCGAAGCCGCACCGAAGCCCCCGGGGGCGCGGCGCTCACGAAGGTGGCCGGCGCGGTTCGGCGCAATTCTGTAGCGAGCTCACCCGCCGTCAGCTGCCCCTTCGCAATGCTCAGGCTGCCCTTGAGCTCCGGGTAGTCGGCCGGCAGGTTGCTCCACGCGTCCACGACTCCTCGCCAGTCGCGCCGAAGCCAGCGCGCCCAACCAAGCTCCCAAGAGCAGGCCGGGAGGGCGGAGACGCAGCGCTCGAAGGCGGCAGCCGCGGCCGCGGAGTCTTTCTTCTTCAGCGCAGCCACGCCCAGTTCGTAGTCGGGGTTAGGCGGCGCAGACAGTGCGGGGGCGGGAGGGGCCGCGGTCGGCGCGGGAGCCTCGGGTGCGGCGGCAAGAGCGGCGGGGACCGCCAGAACCGCTGAAAGGGAAAAGAGCATGATCACTCCTGCAACGTTCGGCCACAGTCCTTCAACGTACGGGCATAGGCCGCCTCGATGACGAGCCCCCAGTCTACGCGGGGCCGGAGCTGCCGGTTGATCGAGTAAATTCCGCCGAGCGCACGGTGGAGGAAGACCAGCTCGCGGGGGGCGCGCAGCCGCGGGTCGAGCGCCACCTTGGGCATGATGCGTGCGATGTGCTCGTGGGCGTCGTCCTCGGGGCCGCCTGTGGTGAAGGGCCCCCCGCGGAAGGGAATCCCGATGGCTCGCCCGAGCGTCCACAGCGTGTCTTCCGAGGCCGGGTTGCGCTCCGACAGCGCGCCGAGCGCCACGGCATGCCGCATCATCAATTCCCGCTGATTGCGGCGGGTGTAGATCGCGCAGGCCCCGTAGTCGGCCACCCACTCCGCGTCGAAGGTGCGCACGCACCCGAAGTCGAGGAGTCCCACGCGGCCGTCGGGCTGGAAGAGGAAGTTGCCGGGGTGCGGGTCGGCGTGGATCATCCGATGCCCGTAGTACAGGTCGAAGAAGCTCCGCCCCAGGGCCGCGCCCGCGCGCTGCTTCGCCTCGGCACTGCCGGTGGCCACGAACGACAGGAGCGGTTTGCCGTGCAGGCGTTCCATGGTGAGCACCTTCTTGGTACTCCAACCCTCGTGCACTCGCGGAACGACCACATCGGGGTCACGCGCCAACACCCTGCGGAACGCCTGCATGTTGGCGGCCTCGTGGGTGTAGTCAATCTCCTCGGCGAGGCGCGCGTCGATCTCTTCGAACCAGCTGTCGATCTCCGCTTTGCTCCGACGAAGCAACCTTCCGCCGACCAGCATGTTTTTGAGCGCCGAGAGGTCGCTGTGAACGGCGTCCTCCACCCCGGCGTGCAGCACCTTCACGACCACATCGCTGCCGTCGCGCAGCCGGGCGGCGTGCACCTGACCGAGCGAGGCTGTGCCGAGCGGGCTGGGATCGATCTCGGCGAACAGGCCGTCCACCGAACCCCCCAACTCGGCTTGAATCCGGGCCTTCACCAGCTCCCACGGCACCGGCTCGGCCTTGTCGTGGAGCTTTCCGAGCACGGCCTTGGCCTCGCTCGGCAGGTCCATCGTGTCGACGACTTGGGCCACCGCCTGCCCCACCTTCATGGCCGCGCCCTTCAACGCACCGAGGTTCTGCACGATGCGGCCTGCGTTCTGCACGTGCAGCTTTTGCGTGGCCTCTTTCCGCTGGGCTTCGTTCTGTACGAGGCCGGCGAGCTGCTGGCCCAAGTAGCTGCCCGTTACCCGCGTCGTGAGGGAGCCGAGCTTCGCGAGTCGTCCGAGCTTCGACATGGGGGCGCGCGCTATCACGAATCGAGACCAGCGGGCGGCCCGGCCTACTCCGCCACACACACTCCAGGATCGTCGTAGCCGTCGCTCGATCCGCCGAAGTTGCAGCTGTCTCCGCCGAGGTCGCACAGCGTCCAGCTCAGGCCGTCGTCGGCGCTGGCGCGGGCGGTGTAGTCGTAGGTGCCCGCCGACTCGGGAACGATGAAATTGCCTAGGTACTCGTCGTTGGCCTGATCGCCCTCGCTCAGCCCGTCTTTGTCGGCGTAGTAGGTCATCGGCGACCAGCGCCAGCTCAGGTCACTCTCGGGATCGGTTCCAGAGTTTCCCACGCCCAGGTCGAACAGCACGCCCACACCCTGACCGGGGCCCTGGCTCACGCCGGACTGGTAGATCCAGGCGTACACATCGGGGGAAAGCTCGCCCACCGCGCCGACCAGCTCGCAAGGCCACTGCACGTGGCAGTAGTCCACCGGCTCCTCCACCTGATCGGGCACGACCTCAAGGGCGCCCTGGCCGCCGGCCGAGTTGGTGCACAGGGCCCACGGCCCGTGATCAACTCGGAACCGCACGCTGAAGGCGTAGCTGCCCCGGTCATCGACCGAGAGCCCCCCGCTGTACTGCGAGGCTGCGCCGGCCGCCGCGAGGAAGTCGAGCTCACTCCACGCCCACGTGTCGGGGTCGGCTTCGGGCGGGCCCCATCCCGCCTCGCCCTCGACACCGATGGGCGCCGTTTCGAAGCCGGTTCGGCCCGCCACCGTCACGCTTCCGAACACATCGTCGCTGTAGCTCCACTCCTCTGCCGTGAGCGCTTCGGGCGCGTCGAGCGTGCAGCCGCCGATCTCCGCCTCGGGTTGGCCGGTGTCGGCCGTGTCGGGGTCGCCAGCTGCGTAGGTGAACGCCGCCCTCACTTCGTCGTCGCCTTCGTTTACGGTGAGCGCCACTTCGCCGGCGGAACCCGCGGGCGTGGTGCAGTACACCTCGTTCGAGGAGAGGAACGTGAACGTCGTGCAGGCCGTGCCGCCGACCGTCACCGTGCTGGAAGCCGAAAATCCGGTCCCGGCCAGTCGAACAAACGTGCCGCCACTCGCCGGCCCATGGTCAGGCTCCACCGATGTTAGGGAGAACGCGGCGGCGGCGGTCTCCTCCTGCTGCTCCGGATGATGAACGATCTCGCCGGTGCAAGCGAGCAGGCAGGGCAACCACATGGGGAACAGCATAGCCTGCGCGGCATGCTGCTGGTTCTGCTCTTGGCGTGCCCGTCCCCCACGGATTCAGGCGAGGTGGCTGCGCTTCCGCTTCCGGAGGGGGTGGCCGCCCGCTTCGTGTGTGGCGGGAAGTCCGCGGACTACGACGAGGCCCATCCCGCCTATTCGGAGGCCACCGTCGAGTGGGGTCTCGAAGGCGTGACGGCGGCGAACATGGTGGCGCTCGACCTCGACATGGATGGGTGGACAGACCTGATCGCCAGCGAGAGCCCGCATGAAACCAGGGACGATCCGGCCTCAGACACCTGGTACCACGCGGTGATGATGAACCGGGAGGTGGGCGGGCGCCGCGCATTCGTGAACGAGTCGGAGGCGAGCGGCCTGCTGGTGGGTGCTGACGGGCTGCCGGGAAGCGGGCACAGCATGTACGTGGGCGCCGATGTCGACGGCGACGGCGACCTCGACCTCTTTGCCGGGCGCAACCACGACGCGGGCAGCGACGACGTCACGGGGGAACGAAACGCCATCTTCCTCAACGATGGCGCCGGGCACTTCACCCGCGTGCCCGTGAGCGGTCTGGAGGAGAAGTCGGCGTGGGCAACGGCCGCGGCCTCCTTCACGGAAGTAGACGGCGACGGCATTCCCGACCTCTGGCTCGTGGGTTGGTACCGCGACTACGGAGAGCTCGACAGCTCCGGTCCGCGGCTCTACCGAGGGGAAGGAGACGGCACGTTCACCGATGCGACGGCGGGCACGGCGATGGACCAGAAACCCACCCGCACCTACGAGGACTGGAACGACCGGTCGCGCAGGCGGCCCGGATTCGGCGCCACCACCTGCGATGTCGACGCCGACGGCTCACCCGAGCTGATCCAGTCCAGCTACGCGCGCACGTGGAACCTGATGTTCAGCCACGGCGACGGCGAATGGGTGGAGGTGGGTGAGGCGGCCGGAATGGACGCCGACGACAACGAAGACTACAGCTCCGACCTGCAGTACGCCTGCTACTGCGAGGCCAACGCCTGCGATCCGGAGCCCACGGTGAGCTGCAACGGCGCGATGCCCTCCACCTACTGGGTGCCTGGCTACAGCGACCTGCCGAGCCGTCTCGGCGGCAACACGTTCACCACCGTGTGTGCCGACGCCGACAACGATGGCGATCTCGACCTGTACCACGCCGAAATTCGGCACGACTGGGCGGGGGATGCCGCGGACTCTTCGCAGCTCCTCCTCAACGACGGGAGCGGCACGTTCACCCGGCAGGACAACGAGGAGAACGGGCTCGCGCGCCGTCGGCCAGCCGGGGCCGACTGGAACGAAGGCGACATGCAAGCCGCCCTGTTCGACTACGACCTCGACGGGTGGAAGGACCTCCTGCTCATGGACTCCGACTACCCGGACACGCACCTCTACGCCTTCCACAACGGCGAGGATGGCACCTTTCGCGAAGACAGCGACGCCACCGGCCTGAACCAGCCGTGGCCGCACGGCCTCGCCGTGGCCGACTTCGATCTCGATGGCGACCTCGACGTGGTGACCGGAAGCTCCACCGCGCGGACGGGCACCCCCTGGACCGACCACGCCGTTCACTTCTATGAGAACGGCCTCGGTGGCTCGTCGATGCGCCTGAGCGGGCTAGCGCCGGGCACCCGGGTGGACGTCACCGCGAGCGGAATGACCCAGACCTTCGAGGCGTCCGGCGGCTACGGGCTCTGGGGCATGCACCACGACACCGCGCTCACCATCGGCCTCGACGGCGAGTGCGCGATTGAAGACCTGGCGATCACGCCGCTGTTCGGGGAAACCTCGCGGTACGGCGCGCTGTCGGGTTCCGATCAGTAGCCTCCGCCGAACACCAGGTACACCGCGCCCGCCCCGCCCCCGCCGGTGGACTCGCTGGGCGCCCCGATGAGCAGCTCATCGGTGCCCTCGCCGTCGAGGTCGCTCATCCACGCGAGGGTTTCGCCGGCGCTGTCGCGGGCGCCCTCGCCGAGGAAGATCGCGTCGGCGGCGGTGAGCGAGAGGCCGGCGAAGCCGGCGGCGCCGTAGAGGAGGTACGCGGCGCCGGCGCCGGCGCCGCCCGTCTCGTCGTAGAAGGCGCCCACGAGCACGTCGGCGAAGCCGTCGCCGTCGGCATCGCCGACCCCGGCGAGGGCGCTCCCCGCGTAGTCGGAGGCGTCGCCGCCCCGGAGAGGGGCGTCGGCGGAGCCGAGCCCCATCGAGGCAGGAGTGGCTTGGCCGAAAACGACGTAGGCGCTGCCCGCGGCGGCGCCGCCATTGTCGTTCTCCGGGGCGCCGACCGCGAGGTCGGCGTAGCCGTCGCCGTTCACGTCGCCGAGGCCCGCCACGGCGGCGCCCGCGTCGTCGCCGGAGGCTTCCGAGGTGAAGGTGGCGTCGGCGCCGGTGCTCAGCGTGAGGTTCCCGAAGCCGCTGCGCCCGAGCACGAGGTAGGCCCTCTCGCCCGCCTCGTCCCCCACCAGCACGTCGTCGATGCCGTCGCCATCGTGGTCGGGCACGAAGGCCACGCTCGTGGCCGAGCCCGCGCTGCCGACCAACTTGGAGAACCGGGTGAGCGTGCGTGCGTCGTAGACGGTGGCCAGCCCGCCGCCCGGAGAGCCGGCGAGAACGTCGATCGAGCCGTCGTCGTCGACGTCGGCGCCGCAAGCGAGGGCGTAGCCGAGCAGGTCGCCGGCGCTCCCGTTCACCTCGTCGGTGGCGGTGGAGGCTGCCCCTGAGCCCTTGGTGCCCGACCACAGGTAGATCGCGCCCGCGCCGCTCGCCCCGGATGAGGCCCCGAGCACCACATCGGAGAGCCCGTCGCTGTTCACGTCGCCGCACCCTGCGAGCGCGCCGCCGAGGGCATCGCCCGAGGCTTCCGCGGTTACCGACGGGCTCGCCGAGAGGGCCCTGGAGGCGAGGGACGCACCGTCGACGAGGTACACCGTGCCGCCCGTTCCGTAGAGCGAAGCGCCCACGAGGAGGTCGGGAACGCCGTCGCCGTCGCGGTCGCCCGCCCACGCCACGGCGGAGCCCGCCGTGGCCGCGGCGGCTCCTGTGAGCTTCGCGTCTGCCGTGGACAGGGAGGCACTGCCCGAAGGGGCGCAGAGGCCGTCGCCGCCGCTGCAGTCGTTGTCCACGCCGTCCTCACAGCTCTCGGTGGCGCCCGACCAAGCGAGGCTCTCGTCGTCGTCGCAGTCACCCGTGTTCGACACCCAGCCGCTGGCGGCGTCGCAGCGGGAGCTGGGGGCGGCGCCATCGCCGTAGCCATCGCGGTCGGTGTCGGCGTAGAACGAGGTGGTGCCGGTGGGGCCGCTGTCCTTGTCGTCCGCGAGCCCGTCGCAGTCTTCGTCGACGTTTGCGGAATCGCAGGACTCCTTCGCCGCGGGCGAAATGGCGCTGGATGCGTCGTTGCAGTCCCCGGACTTCGCGCTCATCCCGGCCGGGACGGTGCAGTCGGATCCGGCGGCGGTCGCGCCGTAGCCGTCCCCGTCGGCGTCCACGTACAGGGGAAAACTGGCGCTGGCATCGGTGTCCACGATGCCGTCACAATCTTCGTCCACGCCCGTGTCACACTCCTCCACCGCCCCCGGGTTGCGTGCGGGGTCGCCGTCGTCGCAGTCCCCGCCGTTCGCCACACGCGTGCCGTCGTCACAGCCCAGCACCCCGCTGGAATCGGTG
>CANKOI010000104.1 GCA_947484175.1 Deltaproteobacteria bacterium
GGGGGCCGCGCAACAAGGGTCCGGTTTTCTCCAGACCTCCGGAACCGATCTGCGGAGCCGCGCTTGCCCTACGCCAAGATCTCGGCAACCACACCGGCGCCGACGGTCTTTCCACCTTCGCGGATGGCGAAGCGGAGCTGCTTCTCCATGGCGATGGGGGTGATCAGCTCGATGGTCATTTCCACCCGGTCGCCCGGCATCACCATCTCTACGCCGTCCTTCAGCGCGATCACGCCCGTTACGTCGGTCGTGCGGAAGTAGAACTGCGGCCGGTACCCGTTGAAGAACGGCTTGTGGCGACCGCCCTCGTCCTTCTTCAGGATGTACGCCTCCGCCTTGAACTTCAGGTGCGGCATGATGCTCTTCGGCTTCGAAAGCACTTGGCCACGCTCGATCACCGTGCGGTCCACACCGCGAAGCAGAAGACCCACATTGTCCCCCGCCTGCCCCTGGTCGAGCAGTTTCCGGAACATCTCCACGCCCGTGACCGTCGTGCTGACCGTGTCCTTGAACCCCACGATCTCGATGGTGTCGCCCACCCGGACGATCCCACGCTCGATACGACCCGTGGCCACCGTGCCGCGACCGGTGATCGTGAACACGTCTTCCACCGGCATCAAAAACGGCTTCTCGATGTCACGAATCGGGTTCGGAATGTACGAATCCACCGCCGCCATCAGCTTCAGGATGGCCTGCGCGCCGAGCTCCCCGCGGTCGCCTTCCAGCGTCTTGAGCGCCGAGCCCCGGACCACCGGTACGTCGTCGCCAGGGAACTCGTACTGGTTCAGAAGGTCACGAACCTCCATCTCCACCAGCTCGAGGAGCTCTTCGTCGTCCAGCATGTCGCACTTGTTCAGGAACACCACGATGTACGGAACGTTCACCTGGCGCGCCAGAAGCACGTGCTCCTTCGTCTGCGGCATCGGGCCGTCGGCCGCACTCACCACGAGGATCGCGCCGTCCATCTGCGCCGCACCCGTGATCATGTTCTTGATGTAGTCGGCATGACCCGGACAGTCGACGTGGGCGTAGTGACGGTTCGCCGTCTCGTACTCCACGTGAGCCGTGTTGATCGTGATGCCGCGAGCCTTCTCTTCAGGAGCCTTGTCGATCTGGTCGTACGCCGTGAACGTGGCGCCACCCGTCTCCGCCAGAATCTTCGTGATCGCCGCCGTCAGCGACGTCTTCCCGTGGTCGACGTGACCAATCGTGCCGATGTTCACGTGCGGCTTGTTGCGCTCAAACTTTGCTTTGGCCATGTTGAATCCTCGAGAGGGCGGTCAGTAGCCGCGGAGGCGAGCGACGATTTCTCTCGAAAGCGCCGGCGGGACATCCGCATATTGATGAAAGTGCATGGAAAACGACGCCCGACCTTGCGTTGCGGACCGGAGGTCCGTCGCGTAGCCGAACATGGAGGCCAGCGGCGCTTCCGCGCCGATGACCTGAACCCCCGGGCGGGAGTCCATTCGGTTCACCGAGCCCCGGCGACCCGAGAGGTCACCGATGACGGCGCCCGTATACTCCTCCGGCGCAGAAATTTCAAGCTTCATGATCGGTTCTATCAAAATCGGCTGCGATTTCGCCGCACAATCCTGAACAGCCAGCGATGCAGCGATTCGGAACGCGATGTCGCTGGACTCCACCTCATGGAACGATCCGCCGACAAGGGTGCAGATCACGTCCACCATCGGAAAGCCTGCGAGCGCCCCAATCTCCAGGGCCTCCCGAGCACCATCCAGCGCGGGGCCAATAAATTCTCGCGGGATGGCCCCTCCTACCACTTCATCGTGCACCGAAGTGCCCGCCCCACGCGCGGCGGGCTCAAGCCGGAGCACCACGTGCGCAAACTGGCCCTTTCCGCCGGTCTGGCGTTTCAACACTGCCTCACCCTGGGCCGGCTTGGCCAGCGTTTCTCGGTAGGCAACCTGCGGCCTCCCCGTTTGGCAGCCCACGCGGAACTCGCGTTGCAGACGGTCTCGGATGATGTCGAGGTGAAGCTCGCCCATGCCCGCCATCACCAACTGCCCGCTGTCCTTGTCTGTACGGACGCGAAACGTGGGGTCCTCCTCCTGAAGTCGCACCAACGCCGCGGTGAGCTTGTCCTCATCGGCCTTGGTGGCTGCCTCGATGGACAACCAGATGACCGGCTCTGGGAACGTCATTCGCTCAAGGACGATCGGATGCTTCTGGTCGCACAGAGTGTCTCCCGTCGCAACGTTCCTCAGGCCAGCCGCCGCCACGATCTGTCCTGCCCCGGCGCGCTCCACGTCTTCACGCTTGTTCGCGTGCATCTGGAGGAGGCGACCCAGGCGCTCCCGCTTCCCTGTGCGAGGGTTCAGCGCGACATCCCCGGGGGCGATCACGCCCGAGTACACCCGAAGGTAGGTCAGGGTACCGAGGAAGGAGTCGGTCTGCACCTTGAAGGCGAGCGCACAGAATGGCTCCTCTTCGCTCGCGGACCGCAACACGGCGACCGACTCGTCTGAAGGCAGCCTTCCTGCGGTCGGGGGCAAATCAATCGGCGACGGGAGCAACCCGGCGACGGCATCGAGCAGGGGCTGCACGCCCTTGTTCTTGAACGCCGCGCCGGCAAAGACGGGTACGATGCGTTGGGCGATCGTGGCCTTTCGAGCCGCCGAGATCAACCAAGCGTCATCAATGGCCCGCCCCGAGAGAAATGCGTCCGTGATGCGGTCGTCCTCGTAGGCCAGCGCATCCACCAAGGCCTCCCGGGCACGCGCCGACTCGTCCTTGAGCTCGGGCGGAATCTCCGACTCCACCATGTCGGCACCCTGCGACCCGTCTGGCCAGCGAATCGCGACCATCCTCACGAGGTCGACCACCCCCTCGAACGACTCCGCCTGCCCGATGGGCAGCTGAAACGGCAGGGGATTGGCGCCCAATCTGGCACGAATGGACTGTACGGCCGCTCCGAAGTCGGCCCCCACTCTGTCCATCTTGTTGATGAAGGCGATGCGGGGGACGTTGTACTTCTCCGCCTGCTTCCACACCGTTTCGCTCTGCGGCTCCACACCCTCAACAGCGGTGAACACGGCAATCGCGCCGTCCAGCACCCGGAGGCTGCGTTCCACCTCGATGGTGAAATCCACATGACCGGGCGTGTCGATGATGTTCACGCGGCAGTCGCGCCAGAGGCAGGTGGTAGCCGCGGACGTGATGGTGATTCCACGCTCCTGTTCCTGAACCATCCAGTCCATCGTGGCCGCGCCGTCATGCACCTCGCCCATGCGGTGGCTGACGCCAGTGTAGAAAAGAATCCGCTCCGTGAGCGTGGTCTTCCCCGCATCAATGTGGGCCATGATGCCGATGTTGCGGACGTTGGCGAGCGCGCTCTGCATGGCCATTGCCATCAGACCTCGAGATTCTCCGGAGCGACTGTGCCCACACGGGCCCGGGCGCGAGTCATGGCGCCTGTTTGCGGGGGTGGGTGCGAAGGCCTCGGAAATCGACGATGTACTGTGGACGTCTCCTTACCGGTTGCGTTCGGGGGGGGGGGTAAGCATGAGGGGTCGGCGCGAATCCGCCGGCCCCACGGGCCTACCAGCGGTAGTGGCTAAACGCCTTGTTGGCTTCGGCCATGCGGTGCACGTCGTCGCGCTTCTTGACTGCGTTGCCGCGGCCATGAGATGCCTCGATGATCTCGTTCGCGAGCTTGTCGCGCATGGACTTGCCACTGCGCTCACGCGCGTAGGCCGCGATCCAGCGCATGGCCAGAGCCATCCGCCGCTCCGAACGCACCTCGATGGGCACCTGATAGTTGGCACCACCCACCCGCCTAGACTTCACCTCTACCGCGGGCTGGCAGTTTTCCAGCGCACGGATGAAGATGGGCAGCGGATCCTCCTTGAGGCGATCCTTGATGATGTCGAATGCACCGTAGACAACGGACTCCGCTACGGCCTTCTTGCCCTCTTTCATCACCACGTTGGTGAACCGAGTGACAGTCTGATCGCCGTACACGGGATCGGGGAGGACGGGACGTTTGGGTACTTCACGACGACGCGGCATGACTCACCTACTTCTTGGGACGCTTGGCGCCGTACTTGGACCGACCCTGCTTGCGGTTGGAGACACCCTGCGTGTCGCCCGTGCCGCGAATGATATGGTAGCGCACGCCGGGTAGGTCCTTGACCCGACCCCCGCGGATGAGCACCGACGAATGTTCCTGGAGGTTGTGGCCCTCGCCAGGGATGTACGAGGTGACCTCGATCCCGTTGGTGAGACGCACGCGGGCCACCTTGCGAAGCGCGGAGTTCGGCTTCTTCGGCGTGGTCGTATACACACGCGTGCAAACGCCGCGCTTTTGCGGGCACTCTTTGAGCGCGGGCGAAGCGCTCTTGTGGGCTACCTTCTGGCGGCCTTGCCGGACCAGCTGGTTGATCGTCGGCATCGATTCCTTCGGGGGTGGGTGTTCGCGGGAGCCGGCCTATTACTCGGCCGGAAGGGGGTGTCAAGCGAAAGGCGGCGGGCAACGATCGGGATTGCTCACCCGCCGCGCGCCGCCACCCCCGCTACGTGCGGCCTATACGGCCTCTTCGCTACCGTCTGAGGGAGCCATCGCGCGGTCAGCGATCATCATCCCGAGCTTCTGGTAGGCGGCAAAGCCGGTACCTGCCGGGATGAGTCGACCCATGAGGATATTCTCCTTGAGCCCGCGGAGCCGATCCGTACGACCATTGATGGCCGCCTCGGTGAGGACACGCGTGGTCTCCTGGAAGGAGGCGGCGCTGAGGAAGCTGTCGGTGGACAACGAGGCCTTGGTGATGCCGAGCAGCAGCGGCTCATTCTGAGCCGGACGCCCACCAGCGCCAACGATGCGCTCGTTCTCTTCATCAAAGCGCCATTTCTCGACAGGCTCATCCACAAGGAACCCGGTATCGCCAGGGTGCTTGACCCGCACGCGGCGGAGCATCTGGCGCACGATGACCTCGATGTGCTTGTCGTTGATCTTCACGCCCTGCAGGCGGTAGACCTCTTGAATCTCGTCCACCAAGTAGTTCGCGAGCTCGCTCTCGCCCTTGATCTTCAAGATGTCGTGCGGGTTCGCCGCACCATCCATCAACGGATCGCCGGCGCGTACGAAGTCGCCTTCGTTCACCGTGATGTTCTTGCCCTTCGGGATGAGGTACTCCTCGGGCTCGCCGGCTTCGGACGTGACAACCACGCGCCGCTTGCCCTTGGTCTCCTTGCCGAAGGAGACCACGCCGTCCACCTCAGTGATGATGGCCACCTCTTTGGGCTTGCGGGCCTCGAAGAGTTCGGCCACCCGGGGCAAACCGCCCGTGATGTCCTTGGTCTTCGTCGTCTCGCGCGGGATCTTGGCCAACACGTCGCCGGTCTGGACTTCCTGACCCTCCTCGCACTCCACCTTGGTGCCCGCGCTGAGGAACACCCGAATCTTCTGCTTTCCCTTGGCCCCCGACTCTTTGACAACGATGCGTGGCCGCTGGTCGCGGTCGCTGAAGTTCTGCACCTCACGCGACTTCCGCCCCGTGAGCATATCGGTGGTTTCGGTGACCACGTTGTCGAAGTCTTCGAACACCACCACGCCACTGTCGTTGGCAAGAATCGGGGTGTTGAACCCGTCCCACTCCGCGACGCGGGTCTTGGCCACGACCCGCTCGCCGTTCCGTACCAACAGGATCGCGCCGTACGGGATGCCATATTTCTCGCGTTCGCGCCCCTTGTCGTCCACGACCTTGAGCTCGCCGTTTCGGGCCGTCGCAACGAGCTGTCCTTTGCGGTTCTCCACGGTGAGCAAGGTGTCGGAGAAACGAATCGATCCGGAAGTCTTCAGCTCCAGGTACGACTGGGTCACCTCCTTGTTCGCCGCGCCACCGATGTGAAACGTCCGCATCGTGAGCTGAGTACCTGGCTCGCCGATGGACTGGGCGGCAATGACTCCGATGGCCTCACCGATGTTGACCAGCGAGCCACGCGCCAGATCGCGCCCGTAGCACATGGCGCACACGCCCCAGCGCATGTCACAGCTCAGCACCGAGCGGATGCGAACCCGGTCGACACCGGCCGCCACGAGATTCTCAACCGCATTTTCGTCGATGAGGCCGTTGCGCGGAACAAGGATCTCGTCGCTGTAAGGATCGAGGATGTCCTCGCTCGCCACACGACCAAGTACCCGCTCGCCCACGTGCTCGATGACTTCGCCACCCTCGATGAGCGAACGGATATCCATTCCCACCCGCGTACCGCAGTCGCGCGCCGTGATGATGGTGTCCTGAACCACGTCCACGAGCCGTCGTGTGAGGTAGCCGGAGTTCGCGGTCTTCAACGCGGTGTCGGCCAAGCCCTTCCGGGCACCGTGCGTCGAGATGAAGTACTCAAGCACCGAAAGCCCCTCGCGGAAGTTCGAGGTGATCGGATTTTCGATAATCTCGCCGCTGGGCTTCGCCATGAGGCCACGCATCCCGGCGAGCTGCCGAATCTGCGTCGTCGAACCACGCGCGCCCGAATCCACCATCATCCAGATGGCGTTGAACGAGTCGTGGTCTTCGAGCTTGCCCTCGGGATTGACGACCTTCTCCACCTTGATTTCGGCGATCAGCGACTTGGAGATCTGGTCGGTGATGGCCGACCAGAGGTCGACCACCTTGTTGTACCGCTCCTTCACCGTGATCAGCCCGTCGTTGTACTGGTTCTCGGTTTCGCGCGCCTCGGCAGTGGCCTGTTCGATGACCCCCGCCTTCGAGGCCGGAATGCGCATGTCGTCGATGCACACCGAGATGCCGGCGTGCGTCGACATCCGGAAGCCCATCTGCATGAGCGCGTCGGCCAGCAGCACGGTCTTTTTCGGACCGGCGATGCGGTAGCAGCGGTCGATCACCTCGCCGAGCTGCTTCTTGCCGAGCGGACGGTTGATGAGGGAGAACGGCAGCTCGGGGGGAACCACGTTCGCGAAAAAGAGCACCCGGCCGACCGTGGTCTTGACTAGTTCACCACGGGCTTCCAGCACGCCGGTGTCGCCATCGGCGAGGAGCGGAACCTTGCCCTCGTATCCGAAGCAGCCGGCGGGGGCGACGACGAGCACGAGGTCGTCCTCGAACCGGGCGCGAAGCAGGCTGATGCCCTGGCGCAGCACGGCCAGCCGCTGCGCGGTGTTCATGCGCGCGTCGATGCTCACGGCGTTGCCATCGGCGGGAAGCGTGGGCGAGACGACGCCCACGACACGCGCGTTTCCGCGGAGCTTGGGAAGGCGGAACGCCCGAACCAAGAGGCCGGCCGGAGCCTCGATCTCGATGGTTTCTTCGAACTCGCCGCCGCCTTCGGCTACGGCTTTGACCTTGCCGACGCCGTGCCCGGCCGCGAAACGGAGCCCCTTCCCCGAGGGAAGCTTGCCGCCGGCGTGAAAGAAGCCCACGGTGGCGAAGGCGTCGCCCTCCACCTTCGCGCCATCCACGCTCAGCGCGATGTCGCCGCCCACGCTGGCTGCGTCACGGACGATGCTGTTCGCCGAGTGCCGCGTGGTGACGCCGCGGTGAACATGCCAGACCTGCCGCAGCTCGCTGCCGATGTCGACGCCGAGAAGCAGGTGGGTGTCCTTGAGCTCGGGGATGCGCTCGGGCACGCGGCTGGTCAGCGGCGGCGCGGGGAGCCTCACGAAGATCGGGGCCTGGAGATGAACTTCGCCAGCGTCGTAGGCGCTCTCGACCTCGGCGGGATCGCCGAACACCCGGCCGTGGCCACGGGAATAGCGCCTCTCGCGAGTCATGTAGTAGCAGCCAAGAACGACGTCCTGACTCGGCTGGATGATCGGCCGACCCGAAGCGGGGCTGAGGATGTTGTTGGTCGACATCATGAGCACGCGCGCCTCGATCTGCGCCTCGATCGAGAGCGGCACGTGGACCGCCATCTGGTCGCCGTCGAAGTCCGCGTTGAATGCGGTGCAGACCAGCGGGTGGAGCTGAATCGCCTTGCCCTCGATGAGCACCGGCTCGAAAGCCTGAATGCCCAGACGGTGGAGCGTCGGGGCCCGGTTGAGCATCACGGGGTGTTCCTTGATCACCTCATCGAGAACGTCCCAAACCTCGTTCTCCTCGCGCTCCACCATCCTCTTCGCGGCCTTGATCGTGGTGACCACGCCACGCTCCTCGAGCTTCGCAAAGATGAACGGCTTGAACAGCTCGAGCGCCATCTTCTTGGGAAGCCCGCACTGGTGGAGGCGCAGTTCGGGCCCGACGACGATGACCGAACGACCGGAATAGTCTACGCGCTTGCCAAGCAGGTTCTGCCGGAAGCGACCGTGCTTGCCCTTGAGCATGTCCGAGAGCGAGCGGAGGGCGCGCTTGTTGGGGCCGGTGAAGACCTTGCCGCGGCGCCCATTGTCGAAGAGAGCGTCGACGGCCTCCTGAAGCATGCGCTTCTCGTTGCGGATGATGATCTCGGGGGCGTTGAGATCATGCAGCCGCTTGAGGCGGTTGTTCCGGTTGATGACGCGACGGTAGAGGTCGTTGAGATCGCTGGTGGCGAACCGACCTCCGTCGAGCGGAACGAGCGGGCGAAGGTCGGGCGGGATCACCGGCACCACCTCCATCATCATCCATTCCGGCCGGTTGCCGGACTCATGGAAGGCCTCCACGATCTTCAACCGCTTGGCGAACTTGCGGCGCTGCGCCTCGGAAGAGGTGTCACGCATCTGCTGGCGAAGGGTCTCCGCGAGCCCGTCAATGTCCATCTTTCCGAGTGCGTCGCGCACCACCTCGCCGCCCATTCCCACGTCGAAGCTGCCATAGCCGTAGGTACGAATCGCCTCCTGATAGTCCTCTTCCGAGAGGATTTCCCCCTCCTGGAGCGTGGACTCTCCGGCGTTCGTGACCATATAAGACTCGCAATACAGCACCTTTTCGAGGTCCTTCAACGACACGTCGAGCAGATTACCGATGCGGCTCGGAAGGCTCTTGAGGAACCAGATGTGCGCTACGGGAGTGGCAAGCTCGATGTGCCCCAGTCGCTCACGACGGACCTTCGCCTGAATCACCTCCACGCCGCACTTCTCGCAGGTGATCCCGCGGTGCTTCATACGTTTGTACTTGCCGCAGATGCACTCGTAGTCCTTCACCGGGCCGAAAATCTTGGCGCAGAAAAGTCCATCCTTCTCAGGCTTGAACGTGCGGTAGTTGATGGTCTCCGGCTTCTTCACCTCGCCGTGCGACCACGAGCGGATCTTCTCGGGCGACGCCAGCGCGATCTTGACGGCGACGTACTGCAGCGGGTTCTTAGGCTTCTCGAAGAGGTTGTAGACGTCCTTCATGGGGCCTCCGAACAGGTCGGGATAAAGCGGAAGTTTTCAGATTTGGAGAGAAGGGGGCTGGCTAAGAGCCAACCCGGAGGGGGCTCAGCCCTGGCGAAGAACGTCCTTGTCTTCGACCAGTTCTACGTCGAGCGCCAGCGACTGGAGCTCCTTGACAAGCACGTTGAACGACTCGGGAAGGCCGGCTTCCAGAACGTTTTCGCCCTTGACGATCGACTCGTACATCCGGGTGCGCCCGAGCACGTCGTCGGACTTCACCGTGAGGAACTCCTGGAGCGCGTAGGCAGCCCCGTAGGCCTCGAGCGCCCACACTTCCATTTCGCCGAGGCGCTGCCCGCCGAATTGGGCTTTGCCGCCCAATGGCTGCTGGGTGACCAGGCTGTACGGCCCGATGCTCCGAGCGTGGATCTTGTCGTCGACCAAGTGGTGGAGCTTCAAGACGTACATCACCCCAACCGTCACGTTGTTGGCGAAGGCCTCGCCCGTGCGCCCATCGAAGAGGATCGTCTGGCCGTTGGTGTTGCGCCCGCCGTGATTGAGAGCCACCTTGATCTCGGCCTCCGCCGCGCCGCTGAATACCGGCGTGGACACCGTGATGCCTCGGCGGTACTTACCGGCAAAGCGGCGCAGTTCGTCCTCCGTTGCCCCACCAATGAAGGCGAGTACCTCCTGCTGTCCGGTGAAACACCCGCTGAGGTATTCCCGAAGCGAGTCGACATCGTACTGCTCATCGATCATCCGACCGATTTGCTCGCCCATGCCCTTCGCGGCCCAGCCAAGATGCGTCTCGAGGATCTGTCCCACGTTCATGCGGCTCGGCACGCCGAGCGGGTTGAGCACGAGGTCGACCGGGGTGCCATCCTCTAGGTACGGCATGTCCTCGATGGGCAGCACCTTCGAGATGACTCCCTTGTTGCCGTGCCGACCCGCCATCTTGTCACCGACACTCAGCTTCCGCTTGATGCCGACGTAGACCTTCACCATCTTGATCACACCGGGCGGCAGTTCGTCGCCCTTCTGAAGGCGCTCCACCTTGGCCGTGAACCGCCCGCGGAGCTCGTCCTCCTTCTCGCGCACCTTGTCGACGAGCGCGAAGATCGCGTCCTGCACCGCGTGGTCACCATCGATCTGGATGCGCTCGTACTGGTCGAGGCTCAGCCGCTTCACCAACTCCGGAGTGAACGCATCGCCGCGAGCCACCACCTCCGCTCCCGTGTTGTCGTCGAGCACCCTGCTCGCCGAGACCGTTCCGCGAAGGATCCGAGAGAGGCTGCGGGCCGCCGAATCCCGGACCGTACGAAGCTTCTCGTCCCGGTCGCGGTTGATCCGGGCGATCTGGTACCCCTCAATCTCCATGGCGCGACTGTCCTTGTCGACACCCTCTCGTGCAAATACCTGCGCGGAAATCACGGTCCCCTCGAACCCCGGCGGAACGCGAAGCGAACTGTCCTTCACGTCGCCGGCCTTTTCGCCGAAGATGGCACGGAGCAGCTTTTCTTCAGGCGACAGCTGGGTCTCGCCCTTGGGCGTGATCTTCCCGACGAGGATGTCGCCGGCCTTCACATCGGCTCCGACCCGGACGATGCCCGCGTCGTCCAAGTTGGCGAGGGCCTCTTCGCCGACGTTCGGAATGTCCCGGGTGATCTCCTCTTTTCCGAGTTTCGTGTCGCGCGCGGACACCTCAAACTCCTCGATGTGAATCGAGGTGAAATAGTCCTCGGCCACGAGGCGCTCGGAGATCAGGATCGAGTCTTCGAAATTGTAGCCCTGCCACGGCATGAAGGCGACCACGGCGTTCTGGCCGAGCGCGAGCTCACCGGTATCGGTGGCGGGGCCGTCTGCGACAACCTCCCCCCTGCCCACGTGGTCGCCCACGCGCACGACCGCCCGCTGATTGATGCAGGTATTCTGGTTTGAACGGGTGAACTTGGTGAGGTTGTAGATGTCGACGTCGTCTCCGATCCCTTCGGCCGACTCGTCTTCACACTTCACCACGATGCGCCCACCGTCTACGTACTCCACCACGCCGGCCCGACGCGCGGTGGTCGTGACGCCCGAGTCGCGCGCAACGATATCTTCCATGCCGGTTCCGACAAGCGGAGCCTCCGTGCGGACAAGCGGCACCGCCTGGCGCTGCATGTTGCTTCCCATCAACGCACGGTTCGCGTCGTCGTTCTCAAGGAACGGGATGAGTGAGGCCGCGACAGAGACGAGTTGGTTCGGCGACACGTCCTGCAGGGTGATCTGTTCCCGCGGAACGACGGCGAACTCCCCGGCCCGACGCGCGGAGACGACAGCCTCCGTGAAGTGCGACCCCGACAAAGAGGGCTCGGTGGCCTGCGCGATGCAGTGCTCCTCCTTCTTTCCGTCGCGAAGGAAGAACTCCTCGTCGAGTGCCGTAAAGTAGCGAATTTCCTGCGTGGGCGCCCCGTCGCGAACCACCCGGTACGGTGTCTCGATAAAGCCGTACTCGTCCACGCGAGCGTAGGTAGAGAGCGACGCGATCAGGCCGATGTTCGGACCTTCAGGCGTCTCGATGGGGCAGATGCGGCCGTAGTGGGTCGGGTGCACGTCGCGCACGTCGAAGCCGGCCCGCTCCCGATTGAGGCCGCCCGGCCCAAGGGCCGACAGCCGACGCTTGTGGGTGACTTCCGAGAGCGGATTGTTCTGATCCATGAACTGGCTGAGCTGGCTGGACCCGAAGAATTCTTTCACCACCGCCGACACCGGCTTGGCGTTGATGAGGTCGGCCGGCGTGAGCGCCTCGATCTCCGAGAGGCTCATGCGCTCCTTGATCGCCTTCTCCATCCGAACCAGACCCACGCGGTACTGGTTCTCTAGGAGCTCGCCAACCGCGCGCACCCGCCGATTTCCCAGGTGATCGATGTCGTCGACTTCACCCTTCTTGTTCTTCAGGTTGATCAGGTACTGAACGACCTTGAGAATGTCTTCACGGGTGAGCGTGACCTGCTCCAGCGGCAGATCGACGTTGAGCTTGTGGTTGAGCTTCTTGCGGCCCACTTTGCTCAGGTCGTAGCGCTCGGCGTTGAAGAAGAGGTTGTGAAAGTGTGCATCCGCCGCGTCGTAGGTGGGCGGGTCGCCCGGACGGAGGCGCCGGTAGATCTCAATGACCGCCTCCTCCTTGGTGGTGATCTTGTCGACGAGGAGCGTGTCCCGCAGGAAGCTGCCCACGAACTTTCCGTCGATATAGACGGTCTCGAACTCGTCGATGCCCCGCGCCTCCATCTCCTTGAGTTGAGCGGCGGTGATCTCATCGTTGCACTCGGCGATGATCTCGCCGGTGTTCATGTCCACCACGTCGTACGCGCAAACCTTGCCCTCCATCGACTCGAAGTCCACCTGGAGCACGCCGACCTCAACTTCCTGCTCGCGGCCGTCCACGATTTGCAAGGCGTTGCGCATCAGGCCTGCCGCCTTCATCTTCTTCTGCGCGGGTTTGTTGAACTTCGCGCCCTGCTTAACGATGATCTCGCCGGCATCCGAGATGACGTCGCGCGTGGCGACTTGGATGTTGAGCAGGTCGACGCTGCTCTCCTTCTTCCACGCCCCGTCAGCATCGCGGAAGATGCGCTCACGCTGGTAGAAGTGGTTGAGCAGGTCTTCCGTGCCGTAGCCGAGCGCCCGGAGCAGCGACGTCGCCGGCAACTTGCGGCGGCGGTCGATCCGCACGTAGAGGATGTCCTTGGTGTCGAACTCGAAGTCGATCCAAGAGCCGCGGTTGGGAATGATCCGGGCGGAGAAGATCATCTTTCCGCTGCCGCCCGTCTTGGACGGGTTCTCATCGAAGAAGATGCCGGGGCTGCGGTGCAGCTGCGACACGATCACGCGTTCGGTGCCGTTCACAATGAAGGTGCCGTTCTCCGTCATCAACGGGATTTCCCCGAAATAGACGTCGGACTCCTTCATGTCGTACGGCTTCCGCTTGCCGCTGTCGGGGTCGACCTCCCAGACGACGAGGCGAACCGTCACCTTCAAGGGTGCTTGGAAGGTCATTCCCCGCTCGCGGCACTCCTCCACGTCGTACTTCGGCTGCTCCAAGTCGTACGAAACGAATTGGAGCTCCGCCTTGTTCGAGAAGTCCTTGATGGGGAAAACGCTCCTGAACACGGCCTGAAGGCCAATGCTCTTGCGTTCAGGCGAAGCCAAGTTCGCCTGCAGGAACTGCTGGTAGGACTCCTTCTGTACCGAGATCAGGTTGGTGATCGGCACAGCCGCAGTTTTGCTGTACGAGCGACGGAACTTGAAGTTGTTCGCGAGCAGGTCAGCCATGGAGGACTCCGTATCGGTGTGCCGCGCAGCCTCTCTGGGGGCCCGCTTCACGATGAAAGGGGTGATCCCACCGCGGATGCGGTGGGATCAGGATGGCGAAAGCGCGGACGTTCATGCCCGCGACTGCGATCTACTTGACTTCGACCTTGGCGCCGGCTTCCTCGAGCTTCTTCTTCGCGGCAGCGGCGTCGTCCTTCGAGACGCCACTCTTGATCGCCTTCGGGGCGCTCTCGACAAGGGCCTTGGCTTCGGCGAGGCCGAGACCGGAGACCAACTCACGCACGGCCTTGATGCAGCCGATCTTGTTCGGGCCGCAATCGGTGAGGATCACGTCGAACTCGGTCTTCTCTTCGACCGGGGCGGCTGCGACGGCCGCGGCGGGCGCCGCTGCCATGGCCACGCCGGCCTTGACGCCGAGTTCGGCCTCAAGGGTGTCGACGAGGGCCTTGACGTCGGCCAGCTTGAGGTTCTTGATGTAGTCGACGACTTCGGCTTGGGAAAGAGACATGGTGTACTCCAGTGGTTCAATGAAGGGGGTAGGGTAGAGTCCGAAAGGCGACTCCCCCGGGGGGAGGTGGCCTACTCGGCGGTAGTGAGCTTGTCTTCGTAGTTCTTGAGCAGCTGCACGAGGTCGCGCGCCGGCGCTTGGATGACGCTGACGAGCAGCCGCGGCCCCTCGACGAGGGTGCTGAGCAGCTGCGACAACAGGTCTTCCCGGCTCGGCAGCGACGAGATCAGGTCGA
>CANKOI010000105.1 GCA_947484175.1 Deltaproteobacteria bacterium
CCGGCGAGCCCCGCCAGCCGCGCTTCCGCCCCGGCGGACGGCAGCGTGCGGAAGCAGCGCAGAGCGGTGTACCGCACCCGCGGACGAGGATCGTCCAGCGCCGCGTCGAACGACGCGGCGCCCGCCGACTCCCGAAAGTACGCCCCCTCGAGGAGCGCGATGGCGAGGTCCTCCTCGTCGGTTTCACCCACGAGGCGGGCGCTACCCGCGAAGCCGGGAACGTGCGGCAGGAGGCGCTCGGCTTCGATGCCGAAGGGCAGGTCATAGCGGCCGACACGCTGGGGGAGCGGCAGCGGCTCGCCGCGGAGCACGGGGCCTTGCCACGCGCCGGCGGCCACCGTCAGGTCGCCGCCGGCGAGCCGCACCGCCTCCAGCGCCCACGCGCCGCGCGCTGCCGCACGGCCGCTCGCGGGCGCCACCACCGCCACCGCCGAATCGGCCTCCCCGGTGCCGTAGTACCGATTGAACCACCAGCGGGCGCTGAGAACGGCGACGCCCTCCACGTCGGAGAAGGGTTGGCCGAGCGCTTCCCACTCCGCGAGGGGGGCCGAGGAGGGCGGCACGCTCCACGCGGCGTGGGTGAAACAGAAGGTTCGGAAGCGCCCCGCTTGGCCGCACGAGGCGAGGCCGGCTGCG
Organism: Deltaproteobacteria bacterium; assembly: GCA_947484175.1. Classification (GTDB taxonomy): domain Bacteria; phylum Myxococcota_A; class UBA796; order UBA796; family SXON01; genus SXON01. The sequence continues at coordinate 637 of CANKOI010000105.1, forward strand.
AGTTCGCCTGCGCGTGCCAGCTCCTCCCCCGTGCGGAAGTGGCACTCGTCTAGCCATGTGCCCGCGGGCACAGCGGCGCAGGCCGCATGCGCCTGCGCGGCATCGCCGGCGAGCGCCCGATCGGCGGCGACCTGGACGAGGCAGAGGGTGCGCAAGCCGGCGGAGGGCTCGTGCTCGCAGTCCGCGGCCGTCTCGGCGGGGGGCGGAACGCTCGGCGGGGGAGGGGTGCAGGCGGCCAGGGATAGGAGAGCGCTCCCGAGCGCCCCGTAAGCCCAGGTCACGGCCCGACCCCCTGCAGATGGGGGCGGCCGACCACCTTCTGGCACTTTTCTCGGCCGTAGTCTGTCGTGATGCGGGCGCAGAGTCGGCCCCCCTGCTGGGGCTCTGCCGTGGCCAGCTCGAGGAGCAACATGTCGCGGGTGATCGCGTTGGGGAGCTGGTCGAGCTGGTCTTGCAGGGCTGCGTCGTCGCCTCGGTTCAGGGCTGCGAGGGCACTCTCAAGGGGCGGCTCGGGGTCGGGGCAGCCAAAGAGGAGCGCGAGAATCACGGGAGGAACCGCTGGAACGGGCCCCAGGGGGGCGCCTCGCCCGCCGTGATGCTGGCGAAGTTCGCCCGGCCGATGGCCGCCTCACCCGTGGCCACGCAGTGTTCGTAGGCGCGCGCTTCGCGCTCGCGCCGGTCCTCCGGAGGCACGCCGATCGACGCCAGAACGGCAGCCTTGAACGCCGCGGACGCCGTGGGCGATCGGGTGGCCATGCGGGCGGCGAGCGCATCGGCGCGCCCGCGGCCGGCCTCGACGTCGGCGCTCAGTTCGTCCACCAGTCCGATCCGATGGGCCTCCGTGGCGTCGATCATCTCGCCCGTCATTCCCAGCCGCAAGGTGTGGCTCGGACCGATCAGCGCGTGCAGTTCGCTGGCTCCGCCGGCCCCGGGCAGGATGCCGAGGCCGGTCTCGGGCAGGCTGAAGCGGGCCCCTGGAGTGGCGATTCGCCAGTCGCAGGCGATCATGAACTCGGTGCCCCAACCGAGGGCAACCCCGTGCACCACCGCCACATGGAAGATGGGTGCGTGCCGCAGCCGAACCAGCAACGCACGCTGTCTGCGCACATGGGCACGCACGTCGTCGTTCGACCATTCGGCGCGTTCCGTGACGTTCGCACCGGCGATGAAGATCGGCGCCCCCTTTGACGAGCGACGATCGCTCCACGTGATCAGGGTGCGCACGGTCCCGGACTCGAGGAGGTCGCACACCCGCTCCCAGTCGGCGAGCTGCACACGGCCCATCTCGTTGGCCTTGCCGTTATCAAGACGCAGCCGGGCCGTCGGGCCATCGACGACGAGGTGCAGACTCTCCAGCTCGATCATGGGGCTCCTGTGAGGTCGAACGTCACCGTCACGCCTGGACCGAACCGCGCCAGCAGCACGGAGGGATCGGGCAGCCCAAAGGCGGCGAGGGTGAGCGGCACTTCACCAAAGAGGCGCACCCGTTCGCCCTCCCGCTCGAGCGTGGCCGCCACGACCAGCGGGGCGCTCACGCCGTGCAGGAGGAGCGTGCCGTGGAGCGCGAGGGCCCCACCGCTGGGCTCACCGGCCGAGGCAGGCTCGATGCGGTGCACTTCGAACCGCAGCTCGGGAAACGTGACCACGTCGAGGGTGTGCACCCACATGCGCTGGTCCCGCGGCCCGAGGCCGGTGGTGAGCGAGGCGGGATCGGCCTCGAAGGTGCCGGTGCCCGCCTCGAGATCGAGGGAGGCGGTGAAGGTCGCGAGCTTTCCGACCACCGGGCCGCCCGAACTCTCCCCCCGGAACCCCACGCCGCCCGAAGGTGTGGGGCTGAGCAGGATGGGGGCGGCGATTGCGGCGGCGATCCACACGGGCATGGTGCCCCGCTATCGCATCTGCCGGTGCTACGTGGCCGGCGCGGTGCGTTGCGCACTTCGCAGTCGACTGCGTAATCCCGTTCGCGGTTGAAAGCGGAAGCACCCAGTTTCGTTGGCTTTCTAGTCTTCGTGCGCGCTGGCACATACCTTGCTACGTGCCCGGCATGAATGTCGGAACGTCTAGCACTACCCCGTCGGCCACGAGCGACGAACTGTACCGCAATCGCAACCGTTCGGTGGCCCGCGCGTTCTACCGCCAGCTCCGGACGGAAGGGTTCACTCACCAGCAGATCATCGAACTGTCGACGACCTTGTTGGACTTCGTGACCGAAGACCTGCGTGACCGGGTGGATCCTTCCAAGTAGGCACCAAACTGACTCACTGGTCAGTTTGGCGACTCCTTAGGGCGCGACCGGCCTCGCGGACACGAGCTGGAGGGACACCTTCCTGCCGTCGAGCCAGCCGTTGGGTACCTCGCCGGTGCTGTAGCTCCAGGTGCGGGTTTCGCCGGGCGCCAGCGGCTTGGTGAGTTCCTCTTCAATGGGCATGCCGCCGGGGCCGGTGGGCGCCGCGATCGGGTAGTTGACGGCCCAGAGTTTCTTGCCCGCGGCGTCTCGGAACACCAGTTCCATGCTGGCGTACTCCAGTGCCACGGTGCCGTTGTTGGTGATGGGTGCGGTCACGCCCCACCCGTCTTTCGGCCCGGAGGGGTTGTTGGCGAGGTTCACCTCCGCCACCGTCGGCTCGCCGATGATGAGCACGGCGCTGTAGGCGGCGACATCCACCATCGCTTTCGCCCGTTTCCGCAGCTTGCCGTCGGCCGCGGGGTTTTCGGTGATGAAGGTGCGCCACGCCTCGGTGGTGCCGCTCTCCTCCGCGATCGCGAACGCTGCGTTTCCCCGGCCAGCCTCCATGTCCTTCTTGCGCCGCGAGGTGGGGAATCTTTTGAGCAGGGCGTCGTAGTCCACCACCGCCTTCGTCTCCTCGGCGCGAAGCACGAGGAGCTGCTCGAGTCTTGACTCGGCCCTCATCTTTTCCGAGCCCGTCGCACCCTCGGTCAGGAACTTGTCCCACGCTTCGATCGTATCGGCCGCTTGGGCGTCGCCGAAGGGGTCGGCACAGGCGGAAAGGAGCAGCAGGAGGGCGATGGTGGGGGTCATGGGGGAACCTCGCAGGAGGATGCTACCACAAAGTGCCTGCTCCAACGCCTCTACGCGGGCGAAGCCGCCTCAGCGACGTTCACTTTCTCGCTTCACCCAGCTTGTCGCGTCGGTGAGGCCCTTCTTGGAGATCATGTCGGCGACGAACCCGGGTACGTAGCCGGTGAACCGGATGTCGACGGAGTATTCCAGCCGCGTGACCGCCGGGCTGGACGCCTGCGGCGTGACCCGCCAGTACCCCACGCTGTCGTCGAGGTCGCTCTTCCGGGCGTAGTCGAGCGTCCAGGTGAGGTAGCCGAGGTGCGGGCGGGAGGTGTGGTCGATGAAGTACTCCACCTCCGTGCCCAGAACGCTGAGCACGAAGCGGGTGAAGATGTGTTCGCCCGACACGCGGTAGTTGCCGCACTCCGACACTCGGTCCACCATCTGCGGGTAGTGCCCGTAGTCTAGTATCTTCGACCAGATCTGGGCTGGTGCCGCTTTGATGTCCATCATGGCGACTCCGCGCCCGCCCGACGCCACCTGCTGTTGCTTCAGGAGCACGCTGCCGGAGGCGAGGGTGGAGAGGTCGGCTGCCGAGAGCGCTACTGCGGGCGGGGCGCCATGGTAGGCGGTCACGACCCCGCGGTGGGGATGGGCAACCGTGGCATCGGCGGCGAAGGCGGTGAAGGCCACGAGGTTGAGTCCGAGCATGGGGCACTCCGGGGCGGGGGTGCTAATGCGCCCCTCGGCGGATAGCCCGCGCCTCGTGGTCCACATTCCGCCCGACGAGCGCCTGCGGGTGATTGAGGTGTACACCTCCGTGCAGGGGGAGAGCACGTTCGCAGGCCTGCCCTGTGTTTTTGTGCGACTTGCCGGGTGCAACCTGCGTTGCACCTGGTGCGACAGCGAGTGGACCTTTCGGGGAGGCGAGCACCGATCCATCGACGATGTGGTGGCCGAGGTGGGCGCCGCCGGGGTGAACTTGGTGGAAGTCACGGGGGGAGAACCCCTCGTGCACCGGCAGGCGATCCCCCTGATGGAACGGCTCTTGGCGCGAGGCCACACCGTGCTCCTCGAAACCTCGGGGAGCCGCGACATCGCGCCCGTGCCCGATGGTGTGCACGTGATCCTCGACCTGAAGCCGCCGGATTCCGGCGAGGTGGAAGCCAACCTCTGGTCGAACGTTGCGCTCCTGCAGCCCGGCGACGAAGTGAAGTTCGTGCTCGCCTCGCGGCGCGACTACGAGTGGGCCCGCGCGATCGTGGAGGAACATCGCCTCGCGGAGCGGTGTCACGTGCTCTTCTCCACGGCGTTCGGGCTCCTCGAGGCCGCCCACGTCGTGGCGTGGATGCTGGCCGACCACGTTCCTGCCCGCTTCCAACTCCAGATGCACAAAGTGATCTGGCCACCCACCGCTCGTCGGGTGTAGGTTTCGCAGGGGAGAGGCCGAATGGGGAGCGGGGGGGCAGCACGAGGAGCGGGCGCGGACCGCCCTCGGCGACGATGCTTCGGGTTGCAGTCGGCGGCGCTGTTGCTGGTGGCGATTGCCGTGGGGTGCGTGGAGCCGTCCGGGGGCTCGTCTCCACACCCCAGCGCGCGCGACACCGGCGACACCGGACTGGTCGGCGACTCGGCGGACAGCGGCGATTCGGCGGCGGCGCCTGAATTCGACGAGACCGTCGATGTCGTGGTGATCGGCGGCGGAGTCGCCGGCCTAGCGGCGGCGTCGGAGGCCGGGGCGAGCGGAGCGCGGGTGGTACTGTTCGAACGTGAAGCCACGTTCGGGGGGGCCGCCTCGTTGTCTGGGGGCCTGATGCTGTTCTCGGGGTCGAGCGAGCAGACGGCGGCGGGCATCGTCGACTCGCCAACCCAGCTTGCTGCAGAGTGGCCGGCCTTCACCGGTGGCGACGTGGCAAACCCGTGGTTCCTTACCTTCGCCAGCGAAAACGTCCCCCGCGTTCACGATTGGCTCGCCACCCTCGGCGTCCGCTGGGATCAACCGGGTGGCGATGAGTCGAGCGGCACGACGGAGCGCGTCCACCCGGTGGCGGGCGGCGGGCCCGCGCTGGTGTCGGCGATGCTCTCCGCCGTCCCCACCGAAGCGCTTCGTGCTTCGTCGACCGTGTCGGCGCTGGTGCAGCACCGGGGGCGCGTCGTGGGCGTGACCTGGAGTGACGACGCGGGCGAACACTCGATGGGCGCGGGGAGCGTGGTCGTGACCACGGGGGGCTTCCTCCGCGATCTCGCACGAGTGGAGGCCGCGGTGCCCGAACTGGCGCTCACGCAGGTGACCTTTGCTTCCGCCCCGGGCGCGGACGGCAACGGCCACACGATGTTGGAGGCGCTCGGCGCCGGCAGCGAAAATCTACAGGCCATCGGCTTCTACGCCCACGGGGTGCCTTCGCCCGCGAACCCGCGTGAGGAGATCGGTGCCCGGGAAATCGGGGAATTCCCGTGGGTGAACCTTAGCGCGGCCCGATTTGCCGACGAAACGGGCCTGAATAGCTTTTTGGTGGGGCGCACCCGCGCGTTCCAGCCTGAGGGTCTGGTGTGGCTGGTGGGCGATGCGCGGCTGACCGACACCGAGTTTGTGGTGCTCGACGGCGGGCGCGACAGCTACGACGTGGAGGAGCTCTGCGCCGCAGGGGTGGCGTTTCGGGGCGACGCCTTGGCGGCCCTCGCAACGGAGCTCGGCCTCGATCCCACCGCGCTCCACGAGACCGTGGAGGAGTGGAACGCCGCTTCGCGGGGTGAGGTCGTCGACCCCTTCCGCGACGCCGACGCCGATGCGGTGCGGCCGGTATCCACCGCACCCTTCTACGCGGTGCCGGTGGCCACCAGCTTGGCGAAGAACTTCGGTGGCATCGCGGTCGACCTCAACGGGAGGGTGCTGGATGCCGCCGGCCAGCCGCTTCCGGGCGTGTACGCTGCGGGGGAGCTGACCGGGATGTGCGGGGGCTCGATCGTGGGTGACTACGGATTTACCGGGTCGCTGAGCTGTGTGGTACTCGGAGGGCGAGTAGCGGGCGAGGGGGCGGCGGTGGAGGCGCTCTCGCTGCGCTGAGCGCCGATCAGCACCGGCGGCGGCGGGCGAGCAGGGCCACCGCAAGCCAAGCCGCGCCTCCGGCCGACCCGGAGGTGCCGCATACGCTCAGGTCCAGCGAGGTGTAGTCCTCGGCCACGTCAGCGGGTGCGTCGGGCTCGTCGAAGGGGCGTTCGGAGTCGCCGCCCGAGTCGGCATCGGCGTCTGCATCCGTGTCGGTGTCCGTGTCGGTGTCCGAGTCGGTGTCCGAGTCGGTGTCCGAGTCGGTGTCGGTGTCGGCGTCGCCCCCGTTCATCTCCTCCCAGCTCTGGACCGGCGTGTAGCCCTCGATCCACGTGATGAACTTATCGACGCGCACCCCCCCGGTGGCGCCGTTGCTGCAGGGCGAGTTCCCCCCATTGATCGCCCACACGAAACCGTTGACCGCAGACAGCTCGAAACCGCCGTTCGAGAGGATTTCCAGCCCAGCGCCGCCAGAGTCGCCCGAGCAGACGTTCTGGTCGTCGTCCGGGTCGTAGGCGTACTGGATGGTGGCGTCGTAGTCGTAGAGCGGCATGTCGGCGAAACGTTTCTTCGTGGAGTCGGCGGCCTGGTCGCTCGTGATGCCCCACCCCACGTAGCGGTAGTCGAGGCCGATCATGGCGTCGCGAACGGTGTCTTTGTTGACAGGCATCGGCTCGACCGAGGTGATGCGCGTGGCGAGCTCCACGATGGCGATGTCGTAGGCGTTGTTGTTGCCGTCCCAATTGGTGTGCTGGTGCCAAGCGGTCATTTGCGCGTACTCGGTCACGCCGGCCGACTTGTTGAGGTCGTAGCCCACGATGACGTAGTGCTCATCGAGCCCGTAGTCCCGCTCGTTGTCGTCGATGGCGTCGACACAGTGCGCGGCGGTGACCACCCATTGGTCGGCCACCAGCGTGCCGGAACAAAAGTTGTACCCCTCCCCGCGGGAGTTCTGACTCCAGAGCGTGACGACCTGCCCGTAGTCGGTCGTGGCGTCGCCGTTCACGATGGGCGGCGGAGCCTCTGCGAGGGCGAGGGAGACGAGCAGCATGGAGCGTCCGGAGGCCGGAAGCTTAGCTCAGGGCTGCTGCCGATCGCGCGGGGCGTGTGTAGCCTTCGCGTCAAGTGATCCCCCCCTCAGGCTCCGTGCGTTCGGAATTCCGCGTCATCTTCGGGCTCGCGTGGCCCACCAGCCTCGGCATGCTCGCGTTCATGGCCATGAACGTGGTCGACTCGATCTGCGTGGGGCAGCTGGGCGGGAGCGCGCAGGCTGGCGTGGCGGTCGCGAACGCCTGGGGGCTCTCGGGCGCGGTGCTGGCGATGGGGGCGGTGCGGGCGATTGAGCCCGTCGTGTCGCAGGCCTACGGGGAGGGGGACCGCACAGTCGTCGGGCAGGCCCTCACGCGGATGCTCGCGTTGAGTGTTCCGCTCGGCCTACTGGTCAGCGTCTGGTACCTCCTGACGCCGTGGGGGTTGCGGCTCCTCGGTCAGCCGGAGTCGGTGATCCCTTACGCGCAGGCGTACGCCGCACCGCTGGCCTTCGCCTGGCCGATCGTGATGCTGTCGCAGACCCTGCGCACCTTCCTCCAGGCGATCGGCACCGTGCGCCCGGCGATGGTGGTGACGATCGCCTTCACCGCGCTCAAGGTGCCCCTGAACCTGTGGTTGATGGGCGGAGGGTGGGGCGTGCCCGCGCTGGGCGTGGCGGGCACTTCGGTGGCCACCTGCATCGTGGATCTGGGGGTTCTCCTGGTGTTGGCCGCTTCGGTGCGGGGCACCCTCCGGGACTGGTGGCCCCGCGACCTTGGGCTCACTCTCGCTGCGCTGGTTCGCCTCTTGCGCCTCGGGCTTCCGCTCGGCGTGCAGATGGGCACCGAAATGTGGGCCTTCGCGGGAATGGGCGTGATGATGGGCTGGCTGGGTGAGCGTGAGCTCGCAGCTCACTCTGCTGCGATCAACCTGGCGTCGGTCTCCTTCATGCTGCCCTACGGCGTAGGCGCGGCCGTGGCAGCGCGGGTGGGGCACCGTTTCGGGGGTGGGCATGACTGGTGGCCTGCCGCGCGCGCCGCGCTCACCCTCGGGCTCGCCACTCAGGTGTTTAGCGGAGCCGTCTTCTGGTTCGCCGGCCCCTGGCTCGTAATGCCCTACAGCCCCGACCCGGCCGTTCGCCTGCTGGCCGCGAGTCTCCTGCCGATCGCGGCAGCGTTCCAGCTCTTCGACGGCGTGCAGGTGATCAGCTTCGGTGTGCTCCGCGGCGCCGGCGACGTGCGCGTGCCGACCCTCGCGAACCTCGTGGGGTACTACATTTTCGGCCTGCCCGTGGCGTACGCGCTGGGCGTGGTCGGCGGATTCGGCGCCGAGGGCATCTGGTGGGGGCTCAGCGTGGGCCTTGCCGTGGTCTCGGTCGGCCTGCTCCTGCGGATTCGCTTCGTTCGCCGTCGCGGCGGCGAGCGCTTGCGGTAGACTCCGCGGCCATGAACGCATTCTGGCTCATGCTCGGCGCCCTCGCGGTGCTCTCCATCGGCTACCGCTACTACAGCGCCTTCCTCGCCGCGCGCGTGATGGTGCTCGACGCTACTAGGGTCACCCCCGCCGTGGCGCTCAACGACGGCCAGAACTACCACCCCACCCACAAGTGGGTGCTGTTCGGCCACCACTTCGCGGCCATCTCCGGCGCGGGCCCGCTGATCGGTCCCGTGCTCGCGCTGCAGTTCGGCTACCTGCCCGGCTATCTATGGCTGCTGTTCGGCGTGGTGCTGGGCGGTGCCGTGCACGACTTCGTGATCCTTGCGGCCTCCGTGCGCCGCGACGGGAAGTCGCTCGCCGAGATCGCCCGCGCTGAGCTTTCCCCGCTCAGCGGGCTCGTCACCAGCGTCGCGATCCTCTTCATCCTTGTGGTGGCGCTCGCGGGGTTGGCGCTGTCGGTAGTCAACGCGCTGCACGATTCGGCGTGGGGCACCTTCACGATCGCCATGTCGATCCCGCTGGCCGTGGCGATGGGGCTCTACCTCTACAAGCTGCGTCCCGGCGATGTCGTGGGGGCGAGCGCGGCCGGTGCGCTCGGCATGATGGCCTGCGTGTTCTTAGGCGAGCCGGTGGCCCAGTCGGCCCTGGCGCCGTGGTTCACGCTCAGTCGCGGCGAGCTGATCTTTGCGTTGGGCGCCTACGGTTTTGTGGCGAGTGTATTGCCCGTGTGGGTGCTCCTGTGCCCCCGCGACTACCTCAGCAGCTACCTGAAGCTCGGCACCGTAGCGGCCTTGGTGGTCGGGGTGCTGGTCGTGAACCCGGAGCTGAAGGCCCCGGCGATCAGCGAGTTCGCGGGGGGAGCTGGCCCCATCATTCCGGGCAAACTGTTCCCTTTCGTGTTCATCACCATCGCGTGCGGCAGCATTTCGGGGTTCCACAGCCTCGTAGCCAGCGGCACCACCCCGAAGATGCTCACCAACGAGCTCGACGCGCGGGCCATCGGGTACGGGGCGATGTTGCTGGAGGGCCTCGTGGCGATCTGCGCGCTGATCGCGGCGGCCTGCCTCGAGCCCGGCGACTACTACGCCATCAACCTCGCCGCTGAGCCGTTCTCGAAGCTCGGGCTGTCGATGGTGAACCTGCCGACCTTCGAGGCGGAGATCGGCGAGGCGATCGCGGGGCGGTCGGGCGGCGCGGTCTCTCTCGCGGTGGGGATTGCGCAGATCTTTTCGGGGCTGCCCGGGATGTCTTCGCTGCTCGGCTACTGGTACCACTTCGCGATCATGTTCGAGGCGCTGTTCATCCTCACCACGATCGACACCGGCACGCGGGTGGCGCGGTTTGTGGTGCAGGAGTTCATCGGGCGGGTGGTGCCCCCCTTTCGTGACACCAGCTGGCTCCCGGGGTCGCTGATGGCGACCGGCCTCGTAGTGGGTGGGTGGACCTACTTTCTGAGCACCGGGAACATCTCGACCATCTGGCCGATGTTCGGAATCGCCAACCAGCTCTTGGCCTGTGTCGCCCTGTGCGTGGGCACCTCGGTGATCGTGAACGCCGGGCGGGGGCGCTACGCCTGGGTGACGGTGCTCCCCTTCCTGTTTCTGGCCACCACCACGCTGACCGCCGGCTGGCAGGCCACCACCCGGAAGTACCTGCCGATGAAGAACTTCGAGGGCTACCTCGATGCCACTCTCATCGTGCTCATGATGGTGTGCGTCGTGATCGTGGCGGTCGATACGGCGTTGCGCGTGCGACGAGAATGGGGCCGCCGGGGTACGGTGCCCTCGTGACGCCCCTGACGTCCGCGCAGGCCCGCCTGGCCCGGTACATCGACCGGGAAGGGCTGAAGCACACTCGACAGCGCACGCTGATCTTGGAAGCGTTCCTCGGCGCGGGGAGTCACCTCTCCGTGGAGGAGGTGCTGCGGGCCGTGCAGGCCGGCCACCCCGCGATCGGAGCGGCGACCGTGTACCGCACGCTGAAACTGTTTGTGGAGGCCGGCCTCGCGCACGAACGAAACTTCGGCGGCGGGCAGTCGCGGTATGAAGCGGCCCACGACGACGAGCACCACGATCACCTCATCTGCACGGACTGTCAGGCGATCTTCGAGTTTGAAGAGCCCGAGATCGAACGTCGACAGACGGAGGTGGCAGCCCGGCACGGAATTCGCCTACGGTCCCATCGCCACGAGATTTACGGGGAGTGTGTGGAGCGCGAGCGCTGCCCCCGGTGGCCCCGATCGTAGCCGCGGGCGAACCTCGTGGTTAGCACCCTCGGCTTCACGGAGTCGGCGTGCAAACCTTTCTCATGACCCTGCACATCATCCTGAGCTTCTTGCTCATGGCGGTGATCCTCATGCAGCCCGGCAAAGGGGCCGACATGTCGAGCGCCTTCGGCGGAGGCGGCGGCGCGCAGATCTTCGGCGCCTCGGGGCCGGGGAACTTCCTCACTCGCGGCACGGGCGTGGTGGCCACCCTGTTCCTGATCACCAGCATCACGCTGGCGTACCGCAGCACGCGGGCCAATCAGGCCGGCGGCGCGCTCGACCTCTCCACGCCCACCGCCGAGCCGGTGAAGGGTGCGGGCTTTCTACCCGCCGCGCCCGCCGCGCCCGCCGCGCCCGCCCCAGGCATCGTCGTGCCGACGGAGATGGTGGCTCCGCCGGCCTCGCCGCCGGCCTCGCCCACGCCGTAGATTCTCGCCGCGGGGCTTGACCGGCGCCCCCCGTGGATGTACATGGCGGTCGCCCTGCGCGGGTGGCGGAATGGTAGACGCGCTAGTTTGAGGTGCTAGTGGGTTAATCCCCGTGGGGGTTCAAGTCCCCCCTCGCGCACCACCTCCCAGAGCTCATCGGCAACGATGGGCTCTGGCTGTTTTTGGGTGCTCGCCGCCGCAGGAGGCTTGCGAGGGCCACGGCCGGCACCAGACCTGCGGCTCCGCTTCCACCGCTCGCGCAGCCACACGCCCCTGCCCCCACGTCCACGGCGCCGCCCTCGCCCTCGCTCTCGCCCGCTCCATCGCCGGTGGGTGAGTCCGTGCCGGTGTCCTCCGGCGCGACGACCAGATTGGCGGTCCACGAGTATTCGTACTCGTTTTCCCTCCAGATGAGCGGGCTCACCACCAGCATCACCTCCTCGTCGCCGTAGCCCTCGAGGGTCAGCTCGCCGCTGCCGTTCTCCACCACGATCGAGACCACGCGGTTCACGCGCTTGCCCTTCGACTCCACGAGCTGCACCGACCAGTCCACGTTGCCTTCGCCCTCGAACTCGATCACCAAGTCGCCTTCCCCCATGCCGTCGGCGAACTTCAGGAAGTTCTGGCCGTAGCCCTGCGGGACGGTATCGCGGCCGGAGCGCCCGTGGGCCGGAAGCGACTTCACCGACTCCTCCTCTTCAACCTCCGGAAACCAGCGTTGCTGGTTGTAGTCCATCACCGTGTTCTTGGTGACGAAGTCCGCATACACGGTCTGCCAGTCGAGGTCGAGCTCCTCGATCATGTCCTCGGCGCCGCGTTCGTAGCGGCTGCGGTCATCGATGGCGTCCTCCCAGGTCTGGCGCACCGTGTCGTGGCCGCCCTGATAGTCGTCTAGGTAGAAGGCGAAGATCGCCATCCCGTACATGTGATTGAACACATCACGATCGTTCTGGTCGCTGGCCGACATCGAGATGTACGGCGCCTGCGTGTAGCCGTATACGTACGCCGACCAGTAGTTGGAGTCCGGGAATACGGAATCTTCGACCCAGGTGGCCGTGGCCTCCCACCACCAGAACTCCGGGGCGTCGCCATAGCCGAACTGGAGCATGTGGTTGAACTCATGGGCCGCCATCGTGGCGCCCCACTCGGGATCGTTCCAGCTGTCGTCGCCGCTCACCATGTAGGGGATGCTCTCGCCGCCGCAGCTCTGCACGGAGGTGTAGGCGCCGCCCGACCGTTGGTCCCGGATGAGCGCTACCAGCAGGTACTTGTCGCTGCCATCGGCCTCGCGCCATCCGTACTCGTCGACCTGCACCTCCCAGGAGAGCTCGAGGTCCTCGAGCCACTGGTCGGCGAGGTCGCTGTTCACGCCATCCTCCCACTCCACCACGAAGTGTTCGCCCACCACGCGGTTGTCGCTCCACGACCAACAGGAATCTTTCGCGGGAGGCGGCGCGGCCTTCGCGGGCACCGGGCGCACGCGCTCCACCACCGGCGCGAACAGCGGCGCGGTAGGGGGCGAGAGAATGGCTCGGATGCGGGCCTGCTCATCAGGAGTGAACTCCTCCCAGTGCTCGTGGAGCTGCGCGACGAGCGGCGTGAGGCAGGCGAGGTCGTCGGCCTGTTCGACGAGGCGCAGGAGGGAGGCGCGGGTCTCCGCCGCGTCGGGCGCCGCAGCGAGGGCAAGGCTGGCGACGAGGAGCATGGGGAATCCGATTGCGCGCAGCCTGCCACGGAGTCTTGCGCACGACCAGTCAAAAAAGCCGCACAGGCGCTGCGCTGCGCGGCGAACCCGGCCACCCCGGTGGCGGGCAGACGCGCAGCGCCCCCCCGTTCGACATACATTGTGCTCCGATGTTCATCTCGTTCGAAGGGCTCGACGGATCGGGCGGCACCACGCAGATCGGCCTGTACGAAGCGGCGCTTGTGGCGGAGGGGCGGTCGGTTCGGCGCACCCGTGAACCTTCCGACGGCCCGGTGGGCACGCTCATCCGGTCAGAGCTCGCAGGCGGCGTGGTTGGCGATGCGGTTTTCGGCCTGCTCTTCGCGGCCGACCGGCGCGATCACCTCGACCGTGTCGTGCTTCCTGCGCTGGCTCGCGGCGAAGTCGTGCTCACCGATCGGTACTTCCTCAGCTCCCTCGCATACCAGTCTCAGTCGCTGGGCCTCGACCGGGTATGGCAATACAACGCCGAGTTTCCTGCGCCGGATGCCGTCGTGATGCTGGACCTTCCCGTGGAGGAGTGCCTGCGAAGAGTGGAGGCTCGCGGTGGGGTGCGCGACCGCTTCGAGACCCTCGACCAACTCCAGCGGATCGCCGCCAGCTACGAGTCGGCCATCTTGAGGTGTTTGGCGCGCGGTGACCGGGTCGTGCGAATCGATGCGAGCGGCGCCCCGGCCGAAGTGCACCAGC
>CANKOI010000106.1 GCA_947484175.1 Deltaproteobacteria bacterium
CCGACGACGCGGATACCGACGACGCAGATACCGACGACGCAGATACCGACGACGCAGATACGGACGACGCGGATACCGACGACACAGACGGCTGAATCGCGGTTGAAGGCCGGCTCCCTGGAGCCATGAAACGCCAGAGCGGCATGGGGGACTGGCGAGGAGGGGGAGAGGGGCCTTCGGGGCGCGTTATTTACGCGCCTCGAACCTCGCTCCCGTAGCTTGCGGAGGGAGCGAGGTCGGCCCCGGTAGCGGGAACCCCGGCGAGGGGTTCCCCCCGCTGTTTCGGACTAATATGCAGGAAGCACATACACCTTCCCGGCTCCGCTGCCGCCCTCGTCGTTTCCGGGAGCAGCGACCGCGAAGTCCTCCGTCCCGTCCGCGTCAAGGTCGAAGAGTCCCCCCACCGCGCTGCCGAAGTTGTCGCTGGCGTTCTCTCCGGTCCAGCTCGCGTGCTGGTCATCCGGCAGGGTCAGTGCCCCGGCCGCCCGACCGCCCGCGACCAAGTAGAGCACCCCCGCCGAGTCGGCCGTCGTGGCGCCCGCCAGCAGGTCGGAGGTGCCGTCGGCGTTCACATCCCCACCCATCCACAGCCCAGTGCCTAGCGCCCCCGTCCCGGTGACGAGCCAGTCAGCGCCCGTGAGGGTCAGCGAGCCCGTGAGGCTGCCTCCCGCGTAGATCGCCACGGCGCCGCCGTCGGTCGCCGCACCGTCGTACCCCGGCACGCCCACCGCCAGATCGTCGATGCTGTCGCCGTCGAAGTCGCCGACGGTGAGGGACTGGTTGGTCAGCCCCGCCCGGTCGCTCGCGGCGCTCCCGGTGATCTTGGCCTCGTCGAGGCTCGACACCGTCGTCCCACGCGCGCTCGGAGAGCTCGACCCCGAGTCCACCCAACACGTGCCCGACGCGGAGCCCGAGTCGTCGTCGTCCGGCGAGCACGCCGCAAGGTCGTCGTACCCGTCATCGTCGAAGTCGCCGAAGGCCACCGAGTAGCCGAGGTGGTCCGACGCGCTGACGCCGGCGATGTAGTAGCTGCACTCGTCGGCATCCAACCCGTCGTCCCAGTAGTCGTCGCTGTGCAGGCACACCCACACCCGGCCACGCGCGCTCGACTCGTTCGGCGCGCCAGACGCGAGGTCCGTCTCGCCGTCGCCGTCGAAGTCGCCGGCCGCGAGCGAGTAGCCGAAGAAGCCCGCGGAGATGCCTGAGATGTTGCCCTGATCGATGTCGCGATTGATCCACGTGCCGCTCCATCCGTCCACGTCGAAGACGTAGGCGCGGCCATCGTCGGTGCTGTCGCGGTCCTCCTGGTACGCCGAGGCCGCCACCTCGGTGGAGCCGTCCCCGTCCACGTCGCCGAGGACCACAAAGGCCGCGCCGAAGTACTCGTCGTCGTCGTCGCCGCTCACCAGCAGGTAAGCAGCGTCATAGTCGGCGGGGTTGCCGCTCGTGTCGATGTCGTGGAAGGCGAGGGCACCGTCGTTGGTGGCAGTCTCGTCCCAGGTGGGGGCGCCGATCACCAGCTCGCCGTCGCCGTCGCCATCGAGATCCCCGAGTGCGGCCACCGCGGTGGTGCCGATGGCGTCGGACGAACCGGTGCCGATGACGGTCCAGCCCGACTCGTCCGCGGCGACCATCGCGTCCTGGGCGCCGTCGCAGTCGTTGTCGATCTCGTCGTACGAGACCTCGACCGCTGCCGGGTTCACGGCCGCGTCGGTGTCGTCGCAGTCGGTGGAGCTGGTGACGTAGCCGCTCGGAGCCGAGCACGCGGCCGCGCTCGCGAGCGGATTGCCGTAGCCATCCCCGTCGGCGTCGGCGTAGTAGGTGGTGGTCACCCCTTCGTCGGTGCTGCCGTCGCAGTCGTTGTCGATGGAGTCGCAGACCTCGATCCCTGCGGGGCTGATGGCCGCGGAGGTGTCGTCGCAATCGGCTGAGCTGGCCACGTACCCGGTCGGCGCGTCGCAAGCGGTCTGCCCGACCGAGGCGTCGCCGTACCCATCCCCGTCGGCGTCGACGTACCACGAGGTCGCATCGGCGGCGCTGGCCTCGTCCACGGTGCCGTCGCAGTCGTTGTCGATCCCGTCACACAGTTCGGTGGCGGCCGGGTTCACGGCGCTGGCGGCATCGTCGCAGTCCGTCGCATCAGCAACGAAGCCGGCGGGAGCGGAGCAGGCCTTGGTGATGCTCCCATCGTCACCGTAGCCGTCGCCGTCTGCGTCCGCGTAGAACGTGGTGGTCACGCCCTCATCGGTCGATCCATCGCAGTCATTGTCGGCCGCGTCGCAGACCTCGCTGGCGGCCGGGTTGATCGCCGCGTCGGTGTCATCACACTCGGCGCACGCCGCGTAGCCGTCGCCGTCGGCGTCGGCGTAGCCCACCGAGCCGTCGCAATTGTAGTCGCTCGGATCGGTGCAGACGTCCGTCGCGCCGGGGTTGTAGGCGGGGTCGGCGTCGTCGCAGTCGCCGCCGGTCGCAGCGTAGCCGGAGGGGGCGCTGCAGGCGTCGGTGGTCACGCCGTCGTCGCCATACCCGTCGCCGTCGGCGTCGGCGTACCACGTGGTGGTGACGCCTTCGTCGGAAACGCCGTCACAGTCGTTGTCCAGTCCGTCGCACACCTCGGTCGCGCCGGGGTTGACGGCCGACTCGATATCGTCGCAGTCCGTGGAGTCGGCGACGTAGCCGGAGGGCGCGTCGCAGGCGAAGGCGGTGTACGCGGCGCTGCCGTAGGCATCTCCGTCGGCGTCAGCGTACCAAGTGCCCACGTCGGCACTGTCGTCGGGATCGATCACGCCGTCGCAGTCATCGTCCACGCCGTTGCAGACTTCGGTGGCGACCGGGTTCACCGCAGCGTCCGTGTCGTCGCAGTCGGTGGCATCGGCCACGTAGCCGCTCGGCGCGGAGCAGCCCGTGGTGGTGTACTTCGTCGTGCCGTAGCCGTCGCCGTCGGCATCCGCGTACCAAGTACTCACGTCGGCAGCGCTGGCCTCGTCGATGCTGCCGTCGCAGTCGTTGTCGATGCCGTCGCAGACCTCGGTCGCTGCCGGGTTCACCGAGGCGTCGGTGTCGTCGCACTCCTCGCAGGCCGCGTACCCATCGCCGTCGATGTCGCTGGCGCCCACGGATCCGTCGCAGTTGTAATCGTTGGGGTCCGTGCAGTCCGGCTCGCTGGCGCCCGGGTTGTAGGCGGCGTCGGCATCGTCGCAGTCGCCACCGTACGCCACAGCGCCCGCAGGGGCGTCGCAGGCCGAAGCGGCGGTGGCGTCGTCGCCGTAGCCGTCGCCGTCAGCGTCCACGTACCAGATCGTGGCGTCTGCCGCGTCGCCCTCATCGGTTGTGCCATCGCAGTCGTCGTCGATGCCGTTGCAGAGCTCGGTGGCGCCGGGATTGACCGCGGACTCGAGATCGTCGCAGTCCGTGGGGTCAGCCACGTAGCCGGCAGGCGCGTCGCACGCGACGGTCGTGTAGGTGGCGCTGCCGTACGTGTCGGCGTCGGCGTCGGCGTACCAAGTTCCGGCGTCGGCGCTGTCGTCGGGATCGACGACCCCGTCGCAGTCGTCGTCGATTTCGTTGCAGACCTCGGTGCTGCCGGGGTTCACCGTCGCAGCGCTGTCGTCACACTCCTCACAGGCGGCCCAGCCGTCGCCATCGCCGTCGGAGTAGCCCACCGAGCCGTCGCAGTTGTAGTCGTTCGGGTCGGCGCAGTCCGACTCGTCGGCGCCGGGGTGGTACGCGGCGTCCGCGTCGTCGCAGTCGCCGGCGTCGGCGGCGAAGCCTTCCGGCGCTTCGCAGCCGACTGCGGTCACCGTGTCATCCCCCCAGCCGTCGGCGTCGGCGTCGAGGTACCACGTTGAACCCCCCTCCTCGTCGATCGCGCCATCGCAGTCGTTGTCCACGCCGTCGCAGAGCTCGGCCACTCCCGGGTGGATCGTGGCGTCTCCGTCGTCGCAGTCCTCGTCGTCGGTCCAGCCGTCGCCGTCGGCGTCAACCGGCGCGGCGGTGTCGGACCCGGTGTCCTCGCCAGAGTCCACACCCGAGTCCAGGCCGCTGTCGCCGGTATCCTTGGGGTCCCATCCGACCACGATCGACCCGTCCTTGACCGGGAGCTCATCCGCTTCGCAAGCGATCAGGAACAGCGCAACAAGGGAGGCAAACAGGGATCGCATCGCAACTCCATAGCGGAACGCAACGAACACGGGAGGGGATCACCGTGGGAGTGACGCGAGCGGAACCCGGCGATCACGGCGCGGTGCGCTTTTCGCGAAACGGCCGACAAGGACCGTTTTCTGCCGGCGATTCTGGTTCCGGGGCCGCAGCTAGTGACCGGGAGCGGGCTGCTGCGCGAACCCCGCGCCGTAGCAGCGCGACGGGTGTTGCCTCGCCTGCTCCGCCTCGCGCACGCACGCCGCGCCGATCGCGCTGCTCGGCGCCGGACAGCTGCCGAGCCCCCGGCAGGCGGCCAGCATGCCCAACGCCGGCCCCACCACTTCGGGCTGTCTGCGCCCGGTGGCCGCCAGCACCCGCTCGACGTCTGCCACGTCGGGGGGGAGCGAGGCCCAGCGCCGGACGGCGTGGGTCACACAAAACCCCTCGAAGGCTCCCGCGGCGGCGCAGCGCGAAATCTGGACCAGGAGGTCGGGGTCGGGGTGGTCATCGAGCACCCGCAGCGTGCAATCGCTGCTGACGCCACACGCTTCCAAGAGGATGGCCGAGGCGACACGGCCCAATCGAGCATGCCGCTCCACCCACTGCGCGTGGCACTCCCCGCGGAGGTCGCCAGCGTTCGCGCATAGGGCGTTCAGGCTTGCCACGTCGGGGGCTTCGATCGCCATCTCGAGCACGCAACGTTCGTAGGCGTGCGGCACGGTGTCGCGGTACCGGGAGCAGCTCTCCAGACCCGCAGGCGCCAGAGGAGCCGCAGGCTCGGCGCAGCCCGCTAGCGCGAAGGCGACAAGTGCGGCGTAGTGGCGTTGCGTGTGCAAGCGAGCTTGTCTCCCTCGGCCAGAAGCAACGAACAGATCGCCTGTGCTTGGGTAACCGTCAAGTAGGGCTTGGTTTCGGACCAGCTCAGGATCGCGGTGTCGCGCAGCACCACGTCGCTCATGCGCACCGCGATTCGCTGCACGTCCTCGACCTCGCGCAGCGGCGCGAGCTGCTGGGCGAGACACGTTTCATAGCCGAGCCCGGAGCCGTGGCCACAAGCCTCCTCCAAGCACGCCGCGCGCTCCGCAGCGGGCGATTGCTCGCAGGTGGAGGGGCCACAGGCGCTGAGGAGCAGGGAAACCACGCCGCCTATGGTCGCACGGTGAGGGCCAGGGGGCCCCCTCCGGAACGTGCCGATTCCGTCAAAGTTGTGCGCGCCGCTCGTCGATGGAGACAAGCACCGTTCGACGGTTCTTGTCCCCCTCCTCCCGGTGGCGGAGGAGGTGCAGCGCGACCGGGTCGCTCACTTCGCGGACGGCCGCAATGGCGGACTTCGCATTCATCGCGTCCCACCCGGCGACGGGGGGCGCGGTGATCGCCTCGAGGCGCGCCTCGATGGCCTGCTCCACTCTCTCCTTCCCGGGAAGCTCCGGCGCCTCGCGCAGGAGGGAGCCCACCCGCGTCAACGCGGCACGATTCGCCTCCCACCAACCCACGCGACCGCCCGCCAGCGCGCCGCGCGCCTGCTTCGCCAGTCGTACCCGCTCACCCGTGAGGCGATCGTGCGCTTGGTGAGTGAGTCGTTCGCTTTCGGCCGTGAGCCGGCCTGGAACCTTCTTAATGTCTTCGAGAACTTGGTTGAGCACGTGGCCTCCTATCGAGAATGAATGACGGTTCAGTCGCGGCGAAGAGTAGACACCCGGCGCGCGCCGTCAAGCCACCATCTGGCTTTTGACCTGCATGAGATTGCCGAGGCCCCGCGCGCGTGGCAATTTGCACTCATGGCCTACGAGACGAAGACCAGGCAGACCGAGGTGTCGGTCGCCGACTATGTCGCGGCCCTAGACAACCCGCGACGGCGCGCCGACGCCGAAGCGCTGATCCACCTCATGGGCGAGATTTCGGGGCTGCCCGCGAAGCTGTGGGGGCCGACGATGATCGGCTTCGGCAACATCCGGTACACCTACGACTCGGGGCACACGGGAACGATGTTCCGGTTCGGCTTTGCGCCCAGAGCGGCCAACACGGTGATCTACGCGAGCTGGGGGTTCGAGGGGGCGGAGGGGCTCATCGGCCGCCTCGGGAAGGTCAAGCGATCGAAGGCCTGCCTCTACGTGAACAAGCTCGACGACATCGACATGGGCGTGCTCCGCGAGTTCCTGCAGCGGGGGTTCGCGGAGAGCTACCGGGCGCATCCGGAGGACGAGGGGTGACCCTCGCCCCAAGGTGGTCAGCCCGTGGAGAGCTTGGAGCAGTCGGCCAACGTTGAAAACCGGGCGACGATCGCGCGAAGAAGGCCAAGGCGGGACGCACGAAGCCCTGCATCGTCGGCCATCACCATCACGCCGTCGAAGTAGGCGTCCACCTGCGGGCGGAGGGCCACGAGGGCAGCGAGCTGCCCATCGACGTGGCTGGTTTCGGGGATAGCCGCCACGGCGTCGCGAAGGGCACGGCCTGGGGCTTCGAGCGCGGTGGCGTCCAACTCGTGGAGGGGCCCGCCTTCGCCGGGGTTCTGTTTCACGAGGCCCGCCACGCGACGGAACGTGGCTCGGATGGCCCCGAGGCGGCCGTCGGCGGAGAGTGCCCCGAAGGCGCGAGCGCGAGCCGCCCGGTCCACCACAGAGGTGCCTCCCGCGGAGAAGACCGCCTCCACGACGTCGGTGGGAACGCCCTCTTCCGTGAGCGAAGCGCGGAGGCGCGCGGCCACGAACTCGCAGACCTCCTCCCCGCCGGTGCATCCAGCCGCCGCGAAGAGGGCGGCGACCGGAACTGCCTGGACGCCGCCGGAGCCTGCCAGCGCCACGACGCCGTTGGCCGCACGGCGGAGGCCGAGATGGTCGGCGCCGCCCTTGGGCTGCAGGCCGGCGGCGAAAGCGGCGTCGAGAAGCGTCAAGCGCTCAGCCAGCGCCAGCGCGACTCCCGCTGCGGAGGTCGGGAGTTCGTCGCCCGAGAAACGCGGGTGGTAATGCTCCTCGACCGCGAGGGCGACAGCGGCGCTTTCGCCCTCGATCTCTTCGAGTAGCTTGCGCCCGACGTGGCCCTGCAGCTCCGGGAACTCGCCCACCATCAGCGTGGGAAGGTCGGACTTGCAGAGCCGGCCCGCGCGCAGCGCGATCGCGGGGTCGGCACTGCAGAGCGGGGCCAGCCCCTCAGCGGCCAGCGCGAGGGCCTCCTGCCTCGCCGCCATCGTGAGCGGGCGCCCGCCCGGCCCCTTCACCTCGCGCAGCCACACCATTCCGGCGAGGCGGGCGCCGTGCTCGGCGAGCGGGCGTTTGGCGTCCTCCGAGAAGAAAAACCTTGCGTCGTGGAAGCGAGCCGCGAGCACCCGCGCGTTTCCGGCGGCGATCAAAGCGGCGTTGCCATGGGGATTGTTGCTGATGATCACGAATCGGTTCAGCAGGCGACCCGCCCGGTAGAGCGGAAAGTAGCGCTGGTTCACCTTCATGCTCTCCACGAGCAGACGCTCCGGAAGAGCAAGCAGCGACGCCTCGAACTCCCCGACCAGCGGTGTGGGCCACTCCACGAGATTGCTCACTTCGTCGAGGAGCGCCGGGTCGGGACAAAGCTCCGCCCCCTCGGCTGCCGCTGCTTCGGCGAGCTGGGCCTCGATGCGGGCACGGCGAGCGGCGGGGTCGGGCTCAACCAACCGCGCGCGCAGGGTCGTGAGCCAAGCTTCAGCCCCGCTCACCGCGAAGGGCTCGGGGTGCCAGAGCCAGTGCCCCACGCTGGTGCCGACGGTCGGCTCGCCGCACACCGTGGCGTGGATGCGCTCCCCGTCGAGCACGGCGCACACGTACCGAATGCGCCGGGGGAACTGCTCCCGGCGGTCTCCCCACCGCATGGACTTCTTGAAGGGGATGCTTAGGATGGCCGCTTCGAGCCCCGCCGCAACCCGATCGACCAGCCGTTCACCCCCCTCGGTGCGACGCACGGCGATCACCTCACCCTTCGGACCAGCAGCGCGCTCGAGCGCCTCCACCGGCACACCGAACTTCGCAGCGAAGGCCACCGCCGCGGGCGTGGGCTGCCCCTCGCGCCACGCCACCGCCACCGGCGGACCCGTGACCAGCTTCTCTTCGAGCGGAGTCAGCGCGAGCACATCGGAGAAGCTGATGGCAACGCGCCGAGGAGTGCCCCACACCCTTGGTGCGGTGGGCGCCAGGGGGCCGAGGAGGCGGCCGAGGGCTGCGGCGATGCCCTCCATCGCAGGGGCCACGAACCGAGCCGGCAGCTCCTCGGTGCCGATCTCCACAAAGAGCTCGGACATGACTACCTCCCCAGCTCTTTGCGGCGGTCGGCGAGCGACATCCGCGACGTTTCTTTGTAGAGGCGGGCGCAGGCGCACGCCAAGTCGCGCACGCGGCGGATGTACCCCGCACGCTCCGCCACGCTGATCGCGCCGCGCGCCTGCAGCAGGTTGAAGGCGTGTGAAGCGCCCATCACGCACTCGTAGGCAGGCAGCGGCAGGCGCCCGGCCACCAGCCGCTTCGCCTCGCGCTCCCACATCTCGAACGCAGCGAACAGGTCGGCCGAACCGCCGTGTTCACCGGGCCCGGAGTCGAAGTTGTCGGCCGCCTGCTCCAGCTCGTTGGCCTGGAAGACGTCGCCATAGGTGATCCGCACGGGACCGTCGACGAACACCAGATCGTAGACGTTGTCGACGCCCTGAAGGTACATCGCGAGCCGCTCGAGCCCGTAGGTGAGCTCGGCCGGCGTGTCGTCGAGCTCCACCCCGCCCACCTGCTGGAAATAGGTGAACTGGGTGACCTCCATCCCGTCCAGCCACACCTCCCAACCGAGGCCCCATGCGCCGAGTGTGGGCGACTCCCAGTCGTCTTCCACGAAGCGCAGATCGTGCTGTTTCAGGTCGAGACCGAGGGCCTGGAGGGAGCCGACATAGAGCTCTTGAATGTTCGGCGGGCTCGGCTTGATCAACACCTGAAACTGGTAGTAGTGGCCAAGGCGGTTGGG
Organism: Deltaproteobacteria bacterium; assembly: GCA_947484175.1. Lineage (GTDB taxonomy): Bacteria > Myxococcota_A > UBA796 > UBA796 > SXON01 > SXON01. The sequence goes on from CANKOI010000106.1 coordinate 9,109, forward strand.
GTTTTCACCGTAGCGACCGTCGGCCGGGCGGCGCGAGGGCTGCACATAGGCGCAACGCCAGAAGCCGGGGTCGAGGGAGCGGAGGAAGGTGGCGGGGTGAAAGGTGCCCGCGCCCATGGGCTGATCGTAAGGCTGAAGGATCGCACAGCCCTGGGCCGCCCAGTAGGCCTGAAGGCGCAGGATGAGGTCCTGGAAAGTGAGGCGCTCGCGGTTCACGGGTCGCTCGGGAGGGGATGGCAGCTAACGCGCGAGCCGCTCGGAGGGACGAGCCCGTGGCGGCTAAAAACCCATCTCCTCCGGCCGCCGGTAGGCCCACACCTTCTGCAGCGCACGAAGCTCCACGGGGTACCGGTTGAGGCCCCACCGCCAGCGGGCAGCCGCGAGAGAGGCCAGTAGGCGCCGCCGCACCGGGCCGAGATTCAGATCGGTGTGGGTGGGAAAACGAGCGTTCAACACGGTTTCGAAGTCGAAGATGTCCCTGCGCAAGGCCGGGGTGACCCACGGCGTGGACTCGGTGCGGCGATGGTCGAAAGCCGTCCACGGCGGCTGGAGCCAGCCGTCGAGGTCGTCGGGGAACCGCATGCCCAACCGCTCCGCCTCCTCCCACTGCCCAGGGAGCGGCACCGGCGTGTACAGGTACAGGATGATCTCGCAGTCGGGGTTCTCAGCCTTCAACCGCCGCACGAGCTCCAGACTGCGCCGCACGTCGCGCTCCGGGTCGCCCGCATTGCCGAGCACAAAGCTGAACTCGGGGCGGATGCCGTGGTGTTTCGCCATCCGGTTGAGCGCGAGGGTGTCGGCCACCTGCAAGCCCCCCTTGTCCATCCGAGCCAGGGCCTCGTCGTCGCCGCTCTCCGCACCGAAGAACACCATGCGGAGGCCTGAGCGAGCCATCGCCTCCCACGTGTCGCCGGAGAAGCCCAGCATCGTGTCGATGCGCCCCTCCCCCCACCAGCTCACGTTGGAGGCCGCGATGCCGTCGGCGACTTCCCGGCAGCGCTTCTCCCAGGCGAAGAAGTTGTTGTCGTGAAACTCCACCGCATTGGCGCCGTACTGGTCGGCAAGCGTGCGGACCTCGGCGATGACCGCCTCGGCGGGATCGGGCAGCCAGCGCCCCGCGTACAAGTTCACCACCGCGCAGAAGTTGCAGAAGTAGGGACAGCCAACGCTCGTGTGGAGGTTGTAGGTTCGGGAGCCGAGGAAGCTCCGCGCCGCGTACCGGGCCATGTCCACGTGGTGAAACGGCGTGGGGCCGTAGCTACTGCTCACTCGGAGCGGGCGGCCGGTCCCTCGACGGAGGGCACCGCCCTCCCATACTGCCGTTCCCGCCATCGCCAGCGAACCGCCGGTTTCGACTGCTGCCACGAGCTCCGCGAGCGTGTCCTCACCCTGGCCGAGCACCACCGCGTCGATCGCGGGCTCGCGCGCCACGACCTCGGGATGGACGGAGGGGAAGTAGCCCCCCCACACCACCGTGAGTTCGGGGTTGACCCCCTTGAGCAATCGCACCAGCGGCAAGGCCGCGCGCAGTTGGGGTCCCGGCATCACGGTGACCAGCAGGAGTACCCGCCCGCTCTGACAGAGCGCACGCAGCCGGTCCTCCGCGTCGGCCTCCACGTTGCCGTCTACGAAGCACAGCTCGTGCCCATCGGGAATGCCTCGAGAGACATGAAGCAACGAGAGCGGAAGGCGCCGATGGGCGCGTTGGGCCCGCGGGTTGAAGAGTACGACCCTCATGCGACTCGCTCCGCGACGAGCAGCGTGTGGTCACCCCATTCTCGCAGGAGCGGCAGACGCGACAACCACGGGTCGATCGCGCTCCGCAGGCCCGGCCGGCCCCCCAGCTCGGGCGAGGGTACCAGCAGCCCCAGCGCCTCCACCCGGCGCACCCGAAACGACGAACCCAGCGCCGCCGTGACCTCTGCGACACTCCACCAGAACACGGGGATCGCCCGCCCCGCGACGATCGCCTGAGGCCGACGCCGACGAGGACGGCGCCCACGGACCAGGCACGCCAGCGTGTCGACCGGACAGCGTGCCGACATCCACACCAGCACGACTCGACCCCCGAGCACGAGCATCTCCCGCAGCCGCGCTTCCAGCCCTTCGAGCGCGGGCACGCAGTTGAGCACACCGAAGTTCAGCAGGGCGACGTCGAACGGCGCGAGGACGAGCGCGGGAAGAGCGGCGAGGTCTCCTGCGAGCGCGTTCACACCTCGCTGTGCGGCCACCGCGCGCATCCCAGCCGAAGGCTCCACCGCCGTGACCGAGCAGCCAGCCGCCGTGAGGGCGGCGGCGTCGGCCCCCGACCCCGACCCGATGTCGACGACCCGCACACCGCAGCGCGCGCCGGCCAGAACCTCCGCCAGGACCCGCCCCCGCCAGATTCCAACGATCGGCTTCGTGTCCCAATTCAGCCGATAATGTAGGGCCTCACGGTCAAAGGCGGGCGATGCCCCCACCGGCGCGAAGGGAAACGGCGTTGACATGCGGCGACGCCGAAGTACCATACCGCGCGCCCCGAAGTGGAGTCTAATTCGATGATCAAGTTTCCCCTCGTTCTCGGTCTCATCTTGACCGCCACCGCCCTGCCGGTGGTGATGGTGCCCTCGGCAGCCTACGCGCAGCCCGCCGCGATCTTCGCCGGCACAGGCCTGCTCGAGCTGCTCCCTGCGAACGATGTGGTCGGCGACGGCACGACGAGCAACGACCTCTACTTCCTCGCCTTGGACGCCGCGGGCGCGCCGATCGGCGGTCTCTCGGTGAAGCCGAGCGCAACAGGCGGCACGGTCGGCGCGATGGTCGACGCCGGCGGCGGCGTGTACCGCATTCCGTTCACGGCTGCGAAGGTCGGGTCAAAGACGACAGCGACCATCACCCTGAAGGGAAAAATCGGCAAAGACACCGTCCAGAAGACGTGGAACGTCACGGTCACCCCGCCGCGCAGCACGTCGTTGACCGCCGCCGCAAATCCCCCCAAGATGACGCTCGGTCAGGACCGCACGGCCACCGTCTCCTTCAACTTGGCCGGGGGCGACCGCCAGTCGCTCGCCGGGGTGGACCTTGTGGTGCAGGCCAGCAGCGGTACGGTGGAGAACATCACCAACCTTGGGGGTGGCCAGTTCAGCGCGCTGTACACCGCACCCGCGGTCAACTACCCGCACGTGGCCATCCTGACGTTCGCCGACAAGCGTGATCCCGCGCACACCGTTGGCTCATTGGCGATCCCGCTGTGGGGCAAGGTGGAGTTCCCGGTCGTCGTGGCGCCCGACGCCCGCGCCATCCTCAAGATCGGCTCCCAACAGTTCGGGCCGATTCAGGCCGACAACCAGGGCCGCGCCCGCGTGCCCGTGCTCGTGGAGCCGGGCGCCCAAATGGCCGAGAAGATCAGCATCGGCAGCGACAACAAGCAGGTGAGCGAGCCGCTCGACCTGAAGGTGCCCGAAGCCAAGCGGCTCACACTCATCCCCACCGCGGCGGCATTGCCCGGCGATGCCCGGTCGCAGATCCCCGTGTACGCCGCGGTCGTCACCCCGGACGGAAGGGCCGACACGACAGCCCAGGTGGTTTTTTCCACCACAGGGGGCACCATTTCGGCGGCGCGCCACACCGGAAACGGAGTGTACGTGGCCACCCTCACGCCGCCGACCGGAGCGAGCGCAGCCCAGGCCACCATCACGGCCAAGCTCGCCGACCGGCCCGCGGTGCAGACGGCCTCCCTCGATGTGAATTTCGTGAGTGTGCGCCCGGCCCGCGTGACCCTCACCGCCGAGCCCAGCACGCTCTCCGCTTCGGCGGAAGGCTTCAAGGTGTTCGCCAAGGTGACCGCCCCCGATGGCATGGGCCTCGGCGCCCGCTCGCTCACCTTCAGCGCAACTGGCGCCCGCCTGAAAGAGTTGAAGGACCTTCGCAACGGCGACTACTCAGCCCTCTTCACGACCACCGGCAACACTGGCGTGGATGTGACCGTGAGCGTGGCCGCCCCCGTGACCGGAAACCCCCTTCGCCGCGTGCTGATCGTGCCGGCGGCCACTCGCGTGAACAACGACGGCACCTCCTCCGTGGGCGTGACGGTCGTGACAGTCGACGAGTTCGGATACCCGGCCCCCAATGTGACGTTGGCCCTGAGGCTCACGGCCGGCGACGGCACGTTCCCTCAATCCGCCATCACCAGCGGCGAGGGCGTGGCCACGGTGTACTACACCGCAGGCCGGGCCGCGGGCCTCGTGACCTTCGAGGCTTCGGCAGGCGAACTGCAGGGTGTGGGCTCCGTGGCCCAGGTTCCTAGTTCGCTTGCGCTCGCCGACCTCCCGGTCTCGGGCTCGAGAGAAGCCGCCACGCTCGTGAGCGAGTGGTTGGCCACCCTGCCCGTCCTACACGTGAACCGCGAGGGCGCGTCCGGCGTTGCCGCGCCGGCAGCAGCCGCCTCCACCGCCGCCACCCGCGCCACCCGCGCGGCGCTCACCAGCGATCCCGCCACCGTAAGCCCCGGCGGCACGGTGAAGTTGAAGATCAACCTCACCGACGAAAGCGGGCGCGGCGTGGCGGGACAAAAACTCGACTTCCTGGCCTCGACGGGCAGCATCGGCACGGTCACGGATCTCGGGGGCGGCCTCTACGAAGCCAG
>CANKOI010000107.1 GCA_947484175.1 Deltaproteobacteria bacterium
ACCCGGTGGGCCCCGTGACCAGCACCAGCCCGCTGGGACGGCGGGCCGCGGCGAGCAGTTGTTCGCCCATCGCCGCGGGCATGCCGATCTCGGTGAGCGAAGGCACCTCGCGCCGCTCCACGAGCAGCCGAAGCGCGATCTTCTCACCGTACTCCGTGGGGAACGTGTCCACCCGACACACGAGCTCCGTTCCTTCCACCTTCTGCCGGAAGCTGCCTTCCTGGGGCAGTCGTTTCTCGTCGACGTCCATCCCGCTCAGCACCTTCAGCCGGGTGCACACGGCGGCGATCAGGGGCCCCGTCAACTGTCGGTGGTCGGTCAGGAGCCCGTCGATTCGGTACCGAACGCGCATGGAGAGCGGCCGAGGCTCCAAGTGGATGTCGGTCGCCCGCGCTTTCCAGGCCTCGAGCAACAGGAGCGTGATGGTCTGGATGGCGCCAACGTCTTCGAGGGTGCTCATGTCGGGGAAGTATCGCCGCCCACCGGCCAAGGCTGCCTTTGGGTGGGCTCGAATCCGATGTGGCGCGCGGCGTCGAGCACCGCCTCAAACTCCAGCGAGATCGTCGCCCCCGCCTTCTGTGTGACCTCGTCTTCGGTCGGAAGATCAAAGTCGTTGGCGCCGAAGTGCAGCCCGCGGAGGGCGCCCTCGTTGCGCGTGAGCACGCTGGTGCGGAGGTTCACGATGTTGTCGACGTACACGCGACACAGAGCGAGGTGCCGCAGGTACTCGCCGATGGGCACCTCCTGGCCGCCGAGCTCGGTGTTCCAGGGCTTGTACGTCCAGCACAGCAGGCTGGACAGTCGCCCTCCACCCCCCGCGATCCGCGCGTCCTGAAACGTGCGCAGCCGGTCGAGGTGGTTGAGCCGCTCCTCGAAGCTCTCGTCGAAACCGATGACCATCGTCGCCGTGCTGCCGAGGCCGGCGTCGAGCACGGCCCGCTGGGCTGCGTAGTAGTCCTCCACCTTGTACTTGCCGGGGCTGTGGCGCAGGCGGAAGGCGTCGTCCAGAATCTCGGCCCCTCCTCCGGTGATCCACCGTGTACCCACGGCCTTGAACCGTGCGGCGCTCTCGGCGTAGCTCAGGTGGCTGCGCTTCGACACGAACATGAATTCCGCGATCGTCATCTCGTAGAAGGCGAGCTTGTCGCCGTAGTGCTCGTGCAGTCGGCCGAACAGGGTGCAGTACTCGTTCACGCCGAGGTCGGGGTGGAAGCCGCCGTTGAAGCCGATGAGCTGGCCACCGATGGCCGCGACGGCGTCGATGCGCTGCACGAGGTCGTCGAAGCTGAGCACGTAGGTGCCCTCTTGGCCGGGGAACTTGTAGAAGGCGCAGTAGTCGCAGCGCGCCACGCACACGTTGGTGTAGTTGAGGATCGCCATCACCACGTAGGTGGCCCGGTCGGGCGTGTGGAAGCGGGCGCGCGCGTGGGTGGCGAGCCGTTGCAGTAGCGCGTCGTCGGCCTCGGCCCAGAGGGCGCGGGCATCATCGCGGTCGAGGCGCTCTCCGGCGAGCACGCGGTCTGTCGCCCGTTCGAGCGCTGTGGCCATAGGAGGGAGCTAACCCGGCTGCCGGGGCTTTCCCCCGCGATACGGGTGCGCTGGATGGAGCCTCCTCCCGACCCCCGCCTCGTTCCGCCGTGGCGTCGCCCCACCGCGATCGAGGTCGTGCGTGCGGTTGCAGCCTGGGGCTGGAGCGGCCTGATCTTCGTGCTGGCGCCGCTCTCCTCGCTCCTCACGCTCGGCCTCGCCTCCTCGCGCCTGGCCACTTTCTGGGCGCCCATTTGGGGCCGGGTGGGCCTGTGGCTCTTGGGGGTGCAGGTGGAGTACCGAGGCGTAGAGCGGCTGCGCTCCGTGGGGTCGTGCATCCTTGTGGCGAATCACCAGAGCGCCGTTGACCTGCTCCTAGGCGCCGCGCTCGCCCCCCGGGCGCCGTTGGCCCTGGCCAAGGCCGAGCTGCGGTGGTTCTTTCCGTTCAACCTGCTGTGGGTGGGGCTGGGCCAGCGCTGGGTGGATCGTCGAAATCCGGAGGCGGCGCGCCGGTCGGTGGAGGGGGTGGTGGCGGCGTTGCGAGCCACTCCGCGCACGGTGATTCTGGCCCCCGAGGGCACGCGGTCTCGCACCGGGCACCTCGGAGCGTTCCGAACCGGTGCGTTCCACATGGCGGTCGCCACGGGGGTGCCGATCCTCCCGGTGTGCATTCACTTTGCCGGGCTGCGGATGCCGCCGGGGCGGTGGTGGGCGAGTGTAGGGAGATGTGTGGTGGAGGTGCACCCCGCCATCAGCACGGAAGGGTGGACGACGGAGCAGGTGCGTGGGCAGGCCTTGGTGCTCGAGGAGCAATACCGGCGGTGGTTGGCGGCGGAGGGCGAGGACGGATGAGGCGCGGCGCCGAGGGGCTCCTGTGGTTGGCCTTCGCCGCGCTGCTCACGGCACCGTCGTGGGTGCGGGGGCAGCTCCTCGGGCATCCCGACGTAGACGTGTGGAACCACGCGTGGGGGCTCTGGTGGTGGGCCGACAGCCTGCGACAGGGCGTTTTGCCGTGGCAGACCGACCTCCTCTCCCACCCGGGCGGCGGCGTGCTCTGGTTCGCCGACCCGCTCGGCGCGTTGGTGGCGCTACCGGTCACGCTCGTGGCCGGGCCGGCCGTGGCCTGGAACCTACTCCTGATCGGGCGCATCGCGTGGGCGGGCTTCCACGCTCGTCGTTTTGCCGCGGTGCTGGGCAGTCCTGGTCCGCACACCTGGGTGGCCGGCGTGGGCTTCGCAACGAGCCCCTACCTGCTTGCGGAGCTTCACAACGGGATCAGCGAGGTGTGCGCGGTCGGTTGGGTGCCGTTGGTGCTCACCGAGTGGCTGCTGGCGGTGCGCGGTGGGGGCGCTCGCGCGTGGGTGCGAGCCGGCTGCGCCTTGGGGCTGACCGCCTGGGCGACCCCCTACTATGCACTCGCCCTGCTGCTGCTCCTCGTGCCGGCTACCCTCGTTGTGCTCCGGGGCGCAGGGGCGCGCTGGAGGGCCGCGGTGCCAGGAATACTGGTGGCCGGGGTGCTCTGTGCGGGTGCGGTGGGCGTCTGGCGTGCAGCGCTTTCCGACCCGAGCGCGGTGATTCAGCGCGAGGAGAGCGGTGAGAGCTCACTCCTGCGCCACAACGCGGTGGACGTGCGCGAGCCGTTTCTGCCCGGCCCGTTTCGATCGGTTGATTTCGCCGCCGAATACGGCGGCGAGCAGTTTCGGCACACCACGGCTCTCCGGATGACGGTGCTCCTCCTCGTGGTGGCCGCCGCCTGGAGACGCCCCCGGTCGGTGCTCCCCTGGGTTGCGTTGATGTTGCTGGCCGTCCTGTTGGGCCTCGGCACGCGACCGTTCTTCGGGGGTCGGTACGTCGGCGCGGAGGGGGCTCGACTCCCCTTCGGCTGGCTGGTCGATGCCCTCCCCGGCCTCGCCATCACCCATCCCGCGCGCCTCGCCGTGGCCGCCCACGCCATTGCCGCCGCGCTCGCGGCCGACGCCCTCCGCGACCGTGGAGCCCGCGCCTGGCTCGTGCTGCCGATCCTCGTCGCGGAGTCTCTGTTCTACTCCCCAGCGCCCTGGCCGATCGCCGGATCGCCGTCCGCCGTCCCCTCTGTGTACGAGAAGATCGCAGCTTCGGACGATCGTCGAGGCGTTCTCGACCTCCCGGCTCAAGTGCGCCGCACCATGGCCACGAGCGTGTATTTCTGGTACCAGACTTCGCATCGCCGTCCGCTGCCGTGGTGGCCGAACGTGCGGACCGACCACAACGGGGATGTCGCTCTCGTTCGTGCGTTCATGCCCCCTCCGTCGGCGGCGGGTGTTCGTCCACGGTTCTTGCCCCTTCCGGGAGAGGTCGTGTCGCAGCTGCGAGAGCGCTACGGGTGGGTCATCGTGCATTCGCAGCTCGACCGACTCACCAAGTCCTCGGGAGAATCGGCGCGGGTGTTGACCGCGGCGTTCGGCGAGGCCGAAGTCCACGACGATTTGCTGGTGTGGCCCATCCCACCGTGAGCGCCGCCCCCCCCCGGCCGCGAGCGCTGCCGGGTTGGTTGGACTATACTCGCCGGATGAACTTCCTTCCCTCACTCGTTCTCCTCGCCGGTTGCTCCTCAGAAGTGGATTCGTCCGACACGGCGAAAACAGGGGGGGGCGAGACGGCGGAAACGGGCGACACCGCGCCAACCGCGACCACCTTCGGCTTCGACATCATGGGGGAAGTTGAGGGGAGCACGCTCACCTTGACGTGGGTGGATGTGACGTCGTTCGCAACGGAGGAGCTGATCTTCGGCGATGTCATCGTCTCGGTCGCGGCGGCCGCGCGCACAGAACTGGCGCTCGAACCCCCCGAGGAGGACTCGCTGCGCGAGGTCGCGGAGGGAGTGAGCGCCGCGTGGTATGTGCCGGCGCTTCACACCGATCTCGACGCCGACGGCGTGCCATCCGCGGCCGAGGGCTATTCCGGTGTCGGCGCCACATGGCCAGTCTTCGTTCAGGGCGACCCGACCGGGGCCCCTGGACTCGAGGGGGCGGTGGAGGGTTGGAACGCGCTGCAAGTCGGTCTGTCTGACGGCACCTCGATCGCCGCCGGAGACGTGGCGGCAGTCCCGCTCGGTCCCTCCCTCGCCTTGCAGACGAGCGTCACCCTCTCTGGCACGTGGAGCACCACGCCGCCCGATAGCAGCGCCGTCGCCCTCGTCTCCCTCCTTGCACTCAATGGCGAAACCGTGGAAGAGCGCACCGTCTACGATCAGGCGGCCGTCACCCCGTGGTCGATCACGCTTGATGGGTCGCCGCCCGAAGACCACTTTGCCGAGCAGACGGGAGGCCTCTTCGCTGCCGTGGAGGTGTCCGTTGCCTACGAGGACACGGATGGCGACGGGGCATTCGGGCGGCGGGACACCGACCTGTACCGCATGTGTGCGGGCACGACCCCCCTCGGACTCATCTTCGTCGCGCGCGTTCCCACGCTGAGCCTCGGCCTGCGGATGATGGCGACTGGCAACGGCGGCGGTTGGAACGCCCTCACGCTCGATGGAACGGGCCAGTTCGCAGACGATGATCTGCTCACTGGGCTGGTGATCGGGCCGGAATGCCCTGTATGAGGCTCAGTGGGATGACGACCGTGTTGCTGATCTGGTCGCTGTGCGCTCGAGCGGAAGAGCCGGCAGCCCCCGCGGCGGAGCCCGCGGCCCCCGCGGCGGAGCCCGCGGCCCCCGCGGCGCCGCCGCCGGCACCTGGAGCGCGGCTCGGCGAGCCGGTAGGCGAGCTCGGGCAGCAGGGCGCCAGCTCCCGCCGGGCGCAGGGCGAGCGGGAGGCCAAAGCCGCCAGCCGCGGTCGTCGCGCCTCGCCTGCGGCCGGCGAGCCCCCGTCGAACGACTTGTGGTTCGCGGCGGCCGTTGTCGGGGCGCTGTGTCTGCTTGGGGTGGTCTACTTCTGGTTCCGAGGCCGGCAGCGCACGCTTCGCCTGCCGGAGGGCGTGCGCCGAATCCCGGATGCGGGTCTCTTCGGCGCGGGTACGCCGGGCCTCGCACCCGGCCTGAGCCAGTGGGTTGTGGCCGACGAAGACCGCGACAAGCTGCTGGATCGCCTCGTCACCGAGATCGGCGGTCTCCGACCGGTGTTCCTCCTCGCCGAAGACTCGGCTGCGGTGTCGTCCGGCCGTGTCGGCCCGCTGTACCGGGCCGCCTTCGACAAGCCCGCCGAGTTCCACGATGCGGCGTACGACCTTCAAGACGCCCATCCGTCGCTGGCGCTGGTACTCGGGTTGCCGGCAGCTCGCGGTCCGGTGGCGGAGTGGGCGCGAGAGGTGCACGCCGACTTCCCCGTCCTCGCGATCGTGGCTCAGGCTGTACCCGGTGAGGGCGCCGTGGTGCGCTGCACGCTCACCGACGCCGGCTGGTCGTTCGCCGGAGAACCCGCGCCGGCCTGACGCCGGGCGCTCAGCCCCCGAGTGGCCCGAACTGCCCCGATAGCCACAACCAACCGATCGTGAGCGCGCCCGCGGTCTGCACGGCGAGCACCGCTGCCGCTGCGCGTGTGCTTCCCGGCGCCGTGCTCCAGCCCCACCCCCTCACGACGCCCTCCCCGTACGGGCATGCTAACTTCGAGGCCGTGGCTCCGCGACGCTTTCCTCTCTCGGTGTTCGGCCTCCCGGAGCGAGGTTTGGAGCGAACGCTCGTGGGCGCGGCGTTGGTGTTGGTAGGGCTGCAGACCCTGCTTCTCGTCGCCCTATGGCAACAACCGTTGGCCCCCGCCGAGCTCCCCGAGCAGGAGCTGCCGAAGCGCGAACGCGCCCCCGGCGATGATCCCCCGCCGACCGGGGGGGATCGCATTGCGGTGGAGGTTCTGGATCGCCTGCTGGCGCAGCGTCTCGCCGCGGCGGTCGCACGGACCGGTCGGGCCGTGTCGGGGCCAAGCGCGGCGACTCGCGCCGCGGCGGTCGCCAATCCGGACCCCGCCGGCCCCGCTGTAGCAGCGCTCATCGCCGATTACGCGGAAGCCCTCGCTGCGCTCGGGGAAACGCTCGACGCTACCAGTACCCCCGTGAGCGGAGCATCTCCCGAAACGCCGGGTCCTGCTGCGGAGCTGAAGTAGCGCCGGCTCCGGCTCCGCGCTGGGCCAGCCAGCCGAGCAGCATCTCGCGGAGCGCCCGGGCCACCTCGGGCTGCGACACGAGCGCGTCCTTCACCTCTTCCGGGTCGTCCTCGAGATCGTAGAGGGAAAAGGTGGGTGAGGACAGCGGCGCCACCCGCACGAGGAGCTCGAGCAGGGGAGAATCCAGCGGCAGCCCCTGCACCACCAGCCGGTGGGTCGCCGTTCGGACGGCCATCATCGGGAGCACGCCCTCTTGCACCACGAAGGCCGGCGGCGGTGCGTCGGAGAGGAGATCGCGGCCAGTGAGACCCGCGGGCGCTACTGCGCCCGCTGCGGCCAGCAGGGTGGGGACGACGTCGAGCGCTTGGCAGGGCCCGGGGATGCGCTTCCCACGCCACCGCTCCGGCAACGCGCCGCCCACGAGGATCATCGGCACTCGCGTAGCGCTGTCGGCGAGGGTGGAGCGGTGGTTGTAGAGGCCGTGGTCGCCCAAGTCCTCGCCGTGGTCGGCCACGAAGGCGATGAGGGTGTGTTCCCAGAGGCCCCGGTCTCGCAGCGTCTGCACGAAGCGGGTGAGCTGGAGGTCGGCGCTGAGCGCGCCGCTGTCGTAGTGGCCTCGGAGGTGCCGCCGGTCGGCCTCGCCGATGGGCTCGCCCTCATGCCCGGCCGCCCACTCCCGCAGCCGCTGGTAGCCGCCGGGATCGAGGATTCGTTCGCTCGCGCCGTCGTGCCAGAAATACTGGATGGGGAAGTCCGGGTAGTACACACCGTCGATGATTCGCTCGGTGCCCGAGAAGTCGATCGCGCGGTCCATCTTGTCCGGCCCCTCGGCGTCGAACACGTGGTGGTAGAGGCCGGCGTGCAGGTAGGGACGGTGAGTGTCGTACCCGTGCAGGAACACGAAGAACGGCTCGCGGGGCTCCTCCTCCAGCCAGGCCTCGGCCTTGGGGACCGTGTGGAAGAAGGCGCCGAAGTCATCCTCGTCGCGAAAGGTTGAGAAGCCCTGTTCAAACCCGTACACCCCCTTCACATGCCCGCCGGCCACGAACCCGCCTGTGGAGTACCCGTACAAGCTGAGCAGTTCGGGCAACAGTAGCGCGGAGGCCGGAACGAGGAACGTGCGGTAGTCGGGCGGCGCGAGCTCGGACGGATGCAGGCCCGTCAACAGCGAGGCGTGGCTGAACAGGCTCTCGTTGGACTGGCTCAGCGCGAGCTCGCATACGAGGCCGTCGGCGGCGAGCCGATCGAGCCCCGGCGTGGGGCTCGGCGTGGCGCCGTGAACGCCGATGCGGTCGGCGCGCAGGCCGTCGATCGACACCAGCACCAAGTTGGGAGAGGCCGCCGCGACACCGGCGAGCCAAAGCATCACGGCTCTGCCTGCGACTGCGTCTGACCCGGGTGCTTCAGCGGATTCCGGATGTGCTTGAGGCGCGTTTGGGCCTCGAGCCGCACCTCCCACGCCTGCCAGCTCCGCCTCAACGTGGCCGCACGATCCGCGATCGCAACGCTCAGCAGCCCATTGACGACGAGGAGGGTGGGGAGCAACCAAGAACGCACGCTCGTCACAGCGCCCTCGGGATCCACGACATGGACGGCCTAAGAGGGCTCACATGACGAATCAGGAGGTCGACTTCCCACGGTTCGAGCACCCCGCTCCCGTTGGCGTCGACCACCGGTAGGGGGAGCTCCCCGTCGCCCACGCGAGCGTATTCGGCGGCGTTGATGACGCCGTCCCCGTCCTGATCCACCAGCGTGAGCAGGTCGAGCGCCTCGCGGCTGGGCGGCGGCGCGCGGGAGAGCCGCCACCCGGCGACACCGAGCAGCCCGGCGGCGGCGACGATCAGGCTGCCTCGGATGGCGTCGTTCGCGTTCACTTCTTGAAGGGTAACTGCCCCGCGTGGCATAGTGGCGTGCGATGGCGCGCAGCCCCCTCCGAACCCTCCGCCGCCGCGTGCTCAGGCCCGCGCTCTCCCTGCTCCTCGGCACGACGCTGACGCTGGTGGGGATCGAGGCCGTGCTCACCCTCGCGTATCGGGGGTTCGCCGCATACCAGCGCAGCAACAACCAGAGCGCCCTCTCCGGCGCCTCCGAGGAAGTCCGCGTCGTCTGCATCGGGGAGTCCACGACCGCCGTTGCCGGCGACGAAGCCGGAACCATGCTCGTGCCGCGCACATCCTACCCTGCGTACTTGGAGGAAATCCTCAACTCCCGTCAGTCCTCGCGCCACTTCCGCGTTCTGAACAACGGCATCATGGGCGGCACGAGCGGCTCCGCGCTGGAACTCCTGCGCTTGACGCTCAAAACGGCGCGACCCCAGGTGATCATCGCGATGATGGGGATCAAGGACACGCCGAACGAGTGGGTGCCGGTGTCTGCGTGGCTGCCGCGTTGGACCGACGGTCTGCACACGATCCAGCTCGCGAGTTGGCTCTTGGAGGGGGTCCGGCTGCGCGACAACGCCAACGTGACCGAAATCCGCCAGTACTCCGACCTGCCACGCTCCGCGCGGGAGAAGGTGATCGTGCTCGGACTCTACCTGCGTGAGCTCCGAATCGCAGACGACGCGGTGGCCCTCGATCGGGCTCAGGCCGCAGTCTACCTCTTGCGGATCGGCCGGCTCCGTCAGGCCGAGGAACTCATGCTTGAGGTGACGAAGGACCGGAAGGTCGGTTACAGCCTGCTGGCCGAGATCCAGCTGGGTGCGGGTCGGCCCGACGATGCGGAGGCCACGCTGACCGCCGCGATCGCGCTCCACCCCGATGACGCGATGTACCGGGTGCAGCTGGCCGATCTCCACACCCGACGCGAGGACTACGCGGCGGCGGAGTCGGTGCTGGGCGCAGCGATGGCCGACGCCGCGCTGTGGCGTGAGCCGGAGCTCACCTTCCCCTACGTGCAGTTGGGGCGCGCCGACCTGCTCCTGGCGCAGGGCAAGCCCGACGAGGCCTTAGCGCTCATCGACGCGGTCGTGCCGGTCGCCCACCCTAAATATCATGACGTACTCCCCCCGGCGCGGCTCCTGGTGGTCACCGCGCGTGCCCGCTCCTTCATGGCCCTGCGAGACTGGCCCGCGGCGGAGAGCAGCCTGCTCGAGGCGCTGGAGATTAGCCCTGGGCGGCACTCCAACATGTGGCTGCTCAGTCAGGTGTACCGAGAGACGGGGCAGCCCGAGAAGGAGGAAGAGATGCGGTGGCGGCTCTTGGAGTCTCATGGGCGCGTGGCTGAGTACTTCGAGCTGGCGAAGCTGTTCCGGCTCTCGGGCCAGCCGGAGCGCGTGCCCGAGGTGCTGGCCATGGCGGTAGAGCACACGCCGAGCCTCAAGCAGAACTACGCGGCGCTCTACGCGCTCGCCGAGCAAGAAGGCGCCCAGCTCGTCGTGATGCAGTACCCCTCGTTCGATCTGGACTCCTTGCACCTGTATGCGCCGGAGAAGCCGGGCGTGACGTTCATCGACAACCTGCACGTCTTCGACGCCGACCCCGAAGGTTTCTTCTTCGAGCCCACCTTCCCGAACTCCTTCTCCCACTTCACGGCGTCCGGGGCGCGAGCGCTCGCCGAACACGTGGCCGACACGGTGCTTGACCTCGTGCCCGCGGAGGCGGCGGCGGGTGGCGCGGGGGGCTGAGCCTAGAGCCGCAAGAGCCAGCGGGGATCGAGCTCCTCCATCGCCACCTCGAGCTCCCGCGCTTCGAGTCGGCCATCCGCGTTGAGGTCGTGGACGGTCCAGGACTGCCCGGGCGGATCGCGGCCATCGAGCTCCTGTGCATCGAGCGCTCCGCTGCCATCGGTGTCGAGTGCGGTGAACACATGGGCGGTCGGCACGGAGTGACGGGGCGCGGGGCCGGAAAGAAGGAGCCACCCGGCCACGCCGAGGAGCGCTGCGGCCGCGGCGAGGGCCACGGGCACTTCCATCGAGCGCAACACCCGCCCCATCACGGCGCCACCTCGCGAAGTCGGCGGTGGAGCTGGACCGCGAGCGGGTCGGTCCACGTTGACGTCTCGCCGCTCGGGCCCGTCACGAACGCCCGTGACGGGGCCTCCGCGGGCAGGTTCGGGGCGCGCGCGACCTCCGCCGGCACCGACAGGCGCCCCGCCGCCGTCCGAACGGACACCTCGCCTCGCGCCGCTTCGCTGTACACCGCGCGGTCGGGAGCTGGCGCAAACAGCGACCTCCCCTCGCCAGGCGGCGAGGGAACGCCGGCCAGCGCCGCGAGGGTGGGCAGCACATCGGTGAGCGCCACCAGCTCCTCCGACACCCCCGGCGCCACGCCCGGCCCCCGGATCATCAGGGGGACGTGCAGGTTCTCGTCGTGCAGCGAGAGTCGGTGGTTGACGTGGCCGTGCTCGAGGAGATCCTCGCCGTGGTCGGAGAGTACGACGACGACGGTGTCCTCGCTCAGCCCGCGAGCGCCCAGCCCCTCGAGCAGCACGCCCACCTGGTAGTCAGCGTACCGGGCCGAAGTGTCGTACATGCCGCGGACGAAGGCCACGTCCGCTGGGGCGAGGGGCTGCCCATCCTCCGGGTGCTCGTCGGCGTAGCGCTCCAGAGCGTCGAAAACACGGGGGTCGAGCAAGGTGCGGTCGCCGCGACCCACGAAGGAGGCCCCGAATCCGGGGTACCAGGCGCCGCCCAGAATCTGCTCGAAGGTCCACGGGATCAGGCTCGCCGCCCGCAGCGGCCCCGCGTACGCAGGGGTCTCGGCCCCGAACACCGGCCCCCAATTCACGTAGGGCGCGTGCACATCGTAGCCGTGCACAAACAGCAGCCACGGGGAATCCGACGCCGCCAGCACGTCCAGCCGCGCCAGCGCCAGCGGCACCGTTTGCTGGAACGAGCCGAAGTCCCGGCCGCTCGCATACCGATGAAAGCCCGCGTGGAGGCCGAACTCCGGCGCGAGGTGCCCGCCAGCGACAATCCCTTCGGTGCGGTAGCCCGCCGCGCGGAGGGTGGTGGCGAGCGTCGGCACGCCCGCGATCGTGAAGCGGGCGTAGTCGATCGGCCCGAGTTGGGAGGGGTAGCGCCCCGTGAACAGCGCCGCGTGGGAGTAGAGGGTCTCGTTCGCCTGGCTGTAGGCCCGGGTGAACTGGGCGGCACTCGCCGCGAACACCGATAGATTAGGCATTAGCGGCGCGCCGCGAGCGTCTGCGCGCCCCACCCGGTCGGCGCGCAAGGTGTCGATGCTCACTACCAGGATGTTGGGCGCCGGACCAACGGACCGCACGCCGGCGGGCGCCCCGCAGGCGGCGACGAGCAACATGAAAGCCCCGGTCAGCATCCGGCTACACCCGCTGGTCCACGGGTTATTCCGCCCCCGCTCCGAAGGAAACGTGCAAGCTCTGCACCGCGCGGTCGCCGTCCTTGTGCTCCTCGGCAACCTCGCGGTGCTCGCCAGCGTGGGGGTGGGTACGGCTCGCCGCGCGCCGGGGTGGGTGGCTCGACACTATGCGCCGGTCAAGGCCGCTCCTCGCTGCGACGCCGTCGTGACTCGCCTGCGCGCCGCGGTGCGACAGGCGGGCCTTTCCGAGCCCTCCGAAGCCCAAGAGGCGTTGCTCGAGGCGCTTCGGGTGGGTGGCGACTGCGCCGACGGTTCTGCGGCGGTCACCACCGCCACGGTCGCGTTGGGCTTGGAACCTGCGCGGTGAGCGCTCACTGCAAGGCGGGCGACGTCGGGTAGGTTCCTGGGGTCTCCTCGGCGGGGAGGGCCGCCACACGCACGGCGTGTTCCGCCTTCCACGCCGACAGCTCATCCGGTGCCGCGTCGGCAGGCGGCAACGTCCACAACGTGGCTACGGTGGAGCGCTGCGGGGGGCCGCACAGAGCCGTCAGGAGCCCTTCGTACTGGGGGTCCAGGCCGTCCGTCGGGTGGGTGACGAGGATGCGCTCGAAGCCCCGGTCCCTGATCAGCGCGAGGTCCGGGCGGTACTCGGACGGCTTGGCGTGCCGACGGTGGACTCGGTCCTGCACCAGCGGCAGCGCCCGGACCCACCGGGATCCCCCGGCGTTCCACCGGTCTATGCGGTCGATCGGCACCGCCTGCGTGGGGCTTGCCAGCGCCATCTGCACCGTAATGTTCAAGAGCCGGCTGGCCCGCGAGTCGTCGAGCGCGAGCCCGAGATCGAGGAAGGCGCCGCGGCCGGAGAGGCCTCGCACCGGCGGCAACGACGTGGTCTCCCGAGGCCACGGCACCAGGTCTCCCAGTTGGATTTCGGCGACGGCGAGCGGAACGAGCAGGGCCGTCCAGCGCCAGCGCGTTGCGAGGGAGGCCAGCACCGGCAAGGCAACCATCGTGATTGCCAAGAACCGTGCTGGGAAGTTCACGGGCTCCGCCACGCGGGCGAGCAGCGCGTTGAGCCACGCGAAGGGCAGCCCCCACGTGCCGAGCACACCGCCGGCCGCGGGAGCCGACCCCAAGGCCAGCACCGCGCCCACAGCGGCGGCAGCGGCCCACGGCGCCGCGCGGCGCGGCGCGGCGGCGACGCCCGCGAGGGCCAATCCCACCGCAAGCAGGCCCAGA
>CANKOI010000108.1 GCA_947484175.1 Deltaproteobacteria bacterium
CCCTCCGCAAGCTACGGGAGCGAGGTTCGAGGCGCGTAAATAACGCGCCCCGAAGGCCCCTCTCCCCCTCCTCGCCAGTCCCCCATGCCGCTCTGGCGTTTCATGCCTCCAGGGAGCCGGCCTTCAACCGCGATTCAGCCGTCTGTGTCGTCGGTATCCGCGTCGTCCGTATCTGCGTCGTCGGTATCTGCGTCGTCGGTATCTGCGTCGTCGGTATCCGCGTCGTCGGTATCCGAGTCGTCGGCACCCGAGTCGTCGGCACCCGAGTCGTCGGCACCCGAGTCGTCGGCACCCGAGTCGTCGCCAGAGTCTTCGTCGCCGGTGTGCCCGCCTGTGTCGCTGTCCGAGTCGTTGCCGAGTGCGCCAGTGTCCGCCTCGCCCGTGTCCTTCGCAGCGCCCTCCTCGCGTTCCTTCGGCGGGTACTCGAAGCGGAGCTCCACGCAACTGGCCAGCACCAGCACAGTGAACGCTGCGGCGGCGCTAACGAGGAGGCGTGGAAGCACGACCGCACCGGTCTGAAATTGCCGTGGTTGTCGCCTCGTCGAGCCTCGCGAGCCATTCCTCGGCCGCCTCGCAACCGCCTGCCTCAAACGCGATCGTCGCTGCGGTGCCGAGGATCACCTCCGCGCGCTCGGGGTGGAGCCCGTCACGGTAGGCGCGCGCGGTATCGAGGGCCTCGACGTCACGCCCCGCGGCGCGCAGCAGTTCGAAGCGCAGCGCCAGAATCTCGCCCGCCAAGACGGTCTGCGCGGGCTTCCTGTCGGCCGCGCGGAGCGTCTCGAGCACCTCGTCGGCAGACGCGCCGTCGGCCTGGCGGCGCCGCGCGCGGCCGAGGAGGCCGGCCGCGGTCGTGGGCCAGCAGAGAGCGTCCTCCCCCACGCGCAGGTGCCGCGCCTCCGCCCCTGCACACGTGACCTCGACGACGCCTGCCGTGACAACCACGGAAGTGCCCCGCACGTCGCGCTCGACGGTGAAGGCGGTGCCGACGACCCGCACTCGGGCGTCGGCGGTTTCGACCCAGAGATCGATTCCACGATGGGGGGCGACCTCCACGTCGAGCCGTCCACCTTCCCACAGTACCCGCGGGTGCAACGTGGTGCCGGAAAGGACGCCGGTACCCGCCGCCGCGAGGCGTACGTGGTCGCCAATCTCGACTGGCGCCGCACCCGCGGCCAGTTCGCGGTTCAGGGGGAGTTCCGGCGGGGGGCGGAGGAGCGCCAGTAGGAGTGCCGCCGCCACGGCAGCCCCGGCAAAAGCCCAGGTCTTGGCGGCAACCGCCCGGTAGGGACCAGGGCTTTCTAGTCGCGCTCGAACACGTGCTTCGGCGCCGGGCACGGGACCGCCGACCGTCGGGAGCAGCCGCCGCGACACCCGGGCAGCCTCCCCTACTCCAAGTCGGCGCTCCACTCGTCGGAGGGCGGCCGGCGAGGCATCGCTCTCGTCACGCACGGAGAGCAGTAGCTCGTTGGGCGTCATCGTCCCTCCTCGTCCGCCAGTCCGCGGGCCGCCGCCGTCTCGGCGAACCGGGCGCGCGCGCGGCGGAGGCGGCTCTTCACCGTTCCCGTGGGAACGCCGACCAGCTGCGCGACCGCCTCGTCGGTGCGGTCCTCGAGGTCGCAGAGTACGAGGACCTCACGCAGGACGGGGTCCAGCTGCTCGAGCAATTCCCAGACCGCCCGGCGCTTCTGCCGGTCGCTCGCGTCGCGCTCGGGGTCTCGCATCGGGTGCGCCGACTCCGCGTGGAAGCCGGGCACGAAGCGTGTCCACATCGACTTGCGCCGCTGCCAGCTCACGACCCGGCGGGTCACGCCGTAGACCCATGGAAGCATCTGGTCGGGATCGCGGATGGTGTGAGCGCGCCGGATCACGACCAACATCGTTTCGTGAGCGGCATCTTCCGCATCGACGAGCGGGCCTCCGAGTCGTGCGCACCACCGCAGGATCTGGGGCAGGAAGCGTTCGCACAGCAGCTCCGGACTGACTGGGTCCGACGCCGCGGCCGGAAGGGGCAAGAGATCTGGCGGAGTCACGCCGGTGAAGTGACACCCGCGCGCAGGAGCGATCACGGAACCACCACGAGAGTGAGTCCCGCCCACCCGCCCACGGGCTCGAGGGGCACCTCTACGCCGTCGCGCGCGGCGATGGCGCGGAACACTTCGGCGGTGGCGCCCACCCAGGCCACGCCCACGAACCGCCCCATCGGCGGCGTCGTCCAGCCCACACGGGCACCCGCCTGAGGCGACCATAGGGCGCCGAGTAGCTCTCCTCCCTCGGCGAACAAGTGGGCCGCGACGCCGAAGCGGAGCTCGATGGGGAAACGGCCGTTGGCCCCCGCGTCGAGCCCGAAAACGGCTTCGGCGCGCAGGCGGGAGGTGGTGGCCGTGGCGCCGACTTCGGGGAGGTCGCTGGGCGAGTCGGCGATCACGGCCGCGCCCACTCGCAAGTGGCCAGCTACGGGGAACGCGGTGCCGAACTCCAAGGCTCCCTGCCACGTCGTGGCAGCCGGGCTGCCGACTGCAAGGGAGAGCCATCCGGTGGCATGAGCCGGAGCCGGCGACACAGGGGGGCCGGGGCTGGGAGAGGGTTCAGGAGTGGGAAGGCTGGAGACCAGAGGGGGCGGACCGATTGCCGTTGGGACCGCGGCGGTCAGCTCCGCCGAGGCAACCGGTGTGGAGGCCGGGGGCGGCGCCGCGACGACGACGGGGGCGACCGCGGCCACTGCCGGCTCGCGCAGTCGCGCCGGGCGGCTTGGGTGGTGGGTGGGGGCACCCCCAGCTCGTGCAACACACCGTTACGATCGGTCACCCGCAGCCGCCAGCTTGCCACGCCCGGGACGATCACGACGTGTGCCGAGCCACTGCGCACGGGGGTAAGTCCGGCCCATCGCGCGGCAGCCTCCCAAGCACGCGCGTCCTCGCCCGCCGGGACCACAAACGTCGGCGTGGCGGCACGCGCGCCCGGCGCGGCGCCGGTCAGCGCGAGCGCCAGCGCCAACGCAAGGGCCCGAGGAAAGGGTGCGGAATCCAACCCGTGCAGCGTAGCAGGCTAGACTCACCGACCACAAGCCGGCCCCTCGCGCGGGCTCAGCAACCCGAGCTTGCCGCTCCCGGCGAGCCCTTGTCGCTGTTGGAGCCTGCCACCCGGGTGGCCTGGCACCAGTTGCTCACTCGGTCGTTCTGGGTTGCGTCCACCGCAGCGTCGGAGAGCTCGAGGCTGACCCCCTTCGAAATGGGCCATCCGCGTGCCTCGTCGTAGCTCACGGAGTCGATGACCAAGTGGCCGCCGCCTCGCGGCACGCCGAGGTGAAGATCGTCGGCGGCATTGGAGAGGTCCAGCCCCCCCCCGGCGTAGTCGTAGTCTGCGGTGAGACCTCCGTTGAGCGCCGGGTCGCCGGAGATCGCGAACACGAGGCGGTCGCCGCCCGTGGCCAGCAGCGTGCCGCTCACCGTGAAGATGTCGGCGTCCGCAAAGGCGCTGTCGTCCGCACCCACCAGACCCTCGAGGTTCACGATGTGCGCAGTGGCGTTGTACACCTCGAACCACTCCCCGTTGTTGTCGTCCACCGCGTCCGGGTCGTACATGATTTCGGTGATCACGAGGTCGCCGGTGGCGAGCCCGCCCACACCGAAATCGGCCCCATCGCAGTCGTGGTCGACGTCATCGCCGACTGTTTCGGGCGCGCCAGGGTACACGCCGGGGTCGAGGTCGTCGCAGTCGGTGCCATGGTAGGTGGCGTTGGCCCAACCGTCTCCGTCGGCGTCGGCGGCGCTCACGTCGTCGCCCCCTCCGGTGTCGCCGCCTGCGGTGTCGTCGCCGCCGGCGCCCGCCCCATCGGCCCCGTCGCAGTCCTGATCGATGCCGTCCCCGGCATCGTCGTCAGCCGAGGGGTAGACCGTCGCGTCGGCATCGTCACAGTCGACGGTGTCGAGGTAGCCGTCTCCGTCACCGTCCGTCAGACGACCTGCGTGGGCACGGCCGCTGTCGTCGAGCTCGATCGTGGAATCGGTGGTGCACGAAAGGTAGAGGGCAAGAAGGGTCACGGGGTCCTCGCTTCGTCCCCAGAGTGACGGCCCGGCGGTGGACCGATCACGGTCTGGCGCCAATCCGCCCGCTACCCTGCGGGCGGCGTAGAGAGGCCGAGGGCGCACCAGGGTCGGACCACGACTCCTGGGGCCACGGCAGTGGCACGGTCGACGTCGGCGAAGATCACCGCGGGGCCGGCTGCGCCGGTCCGGTGGGTGAACGTTCGCAGCGCCGCCGCGTGACGGGGCAACACCGTCGAAGTCGCCTTTACCTCCGCCGCGAACAACTTTCCGTTTCGCTCGATCACGAGGTCGACCTCGAGGCCATCGCCCGTGCGGAAAAACGACATGGACGGCGGTTCCCCCCGATGACGGAAGGCCTTGAGCCACTCGACCACCACCACCGTTTCCACCAGCGCCCCGGCCATCGGTCCGAGCATGGTCGGGCTGGGGTCGTGGAGGCCGACGAGGAACGTCGCGAGCGCGGTGTCGGTGAAGTAGAGCTTCGGGCTTTTCACAAGGCGTTTGGCGTAGTTGCCGTGGAGGGGCTGAAGGAGGAACACCTGCCCGCTTGCTTCGAGCACCGAAAGCCAGCGTGCGGCGGTGCTTTGACTCACGCCCGTGTCTCGTGCGAGGTCGCTGAGGTTGAGCAGTTGGCCGGTCCGCGCCGCGCACAGCCGCAGGAATCGCTCGAAGGACGCGAGGTCGCCGACGTGCGCCAGCGCCCGCAGGTCGCGCTCGAGGTACGTCTGGATGTAGCTTGAGCACCACAGCTTACGGTCGACTTCGGGGTTTGACCGTGGCTCGGGCCAGCCGCCTCTCAGGATCCAATCACTCAGCGCGGGTGTGCCGCTCAAGTCGGCTTCCTCCGGCGTGGCCGCGCGGAAAGTGCGGTGAAGGAGGCTGTCCACGTCCTCGTCGTCGGCGGGTGCGCCGCACGCCTCCGCGACCGAGAAGGGGAGCAGAGAGAGAATTGCCGCGCGCCCCGCCAACGACTCGGTGACGCCTACCATCAGGGAAAAGGCCTGGGACCCGGTCAGGATCCACCCTCCGGGCCGACGATCCTCATCGATCCGGCGTTTTATGTACGGGAGGATCGCCGGGACGTTTTGGATCTCGTCGATCACCACCGGCGGGGGGTGCTCGGTCAGGAAGCCTACGGGGTCGGCCTGGGCTCGAGCGCGGAGATCAGGGTCATCGAGCGACACGTAGCGGTGACTGGCTCCCAGCGCCTCGCGGAGCAGGGTCGTCTTGCCCGCCTGCCTTGCCCCCGTGAGCACCACGGCGGGAAAGGTGCGCATCGCGCTGCGGAGGCTGGATTCCAGAGTTCTGCGCCACATAAGATTGTGTAACCCGCAAATTCATCTTGCTATATTGAATTTGCGGTAGTTCGCTCCGCTCACCACCGCATGCGCCGCCACCACCGCCATCTCCACGCGCAGCACCCGCGGGCCGAGGTGGTGGAGCGTGAACCCAGCGCCCCGGAGCACCTCGCGGTCAGCGGCGCCCCAGCCCCGCTCGGGCCCCACCGCGAGCCAGGTGGGCTCGCCCTGCGGCGCCGGGCGGTGCTCGGCGAGGTGGGCGGTGGCCTCGTAGTTGTCGAGTGCCAGAAGGGTGCCATCGCCGACGAGAGCGGCGGCCTCCTGAAGGGTATGCCCCCAACGGACAATGGGCAGCCGGGTGTCGAACGCCTGCGCCGCCCCGATGAGCAGCAGCCGTCGCCACTCTCCGCTCGTCCACAGGCTGCTCTGTGCGTAGCTGGCCTGCGTGCGCTCGGTGGACACGAACTGGAGAGAACGGACGCCGCAGGTCGTTGCGTCGCGGAGGATGTCGCGGGCGGTGGAGGGGCGCGGGAGGCCGACGAGGAGGTGGATGTTGGGGAGGGGAGGGGGTTCCCGTTGCGGGCGGAACTCGAAGCGGAGCGCGGTGGCGCCGATGTCGGTGAGGGTGGCTTGGCCGAGGGGGCCGTCGGTCACGCCGGCGTCGAAGGGGTCGCCCACCCCGCGGCGGAGGACGCCGAGGAGGTGGAGGGCGCGCGGATCGTCGCGGCGCAGCGGGGCGCCGAGCTCGCCGGGCTCGAACAGCACGAGATTCATGGTCGGCCCCCCGGCAGCGCCCCGGCGAGCACATTCTCGTACTGCCGCCACGCCTCGCTCCACCGGTACCGTTCCACGAACGCCCGCCCCCGCCCGCCCAGCTCACGCCGCTGTTCGGGCGCCTGCGCCAGCCTCAGCATCTCGTCGCGCAGGGCCACGACGT
Source organism: Deltaproteobacteria bacterium (assembly GCA_947484175.1). Classification (GTDB taxonomy): domain Bacteria; phylum Myxococcota_A; class UBA796; order UBA796; family SXON01; genus SXON01. Next base: position 6,282 of record CANKOI010000108.1, read on the forward strand.
CGTCGCGGGGCACCACCACGGCGTGCCCCCCCGTGGCTTCCACCACCGCCGGGTCGTCGAAGGTGATCACGGGCAAGCCGCAGGCCATCGCCTCGATCGCCGCGTAGCCGAATCCTTCGGGCATCCGTGTCGGGAAGAGGGCGACGTCCGCTCCCTGATAGAACGGCACCACGTCGGGAACGTCGAGGTGGAGGGTGGCCGGGAGGTTCCAGCTCTGGACCCGGAGCTGTTCGGCGTACACCGGGTCGGCCACGCTGCCCACTAGCGAGAGGCGCAGCCCTTTACGCTGGTCGGGGCGCATGCGGCCGAGGGCGTCCAGCGCGCAGTGTTGGCCCTTGCCGGGCAGGATGCGGCTCACTTGTACGAAGTGCACCTCGCCATCCGGCGGGCGCGGCGCGGGGCGGAAGCGGTTGAGGTCCACACCGTTGTGCACCGTCACCACCTTCTCGGCGGCCACGCCGAGGCCGAGGAGCGCTTGCCGCGTGACCTCCGAGACCGCCACGATGCGGGCGAGCCCCGCGGCCTGCGCTCGGTAGAACAGCCGCCGCGCCGTCGCCCCGAGCCCCTGGCCCGCCGCGCCGAAGTTCAGGTCATGCACGATCGTCACGGTGGGCACACCGCGCACCCGCACTTCGATGCTGTTGCTCAGCACCACGTCGGGCCGGAAGGTTCGCGCCACCCGTTCCGCGGCGAGGGCCATCGTGGCCCAGTCGCGGGCGCCGCCGTGAAGGGCGACGGCCTCTGCGCCGGCCGGGAAGCCCTCCGATGAGCGCCGAAACCCGGCGAGCAGCTGCACCTCGTGGCCCGCTGCGCGGGCTTCTTCGTAGAGGTGGGCGAACACGGTCTCGGTGCCGCTCTGCACGTCGGGCGGAAAGCGCCGCGCCACCAGCAGGAGCTTCACGGGCGGGGCGCTTTCGAGGCGGGGGTGCCATCGTCGGTGTAGCCCAGCGCCTTGAGCATCTCCTCGTTCACGTCAGTACCTTCCCCACCGAGGAACTGGAGCTTGGGCACGAGGGAGTCCCATTCGGGCACGCGCCGCCGCTCGGCCCAGACGTGCGCCCGGCCGGGCATCTGGGCGGAGGCCGGCAGGTCGGCGCCGGCGAGGATGGTGGGCGCGGCGTCGAGGAGCGGCACGTCGGGGAGGCGGCTACCGGCGGGCACATCGGCGCCCCAGGCGAGGATCACGCCGCGCTCCTCGTGCATGCCCGTGTAGCTGGCCGTGAGCGTGACGTACCGGTCGAGGGGCTCGCCGCCCACGGTGTCGGTGCGCAGGCGGTCGCTGGTGATCTGTTCGTCGGCGAGGGTGAGGGCCAGACTGCCGGCGTCGTCGGGGTAATCGCCGATCTTGAAGAAGGGCTGGCCGCGGGAGTCGGTGAGGGTGGGGAGCCACACGCGCACTCGCTCGGCGTCGGCGGGCGAGGGGGTGCCGACGACGAGTTTGTGGCCGACGCGCGTGACGTCGGCGGGGCCGACGTGCCCGCGGATGCGCTCCGCGAGACGGTCGGTGAGCGGCAGGAACTGCCCGGCGGTGCCGTTCCCCGTCATCGCCTGAAAACCGTGGTCGCTCACCACGAGCAGCCGGCCTTCCGGGCCGAGGCGCGCGGTCAGCTCGCCCAGGATGGAGTCGGCCTGGTGGTAGGCGGCGCGCAGTTCGCCCCCACCGGCTTCGTAGCGATCCCAGTAGAGGTGCGCGAGGCCGTCGGTGGCGTAGTAGTTGAGGCTCGCGACGGCGGGCTTCTCGGCGTAGAGCTGCGCGATGAACACGTCCCGATCGAGGGCCCCGCGGATGAGCTGCATTTCGGTGTTGCGGGTGGCTTCGTCGGGGGTCAGGAGCCGCTCGCGAAGGCGCCAGGCCCCGGCTCGCGTGAGCGTGGACAGGCGCGCGCCTGCGTCCACCAGTCGCACCACCACGCGGAAGGAAGCGGCTCGCTCCCCGACCGCCTTCCGGCGCAATCGGTTCGCCAGCTCCACCTCCTTCACCACGGAAAGGCGCGCGGGCCACGTTTCCGGCGCCGGGGCAAGCCAGCTCGGCACCCAGAACCCGCCGTGCTCAAACGCCCGCGGCGGGTAGTCCACCAGCCACTTGTAGAGCCCCACCGACCGACCCTCCGCTTCGGCGATGTCCCACCAGCGGGCCACCTTGCAGTCGTCGGCCTGCACGTGGAAGCCGCGCACGCCGTGATCGTTGACCGTGCGGCCCGACGCGATCGTGGTCCACAAGAGCGGCGAGAACATCGGCTCCATCGAGATCAGGTCGCCGCGTGCGCCCTGCTCCGCCGCCGCACGGAAATTCGGGAGGGGCTCGTGGTCGATGACGCGCCAGGTGGCGCCGTCTACACCGAAGACCACGAGCCGTGCCGGCAGGGGGCCGAGGCGATCCGTGGCCGTTGAGCCCCAGGCCACGGCGGCGATGAGCCACGCGATGGCGGAGAGGCGCGCGGCCTTGGAGCGAGCCGTGAACGGAAGGTGCGCCACGGCCACGACGGCGAGCACCGCCCCCACCACGGGAACGTCATTGAACATCGGGTGGGTGGCATCGATCATCGCCACCGTGAGGGAGGAGGCGAGGGCGAGGAGCGAGGCCCCGCGAAGGAGCGAACGGGGGACGCGGGTCATGGGGTGATCAACCGGCCGGCCCGGAACTCGTCCCAAAACAGCCAGGCCTCGGGGTGGCGGGCGATCGCCAGCTCCAGCCATTGCACGGTGAAGTCTGCGCCGGCCTCCAGCGCATCGGCGAGGCTCCCCTCGCGCTCCACCGGCACCTCGGGGCCGATCAGGCTGGCGTGACGACGGCAATCGAGTGGGTCACGGGCCGTGTACAGCGTGTGCAGGCGAGCCCCGCTCTGGTAGGCCAGCCAGAACGGGGTGACGGGAACCCCCACCGGCTGGCCGAAGAGTCGTCGGGGCAGCCTTCTCCCCAGCTCCTTGCCGCCGCCGGTGCCGTCGCAGGCGGTGAACACGACGCCTGCGTCGCCGAGGGCGCGGAGGAGCCCTCGGAGGAAACCAGTCCCGTCGTGCAGCGTCACCTTCATCCGGCTCTCGAGTCGGGACCGCTCGCTGCTGGCCCACTCGCCCACCGCCGACTTCTGCACCTCCACGGTGCCGCCGCCCACTTGGTGCACCGGGCGCCCCATCGCCCCCATCGCCGCGAGCGGGAGCTGCGCGGGGCCCATGTGCGGGTGCATCAACACCACGCCGACCCCGGCGGCAGCGGCCCGATCGAGGTGCTCGAGCCCTTCCATCCGGAGCCACTGCTCCCAGTTGTCGGCTCGCAGCCGGCCGAACGCGAAGGAGGCGTACTGGTTCTCGAAGTGGGCGCCAAAGGCTTCGAGAGCGATGGCGTCGAGGCCGCCGCGGCCCGGGAACGCACGTTCGAGGTTCGCCCTTACTTCGGCCAGCTTCGTGCGGGAAGCGCGGCCGGCGAGGCGCCCGAGGTGCCGGCTGGCGCGGTAGTCCCAGCCGGGGGGCGCGGCTTCGAGCAGCTCGCGCCACGGGCCCCAGGTGAGGCGCCGGTAAGCATCCTTCAGCGGCGACTCGGCGAAGATCATAGGGGTTGGAGATAGCCGAGGGCTTCGAGCTTGGCGCGTTCTTCTGCGCTGAGCGTGCCTGTCGACCGTGCCGAGTCGCCCGCGAACAGCGCCTCGGCGAGGTCGCGCATCAGGGCGGCCTTGGCCACGAACGCGGGGTCATCGAGGTTTGGGATGATCGGCGTGAGGCCGAGGGGGTCGGTCACGAGGTTGAAGCTGTCTTGGTCCCGCGAGATCTCCTCGCTCTGCCACCGCTCCCCTTCGGTGCGAAACGAGGCGAGCCGCCACTTGGGAGCGGTGATGCGGCCGGCCTTCCGCTCCGCGAGGTTGGTTTCCCGGTCAAAACACATCGCGGCTGCCACCTCGCGCGGCTCTGAGAGCGCGTCGCGCCCCGTCATCCCCTCGCGTGAAAGACCGAGGCGGGCGAGGACGGTGGGCGCGAGGTCGCTGCCCTCCACCGGAGCGGAAACGACTGCAGGATCGAGCTTTCCGCGCCAGCGCATCACAAAGGGCACGTGCAGGCTGGTCTCCCGCAGGTCGTCGCCGTGGTTGAACCACACGCCGTGCTCGCCGAAGCTCTCCCCGTGGTCGCCGATGACCACGACGAGGGTGTTTTCGGGCACTGCGGCGAGCAGGCGGCCCAGCTGGGTGTCCGCGTAGGACACTTCCCCGTCGTACTGCGCGAGCACGTACTGCAGGTCGGTGATCCCTTTGAGGCTGGGCTGTAGGTAGGTCGCCACGCCCGTTACCGCTTGCATCGACGTGTGTGCCGGATCGCGCGGGTCGCCCGAGTAGTACGCGGTGTCCCACGGTGGGGGCGGCGTGTAGGGACCGTGCGGGTCGAAGAGGTGCACCCAGGCGAACCACGGCCCGGGCTGCGCCTCGATCCATTCCAGCGCATGGTCGACCGTGTCGGCACCACGGCGCTCCAGCACCCAGTCGGGGTTGACGAACCGGTGGGTCATGTCGACCACCCGCGGCAGCAGGAGGTCGCGGAAGCCGGGCAGGAGCCCGAAGTCGTCGTCGTACACCGAGAAGCCGCGGTTGAATCCGAGGTCGCCCTCTAAGACGTAGGCGCTCACGAACGCGCCGGTGCTCCAGCCCGCTTCGTGGAGGCGCTCGGCGAGCATTGGGCGGTCTTCCGGCACCGGGATGCCGTTGAGGAGCACCCCGTTGTCCCACGGCCCCGTGCCCGTAAGCATGGCCGCGTGGCTGGGGCCGGTCACCGCCGCGACCGCCGAGGTGTTCTTGAACTGCACCCCCTCTGCGGCGAGGCGATCAAGGTGCCGGGTATCCACGGTGGGGTTGCCCCACGCCCCGATCCGGTCGGCGCGGATCGTATCGAGTGTGACGAGGAGCACAGGGGGCGCGTCGGGTGCTGGAGGGCTCAGGGCCGGCGGGAGCGCGCCGGCGGAGGTCGTCACCCAGCCGCCGCCGAGCGCCGCCAGCGCCAGCGACGCCGACGCGACATTCCCCGCCCCGCGAACCAGCTGGTACAGGCCGAGCGCGACCCCGCCCACCACGACCACGACCCCGAAGAACGCCAGCGGGCTGCCGTGAAGGGGGGGCAGCGGCTGGAACGGCGGCGGGTCGGTGAACAGCACGACGAACAGGTGGGCGAGCAGCACCGTGGCCGTGCCGCTCAGGAAGGCGCCCCAGCGCGACCGACCGAGGGGGCGCACGGGAAGCGGCGCCAACAACAAGCCGGGCAGCAGGCCGCAGGCAGCCGCCATCGCGGTTCCCGAGAGCAAAACGGCAGCCGCTGTGAGCGGCTGGAGGTCGAGTCGGCCTTGCACGAGGGCGCGGGCCGCGTCGAAAAATCCGAAGGCTCCCGCACCCGCGCAGGCGAAGGCCACGCGGTCGCGAACGAGTTCAAAACGGGAAGGCAACGCGGTCACGCGGGGTTGACCTACCGCTGTGGCGTCGCCCGGGCCACCGTCGGCGACGAACCCTGACCACGGCCCGTCCTCGACAGCAGGGGCTTTTCATGGCAAACTCGCCGGTCGCCGCACTGAGGTCCAATGCGCCCTTCCCCCCGTGTCCTTCCGCTGTTGCTCCTGCTCGCGTTCCCGGGTGCCGCGTGGGCCGAGGGCAACGCCGTAGTGCTGCCCATCGTCGCCAGCGGTGTCGACAGCAAAGTCAGCAACAACCTCACCAGTCTGATCAGCAGCGAGCTGGACTTTTCGGGCGCCTTCGACTCCGTGAGCGACATTCCTGCACCGGGCTCGCTCAACGCCTCCTGCCTCACCTCCGCCAAGTGCCTCGGAGCCATCGCGCGGGAGAACGATGCGCAGGCCGTCGTGGCCGGAAGCGTTTCTACCGGCGGGGCGGGGCTCAAGATCAATCTAGTGATCTACGACGCTGGCAAAAACGCGATCGTCCGCAAGAAGTCCTATGACATCGCTTCCGACGTGGCCTCGCTCGCGGGCGCCGCCCCGAGGATGGCGAAGGAGCTCCTCGGTCAGGGTGGCTCCGCGGCGGTGGAAGCCGAGTCCGGACCCGGAGAAGAGGCTTTCGGCGAGGAGGAGGACTTCGCGTTTGACAAGGGCAACGACGTGAAGGGCAAGACGAAGTTCACGCCCGAGGTGAAGAAGGGCAAGCTCGAAGACGCCGACGAAGAAGAGGACGAGGACGAGGACGCAGCAGCGGAAGCCTCGCGAAAGCGGGCTGAAGCCGAGGCGAAGCTGAAGGCGGAGGCGCGGGCCAAGGCCGACGCGGAGGCGAGGGCGCGGGCCGCCGCTGAAGCCGCGCTGCAGCGCGCGAAGGCCGAGGCCGAGGCCAAGGCGAAGGCCGCGGCGCAGGCGAAGGCGAGAGCGGCGGCGGAGGCCGCGGCGGCAGCTGCGGCCGAGGAAGAAGAAGAGCGGGCGGCGGCGAAGGCCGCGGCGGCTCGCAAGAAGTCCGCGCCCGTGGACGACGAAGAAGAAGACGAGGAGCCCAGCGACGAGGACCTCGAGGCCGAGCTGGCCGCGTTCAGTTTCGGGGGGGGTGGCAAGGTTGCGGCGGCGGCCGAGGCTGAGGCTGCGGCGGAAGACTCTCGCCCCAAGTCCTTCTCGGAGCGGTACAGCAGCGGCGGGTCTGACAAGCAGGC
>CANKOI010000109.1 GCA_947484175.1 Deltaproteobacteria bacterium
CCCGGGCGACCTCGCCGCGCTCGTGGCCGCAACCGGAACGCACGCGGACATCGTGCCCGTCTGATCTGCCGCCGGTCAGGATCGGGCTGCCTCGTGGCCGAACCCAAACTTGACCCTCACTTTCTCCGCCGATTGGGGGATCGTCACCGTTACGCAAAACGAAACTCTCCCACTTGTTCTATACGCCTCGCACCAGCGCACGCGGCGGCACGAGTTCGACCGGGTAGGCGGTGCGAGCGGAGACCACCAAGAGGCGGGAACGCTTCAGCGTCCCTGCCGATCAGGCCGCTGGGAACTCGTCGAAGGCCCGCCGGATGAAGTTCAGGAACATGCGGCCACGCGGATGCCGGAGGAGCGCCACCTCGGGGAACCGGTGGTCGATGGGCGCCACCACGCCCTCGCCGCGCTCCCAGGGGTACTCGGTGTTCCCTGGTACCGACTCACGATCAACCGCGGGGGCGAGCTGCGCGTTCAGGAACCTTGGGAAGCCAACATGGCTCGTCAGAAGCGCTGCGACGTCGGCCGAGGTGTCGCGGAAGCGGTACGCCTTCGCCAGCTGCTCCGTGGCCATCTGCAAGAAGTGGAGCGAATGGCACGCGGGCACGTCATCGCGCCCCTGAAGCCCACGAACATGCTCCAATCCGAACGAGCTTGGCGATGGTAGGCCACCGCCCACTCCTCCCGCGTTGGCATCGCTACGCCGCAGACGGAAAGTACTGCTTAGCCCCCGCGATGTCCCAGCCTCGCGGGATCTTCCCGTTCCGGCGCAACTCGGCGAACTCGTCGGGCGTGACCTCCGCGATGAGCGTGGGGAACGGCACGTCGCGAGTGGGCGCGAACCCGTAGGCCTCGAAGCTGCCCGTCGCGACGGTTTGGGCGTTGATCTCGATGAGCTTGATCGGCTCCTTGGGGTCGGCCTCGTTGTCATTGGTCACCCGGTACACCGTTACGAGGCCGGGCTCGACCTTGAAGTGCCAGTTGATGAGGTCGGCGGCGACGGTGTCCTTGTCGGGCATGGGGGCCGATCCTCCGGTTAGTGTATACCCGGCCCCGCTGATCGGGAAGGTGTCGCCGAGCATCGCGGGCAGCCAGACCGGTGTCCAGCGTGGTGACGGGCCACGACCAGATTTGTTCGTACCGGCCGTGCGTGTCGCCCTCGCGCCACGCATAGAGGATGATGTAGCGCTCGGATTCGCCGCTCTGGTAGGCGACCGGGATTTCCCAGGAGGTGATCTTGCCGGCTACGGCGGCCTCGAACAGGTTGGCGGCGTACACTCCCTTCACCCTCTGCTTGCTCCCCTCTCCTGCGAACGAGTCTGTGACCGGGGCGGTGCCGTGGGCCCGGCAACTCGTCGGGCGTGCATGGCGCGGCACCGCGGCGCCATCGGCGGGCGTGACGCCGAAGGCGGGATGGCCCCCGATGTCGGCCTCCACGTCACGCGGCGCACAGGGCTGACGCAACGCCTCGACCCCAGATAAAGAGCTCGTTATCTTGCGGGATGCCCGCACCCCCGTTCCCCAACCATCCCACCTACGCCTCGGTGCGGGATTGGGTCGGGGCCGTGGATCCAGAGCTGGTGGCCGCCGCTGACGAGGTCGATCGCTCCCTGATCGCCGACACGCTCCGGCTGTCGCTCCGCGCTCGCGTGGATCGCGCCAGCGCGACCGCTCGGTGGATCGGAGAGTTCCGCCGTGCCGCGTCCTGAAGAAGCCGACATCGGGGCTCGGCGCGGCCATCGACGACCGACGGCGTGCCGTTGACGGGGAGTGCGACCGAAGTCGATGGGTGAGCCGCCACCCTACGACTTCGGTCGCGCCGCGCGGCACGCCGAGCCCCCCGCCCGCCCATCAGGCTACGCTGCCCCACGATGCTCTCCCCCCACGACGTACCGGGCGTGGCGGCCCTCGAAGCCCTCGCCAGCCGCATCTTCTCGGAGGCGGCGCTCCTGCCCGAAGAGGCATGGGTGCCCATGCCTGCGGCGACGATGTACGCGGGTGGCTGGAGCGCGCTCCTGTTCTCGGCGGGCCCGTGGTCGCACGAGTTCGGCGGCGCTGAGCCCGCACGCAACCTCGCCGCGTGCCCGTCCGCTGGCGCCTTCCTCGCCGACTACGGCGCTATCGTCGGGGTCTTCGGCCTGCTCCGCCTCGCGCCCGGCGCCACGCTCGCACCGCACCGCGACCACCGCCACGACGAGGAGGTGCGCGTGCACATCCCGGTGCACTTGCCGGAGGGGGGCGAAGCCGGCTGGGAACTGCACACCGCACGGCTCCTCGACATCCGAGCGCTGCACAGCGGCAGCAACCCCGGAGCGACACCCCGAATCACGGTGGTGGCGGACATTCGGGTGGGGAGGGTCGTGGAGCTGGGCGAAGTGGCGGAGTGGGGCAAACCGCTGGGCCCGGCAGCTTGAGTGCGGGGTAGGCAGGGGCGGTTTGCGGCCCCCCCCCCTACGAACTACACGACAGCGCCGAACAGCCCGGCTTGTTGCGAGCCCAGTCCGGTCGGCGCCCCGCGAGCCGCGCCGAGTCGGGCTGCTCATCGAAAGGGTGGCGCAGCACGGCAAGCAGTCGCTCCACAGCGCCGTCATCGCCCCCCTCCGTGGCCTCGATGCACTCCTGCACCACCCAGTTGCGGGGCAGGAACAGCGGGTTGGCCGCGTTCATGCGTTCGCGCCGGGGGGCCTCGGCCTCGGCGGCGGTGCGTAGGCGCCACGACGCCAGCCAGGCGCCCCAGCGGCGGCACAGTTCGGCGTTGGGAGGCGCGTAGAAGGCCTCGGCCAATGCAGGAAGCGGATCGCCGGTCCGGGGCACGTTCGCCAACCCGCGGAAGAACAGGCTCCAGTCCGTCTCCGCCGCACCCAGCGCGCCGAACATCTCCATGACGAGCGCGTCGTCGCTGGGTTGGATCGTGAACCCGAGCTTGGCGGAGAGCTCCTTGCGCCATGCGGCGCCGTGCAGCGCCGGGTACTCGGCCACGATGGCTTCGAGGGGCGCTGCGCTGCCCACCAGCGGCGTGAGCGCCCGGGCGAGCCGAAGCAGGTTCCAGTGCCCGATCGCGGCCTGCTGCCGCCAACGGTACCGACCCTCCTGGTAGTCGGTGGTGTTCGGCGTGAAGTCGGGGTCGAAAACGTCGAGCCAGCCGTAGGGGCCGTAGTCGATGGTGAGGCCGAGCACCGAGAGGTTGTCGGTGTTCATCACGCCGTGCACGAAGCCCAGCGCCATCCAACGCGCCATCAACCGCGCCGTGCGCTCGGAGAGGAGCCGGAAGAACTGCAAGACGCCGTCGGCGTCGGCCTTGCCGACCTCGGGGTGATGCGCGCCGATCACGTGGTTCGCCAGCGCTTGGAGGAGCGGCACATCGCCGCGGGAGGCGGGCAGCTCGAAGTTGCCGAACCGCACGAAGCTCGGCGCCACGCGGGTAACGATGGCGCCGGGCTCGGGGGCGGCGTTGCCATCGTAGAACATGTCCCGCATCACTGGCTCGCCGGTGAGCACCAGCGCGAGCGCGCGGGTCGTGGGTACCCCGAGGTGAAACATCGCCTCCGAGCATAGGAACTCTCGCACCGAGGAGCGGAGCACCGCCCGTCCATCCGCCCGGCGAGAGTAGGGGGTGGGCCCCGCCCCCTTAAGCTGCACTTCGAACGTGCCACCGGGTCCGGTCACGTCTCCCAGCCCGATGGCCCGGCCGTCCCCGAGCTGGCCAGCCCATTGGCCGAACTGGTGGCCCCCGTAGCAGGCGGCGAAAGGCTCCATGCCTGCCGGCACCCGGTTGCCTGCAAGCACCTCCACGCCCGGGCCCGTCGCCTCGGGCCGCTCGGCGCCGAGCAGCGCCCCCACCTCGTCAGACCACGCGAGGAGCCGCGGCGCCCGCACCGGTGTGGGCGCGGCCCGCGACCACCCCGCCCCGCGCACTTCCCTCGCCCACGGGCTCACGTCGGGGTCGACAGGCAGCGCCCGCTGAAAGCGGGTGCCGAAATGGAGCTCGTGGAGGGGAGCGGGCATCCCCGCTCTCTACGCGGCCCGCCGCGATACGTCACCGTAGAAATGCGCCCTCCCGACCGAGGCTGGACCTTCCAGCGAGCCGACAACGGCTCCCTCGCCGTGCGGCACCAGGGAATCTCCGGTCGGATCGAGGTTGTCGACACGGGGGCGCGCCCCTGGGCGGCACGACTGCGGGACGCCCACGCTGCCGTCGAACAGGGGGCCGCCCCCCTCTCCCGTGTGTGCGAAGGCGAAGTCACCCCCACCCCGCGCCCTGCCTCGCCCGCTCGCCCCCCAGCACGGCGCGTGCTGTTCTTCGAGTCGCTGATGAACGCCGAGATGCCTCACAACGACGGCGAGCTGAGTCAGGGAGTGTTGCACATGATCTCGTCGCTGGCGGGCCGCCCCACCGAAGTGCTGCTGGCGAATGTGAAGATGGCCATCGTGGGCACCGACCGCCCTGTCTCGGGCCTCGACACATTGAAACAGGCCGTTGATACCGGCCCGATCGAGCTCGTATGTATCACCCTCCTCGAGGGCTACTGGGAGGGTGTTGTATCGCTGGTGCGGGCGCTGCGGGAGCTCGGCTACCGCGCCCACGTGGCCGTGGGGGGCGTGTTGCCGACCCTTGCACCGGATGCGGTGGCCGCCCACCTCCCGGATGTGTCGTTCGTGTGTCGCGGCGCCGGCGAGGTGTTTCTTCCCCACCTTGTGGACCTGCTCGGGGCCGGCGCGAACATCGACACCCCGCTCGACCCCGCTCAGGTGGCCGGCCTCCTGCAACTCGATGGCCTCTACGTGCGGGATACCGCCGGCCACCGCCTGCTCGTCTGCAACGCCGCGGCCGTGGTGGAAGTGCCCGACCTCGATGCCGTGGCCCTCGACCTGCGCTTCCTCGCCGCCCACCACTTCAAGACCGGCATCGAGATCGCGTCGAGTCGCGGGTGTGTGCACCGCTGCGTTTTCTGTTCGATCCTCGGCCGGGAGCGCTACCAGTCCCGCAGCGCCGCCAACCTCGTTGCCCTGCTGGGTGCGTACGAGGCGCACCTCCACACGCTGTTCGGTCCCGACATCCCGCGTACCGCTCGCCGCGTACACTTCAGCGACGACGACTTCGCTTGTGACCGGCAGCGCACGCTCGACTTCCTGCGCTTGCTCCCGGCAACGCCGTTCCGGCTCGCTTCCGTGCAGGTGTCGATCGCCGACCTGTGCCGCCGCGAGGGGGGGCGGCTGCTGGCGGAGCCCGACGCAGAGCTGCTCGATGCCTTCCGCCCGGAGTGCTTCGACGACGCCGACCGGCCGCTGCCCGAAGCCGACTTCGTGGCCGACCATCGAACGCGTAAGTGGTCGAGCTACCTGCAGATCGGCGTGGAGACGTTCAGCGACACCGAACTGGTGCGGCTGGGCAAGGGCTACAAGCGGGAGCACGTGCGCACGATCGTGGCCGATCTGGCGCGGCGGCGCATCCACCACGACGCCTACTTCATCCTTGCGAATCGAGACACCACGTTCGGCGATGTGGTCGCCGTTCTCGACGAAATCGTGCGCCAAAAAACCCTCTTCCCCGTGCACTTCCACGTGCGCTTCCCGGTCGTTCCCCGGCTCGTGAGCTACGCGACGAGCGCATCGTGGCGTCGTCGGATGCAGCAGGGCGACGAGGCCGCGTTCGTGGTGCGCGGAAACCTGCACCAGCCGGGCTTCCCCGAGTACGACTACCCGCTCGTCGATCACGACGAGCCGGCCGATCCGCAGGTGCGCGATTTCGTCGACGCCGCCGTGTTCTCCGACGAACACCGCTACGCCGGCACGTTCACCCGCCTTGGCCAGCGCCTCCGCGCCTCGTGGGCGGAATCCGCCGACCCCGAGACCGAGTTCGCCGCCCGCCTCACCGACGACCGCGAGCGCCGCCGCCTCTTCGAGTTGCTCGACCTCGCCCGGCGTGTCGACCACGTAGAGCACGCCAGCTCCGATGCCAGCCGCCCAGCCTTCAGTCCGGCGCTCCGCACGGCGCTGCGCGGCAAGGAGGCCACGCTGCGCTCGCGCTGCGACCAGCGCCTGGGCTCCACTCGAAGCTGGCTGCCGGCGTTCCAGCGGTACGCTCAGGGCGGCGTCACGCGGCTGGTGGTCATCCCCACGTGGCAATGCGAGCTGCGCTGCAACTACTGCTACATCCCCAAGCAGGACGGCCGGGTGATGGCGGAGCCCACGCTCTCGCGGGCCATCGACCTCCTCTGCTCCAGCGAACGCGACGCCCTCACCCTCCAGTTCTTCGGCGGCGAGGCCCTCTTGGAGTGGGGGCTCGTGCAACACGCGATCGCGTGGGGCGGCGAGCAGGCGCGGCGGCGCGGCAAACGCCTCGACTTCGTGCTCTCGTCGAACGGCTGGTCGCTCGACGAGGAGAAGCTGGCGTGGTTGGCTCGCCATCCCGTGAAGCTGGAACTTTCGCTCGACGGCGACCGAGCCACCCAGCTGCGCTTTCGCCCCGGCGCAAAGGCCGGCGTCGACAGCTACGAGAACGGCATCGCGCCCCGCGCCCGGGCCATCGAGGGAAGCGGGCTCGCCTACGACGTGATCATGGTCGTTCACCCCGAAACGGCGGGCCAGCTCTCGGCGAACTACCGGCACATCGCAGGGCTGGGCTTCCGCCGCATCCAAGTGAACCCCGCACTCGGCAAGCGATGGTCGAAGGAGCACAAAGCGCTGCTCGCCAGCGAGCTCCACCTCCTCGCCGGCTTCCTCCTCGAAAACCCCGACATCGTCCTGGTGAACGCGGAGCACGCGCCGATGCCGATGCGGCTGAACGGCGAGATCACCGTGGACTGGGATGGCACCGTGTACGCCGGCAACGCCTTCCTCCACGAAACCGAGAACAAGCAGCACTTCCGCCGCGGCCACCTCGACGACCTCCACAACTTCGACCGCTACTGGATGGACGCGCCCTCGAACCAGGAGCTGCTCGACTGGAGCTACCCCCGCGACGTGACCGCCAACAACCTCGGCGTGGCCGCGATCCTCACCGACTTCCTCAAGTGGTTTCGCGCCGAATGCCCGCGGCCGTGACCCTCCCCACCGAGCCCCAGATTCAGCGCCGCCTCACTCAGATGTTGGCCGCGGATTCCAGCCAGACTGGCGACAACGCCTCTACTGACCGACTCATGCTGATGCTCACGCGCAGCTGCGAGCTGCGGTGCAGCTACTGTTTTGTGGCGCTGACCGAAGAGGATGGGACCATCGAACACCCCGCCACGTTGGAGTCCGCCTCCACCGGCACCCCTCCCCGGGGCACCATGACCGCCGCCACGGCCCGTCGCGCGGTGGACCTGTTGATGACGAGCCCGAAGCCGCGCCTGAGCCTCCAGTTCTTCGGCGGAGAACCCACTCGGCGCTGGGAGGTGCTCGCCGAGACGATGGCCTACGCACGCCGTCACCCCCAGCGCGCCCGCCGCGAGCTGGCCCTTCAGCTCACCACGAACGGCCTCGGCTTCGACACCACGCGGCTGGCCGCCCTCGTGGAGCACGACGTCACCGTGCAGCTCTCCCTCGACGGCGCGCCCACCGGCAACCGGTTCCGCCGCCCGCACCTCCTCGACCAGCCGGCCGCCGACGCGGAGTGGGCGGCCGCCGTTGCGGCCCTGCGTGCGAGCGGAGTGCGGTGGTTCCTGAACGTTACCGTGCCGCCGGCCGCAGCGGGTGAGCTGCCAAACCGCGTTGCCGACGCCGTGGCGCTCGGCGCCCCCTCCCTCCAGCTCAACTACGCCACCGGCATGCGGTTCAGCTCCGACCAGGCCCAGTCCTACCTGCGCGGCCTTGCCGGCGTACTCACCGACCACGCCCGCAACCCCGATCTGCGCCTGTTCAACCGCTACCCCGGCGCCGACCCGGCCCCCCTCTGCGGCGACGCCCTGTGCGACGTAGATGGCACCCTCCTGCAAGTGGGCGGCATCTTCCACGAGAAACGTTTTCCCGCGCTGCGGGCCGCCTACACCCACGGCCACCTCGACAGCGCCCGCTCCTTCGAAGGCCACCGCGCCACCCTCGCCGAGCTGTGGCACCGCACCCGCGCCGCCCTCTCTCCCGCCGACGCCACCCTCTTCGCCCAGGGAATGTGGCTCGGAGCGGGCAGCGACCTCGTTGCGCGACTCGTGGCGGCCTCCGGTCCTGCCCGATGAACCCCGTTGGCAGAGGCTCGATCGTCGGAGGCGTACTCAGCAGCCTCGGCCCCCTCGTGGTGTTCTACGCCTTTGACTGGACGCTCGGTCTGAAGCCCGCGATCGTCGCCTGTGCGGTGTTCTCCATGGCCGAAGTGGCGTGGCGGTTCTGGCGGAAGGAGCCCCTCACCTTCTTGTTCAAGCTCACCGCCACGACCACCATCGGCCTCGGCATCCTCGACATCTCGCTGGCCAGTCCCCGGTTCTTCAGTTGGGAGGCCTCGATCACCAACGCCGCGTTCGGCGGCTGGTTTGCGTGGCTCATGGTGAAGGGGCCCGGCCCCCTCACCGAACAGTTGCTCGCGCTGCAACCCCAGCTCCTCGAGAGCTGGGGGCCCGACGGCCGCGGCCGACTCAACGGAATGATGCGCGTGCTGCTCGCGATGATCGTGCTGTTTCACGTCTTCACCGCGGCAGCCTACGCCTTCATCGCGTTCCGATACACCGTGGAAGACGCCGTAGGTATCCGCGTAATCGTCGGAAATGTATCGCTGATCCCCTTCCTCGCGGCCGTGTTTCTTGGCCTGCACCCCCTCCACCGGATTGCCAGCCGCCGCGGGTGGCTGCCCGCCGAGGAGCGGCTCCTCTCGCCCGCAGAGGGGAGTTAGCGGCTTACCAGATGCGCGGAATGGTTCAGGGAAGGAATTCGGCCCCGGACCAGATGGTCATGGGTCTGTAGTACGGGTTCCAGAGCATTAGGTCCGTCGCGCCGTCGCCGGTGACGTCGGGGACGAAGAGTGAATGGGTGGCCCAGATGTCAGCCCTTGCCACCCAGCTTGCATCCGTGGGGGCAAAGGTACCGGCGTCAGAAAGGTTGGTGAAGACCGTGTGGTGCGTCGGCCCGGTCATATCGCCGCTGGTTGCGTCGGCCGATTTGGCGTAGGAAACGAAGAGGACTGCGCTGCCGCCAACCCCTCCCGCAGCGGGCAGTGGGGACACAATGTACTCCTCGTCCGACACCTCGAGTCGCCACCATGCGTCCGCATCTGTGAAGCTGGTGGCCGTCAGCGGTCCGCTGACGAGCGCGACCACCTGCCGCGTGCCGTCGTGGTCCGGCCGACAGGTCAACACGATATCCCCCAGCCCGTCCCCGTCGGCGTCGCCGGCCTTGGCGGCCCCGACCGCGTACGCCCAAGGGCAATGCCCCAGCGCCGTGAGGGTGTCGATATCTACCGCGACACCCGGGTTCGTCAGCTCGCTGCCGGAAACCACACCTACGAAGTACGCGCAATCCTCAGCGCCAGAGTGGATCAGGTCCAACAGGCCGTCACCGTCCACTCCACCGCCCCACAGCCCAGCTGGCCAGCCAAACTCGTCTCCGACCACCTCCAACTCGCAGTCGGCCTCGCCAAGGTTGCTGCCGTCGAGAATCCCGTCGGAGAACCAAATGAACCACGAGTCGTCGAAATCGGTGTATCCGTCGTAGGAGCGGATCGAAAGGTCCGCGTGGCCGTCCCCATCCACGTCGCCGATGGGTATCAAGTACGCATCGCCCTCGAGCCAAGATGCCGTGGTGGAACTTCCTGTCGGCAGCGAGGCGAGCGAGAAGACCGCCGCGAACCGACCCCGCCATCCATCGGAGTAGCCCACCTGAATCTCGTCCACGCCGTCGCCGTCTAGGTCGCCCGCCGACTGCAACTGTTCCGCCGGCGAGCGGAACGGCTGGGTCACGGCCGCCCAAGCCGCAGCCTCGTCACAGTCCAGTTCGCCATCGCAATCGTGGTCCACCCAATCGCAGAGCTTTGCGGCCCCGGGGTGTACGTCCGCGCGGGTGTCGTCGCAGTCGGTCGCCGTGTCGTAGCCATCGCCGTCGAGGTCCCCGGGGGCGGCGGTGTCGGGGCCGGGGTCTGCACCACCGGTATCGCTGTCGGCATTCGTGTCGGCGGTGTGCAGGTTGCCGGAATCCACGGTGCCGGTCTCCGGCCCTCCGGTATCCTTCGGCGTCGCTTCGGGGCGGTCGTAGACTCCGCATGCCGGCAGAGGGAGCGCGCACACTAGCAGCAGCCAGGGCGTCAGAGCCATGCGTCGCTCCAAGGCGTGCGCATCTCAGCCCACAACGTCGCGTCGGTCCGGGGTCGCGCGGCGGGTCGACTCATGAGAAGCTCGGAGCGAGGGTTTTCGTGGACTCTATCCCTCTGCTGCTCTACCCTCCTGATGCACTTTTTGCATGCTTGGGTGATGACCGGCTCCGGGATCTGCGTGTGGGGATGTGTGTCGTGCCCTCGTGGACTCTGGGACGCGGCGGACAATGGGAATGGGCGGAGGTGCGGGAGTACCGCATGACTGGCGCGCTTCTGGTAGACCGCCCGCGCCCTTGAGTCGCAGCACCGCAGAGGGGAGTTAGCCACTCAATCGATGCGCGTTCTCCCCGGCACCCGTGTGGCCCTTCATCAGGCGTTCCGCTGTTGCCCGTTCGCCGGCGCCGTATCCTCGCAGGTGCACGACTACCTCATAGCGAATGGTTTTGTGCTGGTGGAGAAGGCCGAGGATGCCGACGTACACGTGATCAACACCTGCGGCAGCGATGCGTCCCAGGCGCAGATCACGTGGGACACCATCGAGCAAGTGAAAGGACGCGTAGCCGGGGCGCGGGTGGTGGCACTCGGGTGCCTCGTGAGCATCGAGCCGCGTCGCCTCACGGAGGCGCTGTCGGGCGTGGGGGAGAGCGCACGGCTCGACCCTCGGCACACGTCCGGGCTCGATGAGATTTTCGGCGGCCCGGTGCCCTTCGCAGACGTACAGCCCGCGCTGCGGAACGAGTACGTGGGCAACGACTTCGCCAAGGACTGGTTCCACATCGTGGCCAGCACCGGCTGCCTCGGCAGCTGTTCCTTCTGCGCGATCCGGCGAGCCACCGGCCGACCGCGGTCCCGTGCCGCGGCCGAGGTCGTGGCCGACATGGTTCGCGGGCGGGCGGCCGGTCGTGCCGACCAGCTCCTCGTCTCCACCGATCTCTCCGCGTGGGGAACCGACCTCGGTGTTTCCGTGGTGGACCTGATTTCCGCAGCCACGGAGGCAGCCGGCTCGGACCTGCGACTCGCCGGAGAGAGTTTCGAGCCCACGCTGTTCCTTGAGCACTTCGACGAGCTGCTGCCGTTGTTTTCGAGCGGTCGTTGGGCGTACCTCGGGCTGCCGATTCAGTCCGGGAGCGCCCGGGTGCTGCGCTCGATGTCCCGCACGTACGACCCAGCGGCGGTGGTCGATGCGGTGAAAAGGCTGAAGGCGGTCGCACCGGACGTGGTCGTGCGAACAGACCTCATCTTCGGCTTTGGCGACGAGACGGAGGCGGAGTTCGAAGCGAGCCTCGAGGTGAGCCGTGCGTTCGATCTACCCAGCTTCAACGCCTATCAGCTGCGCCCCGGCACCGCACCGCTGCTGCTCCCGCCCGAGGTGCTCGTGGCGAGGCGAGACCGATCTCTGGAGGAGCTGAAACGGCGTGCGGACTCCGGCTGGGCCACGATTCGGCGGGCTGGGGGGGACCATCAGGCTGCCCATCGCGCCGGTGCGAACGGGAGTCGCGCCAAGCGTGGGGAGGACGCGGGACCGTGGGACACGCCGGAGGGACGCGCATGGCTGGTAGACGAGGCGGGCCGCTTCCTGCGACTCCTGCAAAAACGAGGCCCCTTTGCGCTCGGTGCAGGCTGGGTGCTGCGTGGGGCGCGCGTGGAGCACGACGCGGTCGTGCTTGCCCTGGCCCACGACTCTGGGGAAGAGGTGGAGCTGGGGCTACGCCATCCGGGCTGGCCCGGCGGGGCGATGGTGCGAGGGGCGCGCTACTTGGTGTGGGTGCGGAGCGCGCCACCGCCGGCTCGCTTGGATGCGTCGCTGAAGATTGCGGTGAGGGCGTTGAACTAGGGGCGGAAAAGGCCGCTCCGCCCACTTTCGATCCGTTTCCCCGCGCAGGACCGTACTCAACTGTGCTAGGGAACCCTCGTGACACTTCGACGCCCGCCCGCCTCCTTTCCCCCCTCCTCCCGCACCCTCCTCGCCACAGCGCTGGTGATGCCGCTCCTCGGGATCAGCACCGCCGCACGCGGCGAGACCCTCTTCGAGGTGGTGCCCATGTCGCAGCCGGCTTCCTCGCCGGAAGACGACGTCATCGAGGGGGAGTTCATCGTCCGCCTGCGGACGGGTGTCTCCGCGGGCCTCCGCGTGGAGCACGGTTCGTTCGCGGGCGGCTCGGAAGACCTGATGGCGCATCTCGGGCGTGAGCCGCTCGGGCACGTTCGCCCCGCCCTGCGCACCACCCCCCGCTTGGCCCACGGTCCCGCCGAGCGCCTGCGGTCGAGCTACGCCCTTCGCTCTTCCCTGTCCCTCGCGGAGCTGCGCGAAGCCCTCGAAGACGACACCTGGGTGGAGTCGGTCGAGCCCCTCACCCGCTACCGCCCGCTCGCGGAGCCCAACGACACCTGGTACCACTTTCAGGGCGACCTGATGGACCTGAACCTGCCGCTGGTGCGTGAGCAGGGCGACGGTACGGGCGTGATCGTGGCGGTCGTGGACTCCGGCGTGACCCCCGGCGGTCTCGATGGATTCGCCAACCTCCTGACGGGGTGGGACTTCATCGGCGAGGACGACGACGCCTCTGACGACGACGCAATGGCGAGCG
>CANKOI010000110.1 GCA_947484175.1 Deltaproteobacteria bacterium
TCGTCCGCCTGATCCGGGGCGCCCACCGAGCGGCAGATGCCCCGCTGGCTGCTCTCCAGGAAGTCGACCAGCTCGATCACCTCCGGTACGTCGTTGTAGAACGCCCGCACCTGCTCGGCGGCGATACGAAGCGGCATGCCGGACTGGAAGAGTTCGCGGTAGGCGTTCTTCAGCGCCGACATCACCTCGCGGGAGAAGCCCGCACGGCGGAGGCCCACGACGTTGAGGCCCACGAGTCGAGCCCGGTCGCCCTGTGCGATCGTGAACGGGGGAACGTCCTGCGCGGCCATGCCGCCGCCGCCCACCATTGCGCATCGGCCGATGCGGCCGAACTGATGCACCGCGGCGAGGCCGCCGAGTACGACACGATCGTGCACCTGCACATGCCCCGCGATGGCCACCGAGTTCGCGAACACGCAATGGTCGCCCACAACACAGTCGTGCGCCACGTGCGTACACGCCATGAACAGGTTGTCGTTGCCGATCCGGGTAACGGCACTACCCCCCGCAGAACCGCGGTTGGCCGTGGAGTTCTCTCGGAAGCAGTTGCGCTCGCCGATGATCAGGCGCGTCGGCTCTCCCCGGTACTTGAGGTCCTGAGGGTCGCCGCCGATACACGCGAAGGAGAAGATCTTGGTGTCCGCCCCCACCACGGTGTCGCCTCGAACCGTGCCGTGAGCGTGCACCGCAACGCGATCGCCCAAGCGAACGGGGCCCTCGATCACCGCGTACGGGCCGATTTCAACGTCGGCCCCGAGCTCGGCGCGCACATCGACGATCGCGGTGGGGTGGATGGCCATGGCGTCTCCGCCCGCAGCGCTATCACGCTTCCGCACGAACGGCCGCGCCGCCCCTTCCCCTCCCCGCGCCCCGCGGATACCCACTCGCCATGTCCATTCTGCAGCGCCTGCGGCACCGGCTCCAACCCGGCGAGTCCCCCGGCCCGCCGGGGCCGATCGTGGTCCCGGCCGCGGCGGCGGCGCGCCCGAACGCCCCCGACGGCGCAAGCAACTACGTGATCCTCATCCTCGACAGCTGCCGATTCGACAGTTTCGTCCGCGCCCGCCCCAAGGTGATGAGCAAGCTGGGCCCGGTTCAGAAGCGTTGGAGCTACGCCACGTGGACGTCGCCCAGCCACTACAACCTGCTGATCGGGCTCCTCCCCCACTCCTCGCCGAAACACGTGTATGCCTCGGAATACTACAAGGACGACTTCCTCAAGTTCCGGGACCGCTTCAACGTGGAGAGCATCGAGTTCGGCAAGATGGTGCCGGGCCTGTGGCTGCCCAGCTACCTGCGCAGCCAGCTCGGCTACCGCACGAACATGTACGTATCGATGCCGGTCCTCAACCCCGCCACGCCCATCAACCGCGATTTTGACGACTACGCGCTGATGCCCAAGCACAACGACGTGAGCGCCATGTTCAGAAAGATGCGCTTCTACGAGGAGCGGCCTAGCTTTTTCGTCCTAAACACCGGCGAAACGCACTATCCATACGCCACACCGGACGAACCAGAAAACGCGTGGCCGCGGATTTCCGGCGTGAACGGAGTGTTCAAACACCTCGACGACCATGTGCGGGCGGGGGGGCTGATCGAGGCCTCCGAAGCTCCGCAGTTCTTCGACGAGGAGAAGATGAAGGCGCTGCACGCCCGACAGGTCGATGCCGTTCGGTGGGTCGATCGAGCCTGTGAGGAGCTGTTCGACTTAGTGCCAGACAACACCTGGATTACCATCACGGCCGACCACGGCGAGCTCTTCGGTGAGCAGGGCTATTTCGGGCACGGTCCGATCCAACACGCCCGATGTCATGAGGTGCCGTTCGTAGAAGGTCGGCTACGGTAGTCCGTGATGTGGTTCGCTCTCGCTACCGCGCTCGGCGCCACGCCGCTGGTCATCCAACTGCCGCCCGACCAGCCGATCGAAGAGTGGGAGGAATGTCTGGCGCTCGCGGGGCTCACCAGCGGAAGCGGGGGCGCCGCTCCGTGGATGGAAGTGGTGGACCGCGGCGACACGTGGACCCTGAGGGTGCGCGGCTCCGGATCGCCAGCGCGGGAGCTCACCGTGCCGGAGCCCAAGGCACCGAACGCCCGAGAAGACGTGGCGATCCTGTCGGCCAGCCTGCTTCGACCGCTGGTCGGAGCGGCGAAAGCTGCCGCGCCGCCCCCCCCCCCGGCCCCGGCGGCCCTGGCCATTCCGACCGAGGTGGTGCCGCCCCCCCCGCCAGCGCCGCGGCCCGCGCCGCGGCCCCGCCCGCCTGTCTCCCCTTCGTCTGCGCCGGCTGCGGCGCCTGCCCCGACGCCCGCGCCGCCGGCCGCGCCAGCGCCCGCCCCAGCTCCGGTGCCCTCCGCAGCTCCAGCGCCCACTCCAACGCCCGCTCCCGCTCCGGCACCCGCTCCCGCGCCCACTCCGCCGCCTGCTCCGGCACTCGCTCCAGCGCCCACTCCGCCGCCTGCTCCGCCGCCCCTCCCCGCTCCCGCTCCAACGCCCGCTCCGAGGCCTCCCGCGGTTCCGGCAGTCGCTCCGGCGCCCCGCCCCGCTCCCGCTCCCCTCCCGGCCGCCGCGACGATCGCTGCGGCCACCCCCCCGCCCGCTGAACTCGCCCCCCCTACGCCGGGCCACCTCCGCGGGAGCGTCGGAGTCTCGGCCGGCATCCGGGCCGACGCTCTCCCCTTTCCGGTGCTGAGCGCGGGTCTTAGCCACACTCTGCCGCCGTTCGCCGTCGGTGCGAGCGTGATTGTCGGGTTGCCTGCGCGGCTGCCGGATCTCGATGTCGGGCCCACGGTTGCGAGTGTCGCGGCCGTTGGACTGCTCGCTTGGCGGCCGGCCGGCCCCATTGGCCTCGAGCTCGGAGCGGAGATCGGTGCCGATTGGATGTTACTCGCGGATGCCGACGGAAACCCGCTCCACGAGCCCTTCCTCGCGCCACGTACGGCGTTGCGGATCGGCTGGAATCCGCCGCCAGTAGGGTGGGTCGAGGTGGAGCCGTTCGTGCGGGCTACCTGGATCGCCGGTCGGGTCGAACTCCTGTCCGAACGAAATGGCGACCGCGACCTCTCGCCCTGGGTGGTGGATGTGGGCGCGATGTTACATTTTGGTCGCACAAAATCTGCACAATAGACGATCGTTTTCCCTCCTTCCGGGCATGGAGCCCTCGATGCACATGACTCCCGACCTGCAGCTACACGTAGCCGCCGCCGTACGGGGAGAGCGACCCGCCCTCGACGGGCTGGTGGCCGCATGGTTGCCCGTCGTGGTGGGCTGGTGCACACGGCTCGGCGGCCCGAGTGTCGACGCGGAAGATGCAGCGCACGACGTGATGATGGTGGTGACACGGCGGATCGAGAGCGTCTACCATGCCGACCGTTTCCCCTCATGGATCTTCGGCGTCACCCGCCGTACGTTGGCGCGGCACCGTCGCCGAGCGTTCGTCGCTCGTTGGGTGCCCGGCTTCGTGATCGATGTGGCCGACGCCTCCGATGGGCCCGCGCGGCTCTACGCGATCTCCGAAACCACCCGCAACGTCCAGGCGCTGCTCGACCGGATCAACCAAGAAGACCGGGAAGTGCTGGTGCTCGCGCTCCTCGAAGACCGGCCCGACACCGAGGTGGCCGAGATGCTGGGGATTCCGCTGGGAACCATGAAGAGCCGGCTCCGTCGGGCGCGCGACCGTTTTCTGAAGCTCGCACGTGCGAACAACATCACCCCAGGAGGCGATGCATCATGATGCCCCCGAATGACACCCACTCCGAAGAAGAGTCCAACGCCGCTGCTCTCGCGCTCCTGCGCGAGCTGCCGGAGCCGGCCGCTGCCGCCACGGAGCGGGTCGCCCGCCGGCTGGCGCGCACGCAGCGGGCGGCGCCGTTGCCACGAACGACTCCTTCCCCATGGCTGGTGGCGGGCTTGGGCTGCGCGATCGCCGCGGCCTCCGCTGCCGTCGCCCTGCGTGTTGGCGCCGACCCGGGCACCAGCCCCGAAGGCGCGGGCCCCCTGGCCAGCGACTCCGTCTGGGCCGGTCGGCGACTCACCGGTGTCGACCTCACCTACCGCGGCTCCGGCGACGTGGATGGCTCCGACCAGGCGCCGCGCATCGACTGGCAGCGCGGCACGCTCAACGTCGAGGTCACTCCCGGGCTCGGTTTGGACGTGCGGGTCAATACACGGGAGGCGGAGGTTCGAGTCGTCGGCACGGGGTTCACCGTCACCCGCGATGCGCTCGGCACGCGAGTAGAGGTACGCCACGGCATCGTGGAGACCAGTTGTGTGGGCGAAAGCGCTGTACAACTCCAACAGGGCGACTCCGTGACGTGCGCGCCCCAATCGGCCGCCGGGCTCCTGGGTCGCGCCCAAGCCCTCCGCGAAGCCCGAGCCGATGCGGCGCTCGTGGCGCAGTCCCTCGAGGCGGGGCTCGCCCTCACCTCGCTGGCCGACCCTATCGGCGCCGAGCTCGGCGCGATGCAGGTTCAGCTCTACGCGGAGGCCGGGCGAAACACCGAAGCCCTAGAGAGCGCGCACCGCCTCCTGAGCGCCGGCGGAAGCGGCCGTGAAGAGGAGCTGATCCTCCTCGCCGGCGCCGTGGCCCGCGCGTCGGGCGGTTGCGCTGAGGCGGCGCCGTGGCTCCTCGACCTAGATTCCCGCGGCGTGGCCGCATGTGGAGACAATTAAAAATGCGCGCTCTCTTCCCCTCGCTGCTCCTGCTCCTCGCCGCTTGCGAGAACACCTCCGTCGTCATCGACAAAGAGACCGGCGCGGGCGAGGACACCCCCGACGACACCGGCGTGGTCGTGTCGGGAGCGATCTCGGTCGCACCGCCGGAGATCGACCTTGGGGTGCTGTTCGTAGGTCAAGAAGCCGGCGGCAGCTTCACGGTCACCAACGTAGGCGACGGGTCGGTGGAAGTGACCGTGCAGGTCGTCGGCGGCTGGAGCACCGCGTACACACTCGACAGCTACACCTCCGCGCCCGCGCCGGGCGAGGCCAGCACGCACGCCATCAACTTGCGTCCCACGAGCTGGGGCGTACACGACGTGAGTGTGCTCATCGACGACGCGGTATCGGGCGGGCATGTGGAACTGCCGGTGCGTGCGACGGTACAGGAAGACAACGACGGCGACGGGATGGGAAGCACCGGAACGGGCGGTGAAGACTGCAACGACGAGGACGCGGCCATCTACGGCGGCGCCGCCGACGAATGGTACGACGGCGTAGACAGCGACTGTGCGGGCAACGACGACTACGATCAGGACGCCGACGGCCACGCCGACGCCGCGTGGGGCGGCGATGATTGCAACGACACCGACGCAACCGTGAACCCCTCCGCGACCGACGCTTGGTACGACGGCGTGGACAGCGACTGCGGCGGCAACGACGACTACGATCAGGACGGTGACGGCTACGCGAGCGCCGATCACGGCGGCGACGACTGCGCCGACCTCGACGCGGCGGTGAACCCCGGCGCGGCAGACGTGTGGTACGACGGCGTCGACACCGACTGCGCGGGGAACCACGACTACGATCAGGACGGCGACGGCCACGTGTCTGCCGACTACGGCGGCGACGATTGTGACGACACCAACGCCACCACCTATCCAGGTGCCGCCGACGCCTGGTACGACGGCGTAGACAGCGACTGCTTGGGCAATAGCGATTCCGACCAGGACGGTGACGGCGTAGACTTCCCCACCGACTGCAACGACACCGACCCGACCGTGACCGGCCCGACTGCCGAAACGCTCAACAACAACGACGACGACTGCAACGGCCTCGTGGATGACTTCGTGATCAGCGATGTTGCAGGCGGCGTGATCTATGGCGCCGCTGCCTCCAACCGGATCGGCGATCACGGACTGGTGACCATGGGCCCCGACGTGACCGGGGATGGACTGGTTGACCTGGTGGTCGGCGCCCCGGTGTCGAGCACCGGCTACGTCTGGGTGGTCGACGGCCTCACGGCAACCACCGCGAGCGGCACGGTCACCAACTACGACACCGCCGCCATCACCGGCGAGAGCAGCTACTACAGCTACTACTACCAGATCGGCTGGCTCAACGGCCCGATGGGCGACGTCGATGGCGACGGCACCGCCGACCTCATCATGGGCGGTACGTACTCGTACTACTACAGCTACGGCCGCAGCTACCTCTTCTACGGCGGCGCCGCGATCAGCGGCTCGATCGCGGCATCGGACTACGATGTACGGGTGTCGGGAGAGAGCAGCTACTCCAGCGACAGCCCGCGGATGTCTGCGCTGGGCGACGTAGACGGCGACGGGCAGGCCGACATCCTCGTCGGGGCCTACTACGACAGCTCCTCGAGCGAGGACAATTGCGGCAGCGTCAGCTTCTTCTCCGGGGCCGCCTTTGCCAGCGACGACCTAGACCTCTCCGACGCCGACGACCGCATCTACGGCATCCAGGAAGACGACTACCTCGGCTACTCCCTCGTTTCGGCCGACGTCAATGGCGACGGCTACGCCGACGCAGTGGCCGGCGCGCCGTACTACGACGAAGGCGAGTCGAGCGGTGGCGGGGTGTTCGTCCTCGCGGGCAACAGCTCGCTGGCTTGGGACAGCTACGTGGACGACGCGGCCAGTGTGGAGATTCGCGGTGACGACCGCGACCTGAACCTCGGAGAAGACACCCTCGCCCACCCCGGCGACGTAGATGGCGACGGCGAGCTCGACCTCGGCCTCACCAGCGAATCCGAAGGAGAGGTGTGGCTCTTCCTTGGCGGGAGCACCCTCTCGGGAACCTACGACCACGACGAGGCCGACCACAACATCTCCGGCAACAGCGGCGACCTCGGCTCCAGCCTGATTCTCGACAGCGACCTCGACGGCGACGGCGCGGACGAGATCGTGGTGGGCGCCGACGGCGACGACACGGCCGCGAGCAACGCAGGCGTGGTGTGGGTGTTCTCGTGGTCGAGCGGCTGGGGCTCCTCGTTGACGAGCGCCGACGCACGTGCCACCCTTTACGGCACCCACGCCGAAGAGCTCTTCGGCAGCGGCGGTGCCGGCGGTGCCGACCTCGACGGCGACGGCCTCGAAGACTTGGCGCTCGGCGCTGCGACCAACGACGACTACGCTTCCGATGCAGGCGCAATTTGGGTGCTGCGCGGCTGGTAACGGAAGTGGGCCAAGGGGTGCTGGCGTATTAGCCCACGGGTGGAGATCCTGAACATGCTCAGTCTAGTGTTCTCGCTGCTTGCCTGCGGCGCCGACGTCACGCACGACAAACCCGCCGCCGAGGTGGGGACCGCAGCGCCCGCTGCCGCGCACCCACCCACTGTTGCGCCCCCCGCAGCGCGCGCGCCCGGGCTCGCAGTCGACAAAGCCCGTTCGAGTGTGGTCGCTACCGGTGCCAAGGTGGTCGGCAGCCACGAGCTGAACTTCGGAGACTTCGACGGGGAGCTGGGGCTCGAGGGCGAGAACTTCGTGAACGTCACGGCTCGGGTTCGGACCGGCTCGGTGACGACCGACAGCGAAAAGCTCACCCAGCACCTGCTCACACCCGATTTCTTCTCGGCGACAGAATTCCCCGAAGCGAGCTTCACCAGCACGTTGGTGACCGTCGGAGGTGCCAGCGGAGGCACCCACACGGTCAAGGGAAACCTCAGCCTCCGTGGGGTGTCGCGGGAGATCAGCTTCCCGGTCACGGTCGAGGTCACGGCCACCGAAGTGTCAGCACGGGCCGAACTCTCGATCAACCGCGCCGACTTCGGGGTGATCTACCCCGGGAAGCCGGACAATCTGATCAAGGATGAGGTCAGCCTGCGCATCCATTTCGTCGCGGCGCGCGGCTGAGCGGTGGGGCGTGAGCTCCGTGCCGCCACGGGCGTGCTGGCGGCGTGCCTGCTCGGCACCTACAGCGCCCTCGCGCTAGCCGGCTTCGTCTTCGACGACGTAGCGCTCGTCGTCCAGAACACGCTGACGGCGCACCCGGACCGCTGGCTCGACGCCTTCCGGACCGACCTGTGGAAGACCTCGGGGGTGGACCACTTCAGCGGCTACTTCCGGCCGCTCTTAGTGCTCGACCTGATGCTCGACCGCGCTCTGTTCGGGCTCTCCCCGATGGCGCATCACCTCCACTCGGTGGCTTGGCACCTCCTCGCGGTGGGCCTCCTCCTCGCGCTCCTGCGCCAGCTCCTGCCCCCGACCGCTGCCTTAGCGGGCGCCGCGCTCTTTGCGATGCACCCCGTGCAGTCCGAAGCCGTGGCTTGGGTGGCCGCGCGGAACGACCTCATGGCCACAAGTTTTGTGTTGGCGGCCGTTCTGGTGCTGCTCCCCCGGGAGGTGGGTGTTGGCCGTCTGGTGGCAGGCGCGGCGTTGACTCTACTGGGGCTGCTCTCGAAGGAGAGTGCCGTGCTCACTCCGTTCGCGCTCGGCCTGCTCGACCTTGCGCGCTTCCGGCGGCTGGGGAGCGCCCCCCGTTACGCCAGCTGTCTGCTTGCGCTGGGCGCGTGGTGGTCCCTCCGGGCCGCCGCAGAAATCCCCGACGCTTCGCTACCCAGCGGGGGCCAACTGGCCATCCTTGCCCACGAAGCGCCTCGGCTGGCGGCCCACTACGCGAGCCTCCTGCTGGTGCCCCACCCGCTCACGGTGGGTACCTTCCTCACCTACCTCCGCGAGAGCGCGGGCCAGTACGTGCTCCTCGCGGCGCTAGTCGGGCTGCTGCTGGCCTGCGCCCGCCGCGGTGGTCTACTTGCGTGCGCTGGCCTGCTGCTCGCGGCGGCGGCGCTCTCCCCAGCGATCCTCGCCATCGCCGTGCGCGGGCAGGTAGGTGAACGCTACCTCTACCTGCCGCTGGCCGGCCTCGCGATCACCGTTGCCAGCGCGCTCCCTGAGCGCCGCGCCGTGCTGTGGGCGCTGGCACCCGTGCTCGCCGGCTGGACGCTGCTGCTCCACGAGCGGCTGCCCGCGTGGCGGTCGGACCTCACGCTCTGGGAGGCCGCCCACCGAGACAGCCCTTCGCCCTATACGAGCCATTCCCTCGCCGCCGTGCTCGTGAAGGAGGGCCGCACCGAGGAGGCCATAAAGCGCTACCAGGCCGCCTTAGAGGGGCCCGCGCCCTACCACGCGGCTTGCCTGCCGGCGGTGACGCTCGCGCTCAACGCAGGCTACACGGCGCTCGCGGCGCGGGGGGCCCAGCTCGTCGTGGACGCACATTGCCCCAAAAGCGCACGCCTCGCCGGCGCGGCCGGCCAAGCCGCCCTCGATGTCGGCGACGTTGCTCTGGCGCGCCGACTCACCGACGATGTCGACCCCGAGGGCGACGCAGCACTTCTCTCCGTGCTGGAGACGCTCGCGGGGCTGGAGGATTCGGACCCGAGCGAGACCGAGCCTCACCCGCCTTAGTCGCCGCCCGGAAGCTCATACACGCTCACGACACCATCTTCGGCCACCGACCGCGCGGTGAGGCGAAGGAACTCCTGGACCCGCCGCAGTTGGTCGGGGTGGTAATCCTCGCGGTGCACGACCACCCAGCGGAGACCGAGCCGACGGAGGCCCACAGCACCCACAGCGAGGTCGAGTAGCGGCAAGTCGGCGGGCAGGCCGCTCACCGTCCGGCGCTCCAGCTCCACCAGAAAATTCGTGTAGTGGTTCTCATGCAGCGCGAGGGGAACAGGGTCGTTGAGGCCGAACGGCACCGGCTGCCCATGCGCCAGTTGGCCGGCCAGAAGTCGGGAGCGCGCAAGGACCGGCATGGAGATCGGCAGATCGAGGACGGCCCCACCGCGGAGCTCAGCGACCAGCGGGGACACGTGGAGGTCGGCCACGGGCAGCGGCCACACCGCTGGCGACACGAAGAAAGACTCAGCGAGCCGGGCGAGCCCGATCCACGCAGCGGCCACGCCGGCAGGCACTCCCCACCGCGGGGCCTCCCGCACGGCGAACGCGAGGAGCACCGAGAGCGCCAACGTCGCGCCCACCACGAAGCGATAGGCGTGGGAGATGCGCGAGAACATCGGAAACCACTGGTAGAGCGCCAGAAATGGCAGTGGAATCCAACCCTCCTGCGCCTGGACGTACGCGCCCCCGACGTAGAGAAACGGGCCAAGCGAGAGCAGGAAGAACGACAGGAAACACAGGAGCCAAGGCTCCGCTTCTCGACGGGCGGCGGTGAACACCACGGCCAGCGCCGGCACGAGGAGGGCAAACCCGAGGTAGACCACCACGATCAGGCGCTCACCAGATTGGGCGAAGAAGTCGGGACTGTAGAAGCGCCCGGGGTGCACGAACGTCTCGACGTCCGTCATGTTGTGCATCACGAGCGTGGCCCACACGAAAGCGGGATTTCGGGTGACGAGGGCGTCCGGCGCGTTCATGGTGTGCGCGAATGCCGCAAAGGGGCCGGCAACGATCCCTGCGGCGGTGAGCGACGCGACGAGGCCGGCGCCGCCGAGGAGCCGCAGCGACGGAAGTTTGCCCCGCCGCCCACCCTGCAGCCCGCGCAGACCAAGTCGAACGAGGAGGCCGAGGATCACGAGGCCCGCGAAGAGCCCGTAGTACCAATTTGCCAGTGCGGTCACCCCGAGGAGCGCCCCCGCCACCACCCCCCGCCCCACGTTCGGCGCCGCGAACAACCGACGGACCGCCAGCACCACCAGCGGCAGCCATCCCACCGCCAGGGTTTCGGAGATGCCGTTGTAGAGCTGGCCGAGCAGGTGAGGCGCCGAGACATACGCCACTCCCGCGACCAGCGCCCCCGCCCGCGACCGGCTCACATCGAGCGCCAGCGCCCACGCGCCGACCCCCGCGAGGACGAGGTTCAAAAAGATGGCGGTGTTGTAGGCGAGCGTGGGTCCCCCCAGCCACTGCACGGGCAGGGTGAGCACCGCATTGAAGGTGTCGATGAACCACAGGCTTCCGCCCGCGGGCCAGCCGACGTCCGCTGCGTGAATGGGCAGCTCGCCCCTCCCCAGCTCCGCCGCCGTCCACCCGTAGCCCCACACGTGGTTCCAGACGTCGTTCTCGGGGTGCCCCAGCGCATAGCGGGTGGGGTCGGCGAGGGCCGGGGCGCAGATCGCCAACGCCAGCGCCACGTAGAGCCCCACCGCGAGCAGCAGCTCTCGTCGGTGAGAAGGCCCCGAACGCCGTGTTAGCATGGATGCGACGAGGTAACGCGCGTGGGAGGGTTCGGCGCACTGTTCCTGGCCCTCTTGGGCTGCCGGGTGGACCTTTCCGGCGCGGGCCCCGCCGCTCCCGTGGCTCCGGTTGCCGAGGCCCAAGCAGCGCCCCTGTACCAGCAGCTCTACGAAGGGGAGCAGGGCGAGCCGGCGCGCAGTGTGGGCCAGCGGGCCAGGATGCTCATCTGGCTCGGCAGCGTCGCCTTCACCGAGCCGGAGCTCGCGGCGCTGCGCAGCCTCGCCGTCACGGCCCGCGCCGATGCCGCAGCGGCCGCGGCCCGCGGCGAAGCCGCGCGGGCCGCGGAGGCGGCGCTGGTGCCTACGCTTCAGGCCATCGCCGACCGCTTCGCGGCGCCCCCCGCGCCCAGCGAAGCCGAGCTCGCCGAGCTCGGCGCGCGGCTGTCCGCCGCGCGCGCGCCCTTCGCCGACCCCCGCGCCGAAACCTGGCGCGCCCTCACGGCCCAGCTCACCGCCGCGGAGTCCTGGGCGCGCACGCTGCCCGCCGAGCGTCAGGAGCGCCTCGCGGACGCCCGTTTTTTCCTCCAACACCGCATGGGGGCGCTCGTCGCACCCGGCGCCTACACCGACTGGCTCGGCACGCCGTGGAACGGCTCCGATTTCGGCGCACTTCGGGTCTCGGCACCCCCGTCAAACGAGCCGCAGCTGAACATCGGCGGCCTCTGGGCAGCCGACGTTCTGGGCCACGGTCCCGACCAGCGAATCCGCGGAACCCGCCTCGCTGCGCTGCTCGTACTCGCGTTCGCGGAGCCCGGCCTGCTCGAAGCCATCGACGTGAAGCTAGGTGCCCGCGGCGTGGCCGACTACGGCGAGCCCGTCACGCCTCGCTGAAGCCCGTGGGCCCGAGCCGCAGCGCCACACGCTGGCCGCCGCTCTCCACGCTCCACGCTCCGTCGAAGGCAAGCGCCGCTGCGGGCCACGTTGCCTCGCCGCCGCCGCCCGCCGCGATGAGCCCGACCCCGCGGGGGAGCTCCGCCACGAACGCTGCGAGGTCCGCCCCCTCGGGCAAGCCCGCGAGCCACAGCACTACCCCACCGCTGTCGCTCCCCAGGAGCTCATCGGCGGCATCGAGCACCGCGTCGGTCGAGGAGGGCGCGATGCGGTGCACGGGGCCGCCGGCCACAGACGGCACGGCCTCGCCATCGGCCACCACGACGAGCACGCGCCGGCCATGGGCGAGCGCGCCGAGCAACCCGGCCACACACTCTTCGCGGGCCTCGGTCGACAGCGACCACGCGGAGGGCACGCCACAAGCCGCGGGCGTGCCCGGACCGAAGAGGCCCCGTTCGTTCACGCGGGCCACGCCCGGAGGAAGGGCCAGCGCGGGGGGGGCGCCGCGAGAGCGAAACCAGAAGTAGCCGATGGTGGCCGCGGCA
>CANKOI010000111.1 GCA_947484175.1 Deltaproteobacteria bacterium
CCTCAAGCCAGTAGCCATCCGCCGCCCGGAATCGCCCCGCCACCGACCACAACTTCGGCAGCGCCACGGTACCCACCACCCCTGCCGTGAACCGCTGGTCGTAGAGGGCGGGATGCCAGGCCTCCTCCGGTTCATCGCGCCTACCGCTCTCGCCTCCCCCCACCCGCGCCAGCCCTTCGAACCGCCCCAGCCGCACCGACGCCGACGCCTCCACCCCCCAGGCCACCCCTTCCCCCTGCCCCAGCGATCCGTCCGCCTCAAAACCCGTGAGGCGAGGCGAGTACCGCCCGAACCCCTCCAGCCCCAGCTCCCATGGCCCCTTTCCCAGCTCGCCGCGCACGCTCCCCTCCCACGCCTCGTCCAGCTCCAGCGAAGCGGCGTCGGGCAGCACGAGCAGCACCTCCCACGGGGGCGGCTGGTGGTGACCGCCCAGCTCCACATCCAGAGCCGCACGAGGCGCGATCTGCCAGTGTCCGGCGAAGCGTGGGCCCGGCGCCAAACGAGCGGGCTGCCCTTCCACGAAGAGAGTGTCGGCGCGAAGGCCCACCACGGCCGTACTCACCCTCCCGAAGCGCGCCTCGCCCCAGAGATCGGGCATCACGACGGTGGCGGTGCGCTGCACCTCGTCGGCACGCACGCTCGCCCAAAAGGCCTCGGCATCGAGCCCGCCGCCGCCGTTGAAGCTCCCCGTGCCCGGATCCGGCACCTCCGCGCGCAGCCCGCCGCCCACGTGATCCCTCCGGCTCTCGCGCCCCCAGTCCTCCACCTCGAACCGCAGGTGCTCCCACGCGAGGAACGGGGCCAGCTTGAGCTCCCGCGACCCGACCGGAACGGAGTGGGCGACGTGGAGCCGTTGGGTGCCCAACTCGAGGAGCGCCGCGGAGCCATCGTCGGCGGCCACATGCAGCGCGTCGCTGAAGCCAAGACCGAACAGGCGCGTGCCCCCTTCGAACGCAGCGCGCGCCTGCCAGTCCCAGAAGGTCGGAATGCTCCCCGCCGCCGACTCCGGCAACAGCGGGGCGAGCACCGCGTCGAGGTAGCTGCGGCGGGCGGCGAGCGCGAAGGAGCCGACCGGAGTGGGCACCTCCGCGAAGGCTCCGGCGAAGACAAGGTTGGCGCCCCCGCGCACCTCCGGCATCGGCGAAGGGGCGCGCGTCTCCACGTCCACCATCCCCGCGAGGCCGCGCCCGTACCGCGCCCCGCCGCCGCCGGGAACGAACGCTACCGCGTCCACGAAGGCCGGGTGGATCACGCTGGTGTAGCCGCCGACGTGGTAGACCAGCGGCACCCGCACCCCGTCGATCGACACGGTGGTGTGCAGCGGATCGGCACCGCGAACGAGGAGCCAGCCGGTATCCAGCGGGGAGCGTTGGGTGCCGGGGAGGTTCGCCACGGCGCGAAGCGGATCGCCGAGGGTGCCCGGCATCGCCCTCAAGAAGGCGGCGTCCAGAGTGCGCCGCTGTACGTCGACCGCCGGGCTGCGGTACAGCCCGAGGATTCCCACGTCGACGACCTCGGGCACCGCCCACAGCTGGACCGTCACCACCTCCCCAGCCGCGACAACCACAGCCAGTGGCTCAACGCGCAGCCCGTCGGACTCGACGCGGACGAACGACGACCCAACAGCCAGCCCGAAGAACGAGAACGACCCGGCCTCGTCGGTGGTGTCGCACAGCTCGCCCACCCACACCCTCGCCCCGGCCACCGGCGGAGCGCCGCCGCCCCCGAGGCGCACGTTCCCTTCGAGCGAGAGCGGCGGGGGCGTGATCGTTACCGTGAGCGGCACGCGCACCGACACCGCCTCCCCCGCCTCCCGCGCCGGTTCCAGCCGGGTGCCCAGCACGGCGGCCCGCGCCGCCTCCGCGAACGGCGACCGCCCCTCGATCAGTTCGGCCTCCAGCACCGCTCCGTCGGTGCCCACGAGGAGGTCGAAGGTGACCGTCTGAGGGCCTTCGGTCGGCTCGACCGTGAGCGGCCAGGCCACCTCCAGCGGCGCCACGAGCCGAGGCGGCACGAGTTCGACTTCCGAAAGCGGCGCCTGCGCGAGCGCAGCAGCAACGAGGGCGAACCACACCGGCGGGGCCTACGGTGCGCGCATGGAGGCTGCGGCCCGCCAACCGCTCCACACTACCGCGGTGAGGCTGCCGTCGAAGCCGTACTGCCCCCCGATCCCCGGCGAACCCATCCCCGCGGACTCGCCGGCGACCCACAGGCCCGGCACCACCTCGCCCTCGGCGTTCAGCGCCCGCCCCTCGGTGTCCACCTGCAGCCCACCGTAGGTCTTCTGCGGCACCCTCCCCGGCTCGGCCACACACGGCGTGCCGCTCAGGTCGGGAAACAGGGCGGAGTCTCGACCGAACGGGTCGGTCTCCCCGTTGCGGTAACGCTCCACTTCGGCGAGTGTGCCTTCCAGCCCAGCCAGCGCAATTCCCTCGGCGAGCGCGAGGGCAGCAAGGTCGTCGTAGCAGCGCAGGGCCTCCACGAAGCGGTCGGCAGCGCCCTCAGGGGCGGCGGCGCGGACCCCTTCCGAGGTGGTGATCACGTGCGCTGGGTGGTTGGCGGCCCACATCGTCTCCGACTGCACGCTCCCGGTGATGCCCTCCGGCGCGAATCGCTCCCCTGCGGCGTTCACCCAGATCACGGGCGGCTCCAGCGCGAAGCTACCGGCTGTGCCATCCGCCAGCCCCCCGATGCGGCCGGACATCGCGCCGATGGCGGAGTGCGAGGCGGTGCCGAGGCAGAGGGAACGGGCCGTGTCGAACGCCCAGCCCTCTTCGGGGTGGTCGACGAGAACGAGGCTGTCGATGGGCCAGGCGGTCACCTCGGCAATCAGGTCGGCGCGCCCCGCGAAGCCGCCGCTGGCGATCAGCACCCGCCGAGTCTCCACCACCCCCTCCGTCGTGTCCACGCCCGCGACACCCTTCTCGTCGAACACGAGGCCTTCGGCCGCCACCCCAAGGAGAACGGTGACCCCTTCCGGCAGCGCCGCAGCGAACCGGGCGCCGATCGTGGGGCCGTCCTCAAGCGTGCGGAACAGCTCGCGGCGGCCCGTCACGAAGTCGCGCCCCGGCGAGTCGAACGTGAGCCCCAGCGCCTCCAGCCGCCCCTTCACCGCCGCGCTCTCCTCGA
The DNA here is from genome assembly GCA_947484175.1 of Deltaproteobacteria bacterium. Taxonomy (GTDB): domain Bacteria; phylum Myxococcota_A; class UBA796; order UBA796; family SXON01; genus SXON01. The sequence goes on from CANKOI010000111.1 coordinate 3,130, forward strand.
GCATCGTGAGCGTACTGGGGTTCCCGGGCCCTCCCGTCATCCGTTCCCAGTCGGCAAAGGTCGTGTCGGCGCTGCTCTCCTCGCCCAGGTTGGCCTGAATGTCGGTCTGGACGAAGCGCCATCGACGGCTTCCCGCCACCGCCGCCCGCCCGCCCAATGCAGCGGTCGACTCCAACAGCAGGGCGGCGCCGAGGTCGATGGCCGCCGCGAGTCCCGCCAGCCCGCCGCCGATGATCACCGGAGGACTCTCGTCGGAGGCGCCGCCCGCCCCCAGCTCAGGGCAGGCGTATGCGGTGTCGCCGCTGACACCGCCGCTGTCCGCGACGGCGCTTCCCGCCGAATCCTCCGTGTCGCCGGCGGGCTTCGAGGACTCCACGCAGGCGAAGAGTGCAACGAAAAGCATCCCCCCCACCATAGCCCCTCCGCGAGCCAAGGTGCAGGTTAGCCCCGCGGCAGCAAGGAGCCCCCGTGACCCCGACCCCCCTCGCCTTCGCCGCCCTCTTGTTCCTCGGATGCGACGGCGGCGAGGCCGCCCAGCCGCCTAAGCTCGCGGCCGCAGAAGCGAAACCCGCCGCGCCCGCGGGCCCCGCGCCCACGCTGCTGATGGCTTCGGCTCAGTTCGTGAAGGATGCCGAGGGCAAGCCGAAGCCGGGCCCCGCGCTGCTCACGTTCTGGCGGAAAGAGGGCGACAGCTTCACGAGCTCCACCCTCGAAGACCCCGATAGCAACGTGTTCCACAAGGTGATGCCCGACGGCAAGGGCGGGCTCTACTCGGCGGGCGCCGAAGGCGCCTTCCTCAAGCACTGGACCCGCAAAGACGGGGTGTGGGCCTCCGAAACGCTGTGGAACCCCAAGTGGGAGGGCAAGTACCAACGCATCCGCGACCTCGAGATCGGCGACGTCACGGGCGACGGGCAGGACGACTTCGTGATGGCCACCCACGACTCCGGCGTGCTCGGCATCGTGTCGAAGAACGCCGCCGGCGTGTGGGAGGCCACCGAGCTGCGCAAGCAGGCCGACACCTTCGTGCATGAGGTGGAGGTCTGCGACGTAGACGGCGACGGCAAAAAGGAGTTCTTTGCCACCCCCTCCGCCCGCAACCAGTCGAGCGGAAAGAGCCAGCCCGGGCAGGTGGTGATGTACCGCTTCGTCGAGGGCCAATGGAACGAGACGGTGCTGGACGACTTCGCCGCGAGCCACGCCAAAGAAATCCTCTGCGCCGATGTAGACGGCGGCGGCGGCGCGGAGTTCTTCTCGGTGGTGGAGGCCCACACCGAGCTGGTCGACGGCAAGGCCACGATCAAGAACCCCGTCGAAATCCGGCAGTACCGCTTCAAGGGCGACAAAGCGGAGCACACTGTCGTGGCCACCATCGCCGACCGGCAAACGCGCTTCCTCATCCCCGGCGACTTCAACCAGGACGGCAAGACCGACCTCGTTGCCGCCGCGATGAAGACGGGCCTCTGGCTGTTGACGCAGAGCCCCGACGGGTCGTGGGCGAGCAGCAACTTCGCCACCGACAGCAGCGGCTTTGAGCATGCGTCCTGGGCCACCGACCTCGATGGTGACGGCAAGCTGGAGCTCTACGTGGCCGCCGACGAGCAGCGGGAGCTGCGGCGCTACGTTTGGAACACCGCCACCGCCGGGTTCGACCGCACGGTGCTGGGCCGTGTACCGAACGACACCATCACGTGGAACATCACCTCGGCGGCGATGTAGCGACCCCCTACAGCCCCGACTTGTTCGCGCTCCAGCTCGCCCGCGCGTAGCAGTCGATCTGCTGGTCCGCCGGGGAGACGTCGAGGCCGAAGAACGCGCTACCGTCGATGCCGTCGCGGTCGGTGGTGTCGCGGTAGACGAGGCCGCCGAACTGCGCGTACAGCGTGCCCGGCTCCCGCTCCAGCTGACCGGTCATCGTGAGGCCGCCGCGTGCGTCGAGGGCCAGCTCGAAGGCGTCGTCGGGGAGGTTGTTGAACGCGGCGCGGTAGTTGGGGTAGGCGCCCTCGATGGTGAAGCTGCCCACCCAGGTCTCGGTGGTTTCATCGAACCCGGTGGCCGTGCAATTGTCGTCCCAGTACAGCGGGAACGTGGAGGTCCACGAGCCGGCCACGTTGGGAATGTTGCCGGTGTCCGTACCGCCGCCGTCCGGGTCGCCACAGGCTTCAGACCCGGCGGCGCTGTCGTCGAGGGAGGCGTCGCACGCGCCGAGGAGGAGGGTGGCAAGGATCAGCGCGGGGCGGTTCATGGGGAGGCTCCAGATTCGAGGATGAAGACAACACGGCGGCTCTCGGCGGAGAGTTCGTCGGCGGAAGCACCTGTGGGGGGCGACTGGACCCCGCGGCCCGCTGCCGTGAGCGAAGCGGGCGGCACAGAAAACCGTTCGACGAGCGTGCGCACAACGAGGGAGGCGCGGAGCGCAGTGAGCTCCCAGACCGAAGGGACGGTCTTCCGCAACGACGACGGGACCATGGCGGAGTCGTTGTAGACGGCCACGGTGACGCGGAGCTCGGGGTGCATCTTGATGGCGGTGGCGAGCAGATCCAACAGCGGGTCGGCCTCCTCCCGCACCGACGCGGCTCCGGCACCGAACAGCTCGCTGTGGAGCACGGTCACCGTCACGGCAGAACCCTCACGACCGACCACCGCCGGGCGCCCCTCCAGTACGGCACGAAGCTCCACGAAGGCGGAGGACAGGCTCTTGTCCACCGTGCAGGTGCGGAGCTGCCCCTCCATGTGTTCGATGCGCTGGCGCAGGGCGATCACCTCGCGGTCGAGCTGCCCGATGAGGGCCCGATCCTCCGCGGGGCCGGCCAGCGCCAGGGTGACGGCGAGCAGCATCACCCCTGCACGCCGAGCGGGAGGTCGATCCCCCAGTCGAGCGGACCGAAACCCTTCATGTGCTGCGGAAACCGCCCCGACGCCCGCACGCGGAGCCATCGGGCCGCCCAGCGACGCAGCGGATCGGGGTATCGCCAGTCCCAGCGACCCTCGCGGCGCTCCTTCGCCATGGCCATCCACGCGAGGGTGTCGGGGTGGGCGGCCACCGGCTGCCCCACGCTGGGACCGTCGAGGAATACCAGTTCGCCCGCTCCGTCGCGTGCGATGTGGCCCGTCGCCGGGGGGTCGACGATCGCCTCGCCCCAGTCGCCCAGGCCCTCCAGCTCAGCGGGCGCATCGAAACGTGCGGCCATGGCCAGAAAGCAGCGGCCGCACGCCTCGGCGTCGTTGCCGGCTCGGTGCGCCTCGAGGAGCGGCACGTCGAGGCGCGAGCACAGCTCCCCGAGGCGGTGAGAGCGGGCCTCGCGATGGAAGAGCCGCGAGAGGTCGGCGGTGTCGACCTCGGCGGCCGTCACGGGCCAGCGCAACTGCACTCGGGCGAACTCGGCGCTGAGAAAACGCTGGTCGAAGGGAAGGTTGTGCGCGACGATCACGGAGCCTTCCAGCAGCGCGTGAATCTCGCGTGCGCGAACGCCGAACTCCGGCTGATCCGCCACGTCTTCGTCGCGGATGTGGTTCACCTCGGTCACGTCGCGCGGGATGGGCGCCCCGGGATTGAACAGCCACTCGTGCCGCACCACTTCGACCACGCTGCCGTCGGGCCCCAGCCGCAACTCGACGCCAGCGAACTCGATGACCCGTTGCCCCTCCTCCGGGAAGAGCCCGGTGGTCTCGGTGTCGAAGGCGACGATTCGGAGTTCACGCCAGCGCATCGCGCGCCGTACCTAAGCCGGGCGGCGGCGGCGCACGGCCCCGAGCGCGGCGAAGGCGAGCGCGAAGCCGGCGCCGGAACGGGGAGAACTCGAACAGCCGCAGTCGCCCGGGGCGGTGAGCCCACTTCCGTCGCCGTTCGGGCCGCCGTTGCCGTCGCCGTCGCCGTCGCCGTTGCCCGTGTCGGAGGGTTCGTCGTTGTCGCAAGCGGTGCCGACGCCGTCGCCGTCCGCATCCGCCTGATCGGCGTTCGAGGTCGTCTCGCAGTTGTCCGTGTCGTCGGGCACTCCGTCGTTGTCGTCGTCGTGCCACGAAAGCACGGGGCGCCGGAACCACGTGGCGTTGTCGTCGCGCTGGCCGTTGTCTTCATACAGCCCCTGATTGTAGGCGAAGAATCCGACTCCGTTCAGCCTGAACTGCTCACCCACCGTCGTCTCGATCGTCGTGTCGCCATACTCAACGGTGAGCTTGCCGTCGTTCATCGACACCGCCACCGTCCCCAGCTCCTGGTACAGCCCGGCGCTGGAGCCATCGGCGACCACCTCGGCCTGCCGCCCCGAAATCTTCAAGAGCGCGGAGCCCGGCACTTCCATGTTCTCGTAGGGGCAGTCGGTCCCGTCCCCGTTGTCCCCATCAAGGCCACACACCAGAAACAGGTACCGCGAGCTCTCGCCGTGGCCGAACACCACGCCCCACGCGTCGTTGTCGGTCACATACGTCTCCACCGTGAAGGTTCCCTGCGAGACCTTCACCGCTTCGTGCACAAGGTAGTTGTCGCGAGTGCCCCCTTCGCTCCAAGTGGTGCCGTCGTCGCCCGAGTCGGTGTAGGGAAACACCCACACCGACTCGTCGTCCTGGCCTTCGTTGTAGAGGTAGCCGCCCCAAGGATCGTTGTCGTACCCGTACTCCCACTGGCCGGAACCGCCCACCTCGCTGCCGTCTTCCGGGAAGTCGTCGTAGGTCCACGCCTCGAGCGTAGCAGCGAGCGCGCCGGAAACCAGAAGCAACAGCATGGGGAACTCCGTCCGGCCTACTATGCCCGCTACCCACCGCTTCTGCACCGCGGTCCGTCAAGAAACTGTGCGACACCGGCTCCGGGCATTAGGGCCCCCGCGTGGCGCTCCCCCCCCGCCAAGCTCCGCCGCCACGCGCCCGCGAGCAGGTGCTGGTGATCGACGCCAGCAACAGCGAAACCCGCGCCTACGAGTTCGCGCTGAATTCCGACGACCGGCAAGTCACGGTCTGCGGGTCGGCTCAGGCGGGGCTCACCATCTTGGGCGACCTGCGCCCCGACGTCGTGGTGGCCGCGCTGGACACTCCCGATCTGCCCGGTCTGCGGCTGTTCGAAGCGATCCGCCACCGCGCGCCATCTACGCCCGTGGTGCTGGTGGCCGCCAACGCCACCGCCGAGGGCGCCGTACTCGCCATCCGGGCCGGCGCCACGGACTACCTCGGCCGCCCGATCTCGCCGGGCCTGCTCTCCGAGAAGGTCGTCCGCGCCCTCACCCACGCACGCACCCGGCGCCAGCTGCACGAGGCGCAGCGCGAGGCCGGCGACAAGTGGGGTTTTACTCAGCTCCTGTCGCTCAGCCCCCGCATGGTGACGGTGTTCGACGCCATCCGGAAGGTGGCCGGTACCGACGCCACCGTGCTGGTGCGCGGAGAAACCGGAACGGGCAAGGAGCTGGTCGCCCGCGCCATCCACGACCGGTCGCGCCGCCGCGCGAAGAACCTGATCTCGGTGAACTGCGGCGCCTTCACGGAGAGCCTGCTGGAGAGTGAGCTGTTCGGGCACGAAAAGGGGGGCTTCACGGGCGCCGTGGGCCGACGCGCGGGCGTGTTCGAGATGGCCGACGGAGGCTCCCTCTTTCTCGACGAGCTCGGCGACACCTCGCTGAACGTCCAGGTGAACCTCCTGCGGGTGCTCGAAGAGTTCCGCTTCCGGCGCGTGGGGGGCACGGAGCAGGTGAGCGTAGACGTGCGGATCATCGCGGCCACCAACGTGGACCTCGAAAACGCCGTTCACGATGGGCGCTTTCGGGAAGACCTGTTCTACCGCCTGAACGTGTTTCCGATCACGCTGCCGCCGCTGCGCGAACGCCCGGAAGACATCCCCATCCTCACCCGCCATTTTTTGATGGACGCCGCGAAGGAGTACGAGCTCGAGCCGCCCACCGTCACGCCCGAGGCCATGGAGATCATCCTCCGCTACCGCTGGCCCGGGAACGTGCGGCAGTTGCGGGCGCTGTGCGAGCGGTGGGTGATCCAGTGCGCCGGACGCGAGCTGCGCGCCCAGGACTTGCCCGCCGAGCTGACGGTTCGCGGCCGGCCTACCGAAGATGCTGCCGGTCTGTTCATCGACGACGGCGCCACGCTGCCCCAGCTCACCGAGCGGATCGTTCTCCAAGTAGAGCGGGCCTACCTCGACAAGCTGCTGAATCGGAATCGGGGCCACCTCATCCAAACCGCCGCCGCAGCAGGAATCACGCGACGAACGCTGTTCACGCGGATGAAGGCGCTGGGCCTCAACGCCGCCGATTACAAATAGATCGCGCGCCGCTCGGGGATGCGCCGGGCATCCGCGCGGGTTCGTTGCCCCCGGGGGTCGGGCCGGGTACGGTCGCGACGCTCAGACCGTAGGAGAGCCTTCATGCTGCGCGCGCCTGCCCTCGCCCTCGGACTGCTGTCGCTGAGCGCGGTGGCGTGGGGCTGTACCCGCGCGCCGAAGCCCGCCGCTGCGGCGGCGGCGCCCTCCAACGTGATCGTAATCCTCGTCGACACGCTGCGGGCCGACAAAATGGGCACCTACGGCTACCAGAAGCGCCCCACCACCCCCAACTTCGACCGTTTTGCCAAGGGCGGTGTGGTGTGGGAGAACACCATCTCCCAGAACGCGTGGACCGTGCCGAGCGTGGCCAGCCTATTCACCGGGGTAGACCCGCAGGCCCACCGCGCGCTGAACTTCAAGCAGGGCGAGAAGCTCGCCACCGATACGATCAGCGACGCACACGACACCCTCGCCGAGAGCTTCAAGGGCCGCGGCTACAGCACCCTCGCGTGGATCAAAAGCACGGTAATCAGCACGAGCCACGGCTACTCGCAAGGCTTCGACAAGTTCGAGATCGTGGGCGGCAAGGATCAGGCCTGGGGCCACTCGGCGCGCGACCTCAACGACGCCGCAATTCCGGGAATCAAGGCCGCCCACACGGCCGGAAAGCCCTTCTACGCGTACCTCCACTACATGGACCCGCACTCGCCCTACAAGGCCCCCGAACCCTGGTACAGCAAGTACAAGGGCAGCTACACTGGCTCGATGGACGGCGCTCACGTGCAGCTGGAGGCCGCCTTCAAGGCCGGCACCGTGACCGCCGCCGACTGGGAACACGAGCTGGCGCTCTACGACGCCGAGGTGGAGTACTGGGACACCCAATTCGGCCGCTTGTGGGGGGAGCTGGAGGCGGCTGGCGTCACCAAGAACACCCTGGTGCTGGTGACGGCCGACCACGGCGAGGCCTTCGGCGAACACCAGAACGTGTTCCACGGCCACCTCTACCAAGAGAACATCCGCATTCCGATGGTGATGCGGGGCCCGGGAGTCAAGCCGGGGCGCATGGCCGCAGACGCCCAGTCCATCGACATTCCGCCCACCCTCGCGGAGCTGTTCAAGCTCCCGAAGGGCCGCGTGTGGCAGGGGAAAAGCATGGTGGGCGCGATGGGAGGAGGCGCGGGCCACACCGACGTGCTCTACAGCGAGTACGCCGGTCACCGGGCGGCCATCGAGCCCTCCACTCGCCTCAAGCTCATCCTCGGCGACGGGCCGTGCAAGCTCTTCGACCTGAAGGCCGACCCCTTGGAGCGCACCAACCTCTGCGCGAGCCGCCCCGCCGACATGGCGCGCATCAAGGCCGGGATGGACCAGCGTTTCGCCGCCGCCCAGGCCATCGGCAAAACGTACGGGCAGGGCAAGGCCGACGCGGTGAGCCCGGAGCAGTGCGAGATGCTGAAGGCCCTCGGGTACCTCGACGCCGACGAGCCGTGTGAGGCGATCAAGAACGACGACGACGGGCACGGCAAGTGAGCGGCGCCCTCCTCGTCTGGTTGGCGGGTGCCGCCGTAGCCGGAGAGTTCAACGGCACGCTCAAGGAACTGGGACTGGAGGGGGCAGGCGGGCTCGGTGGAGCGCCCGAGGGAATGGCGTTCATCCTGCCGCCGGGCGCCTCGGCGGCCGCCACCTTTGGCCCGTTAGGCGAGGGAGTCGACGGCATCCGCCTCGAGGTGAAGCAGCCCGGCGACGCGCTGGTCTGCACCCAGCCCATGCCTCTCGGCCCACAGGCGTTTTTCCGGGCACGCGTGCGTGTACCCGAAATCACCGCTGGAAACGCCTCGTGGATGGGCATGAACGTGGAGCTCCGGGCGCGCGACGGCATGGGCGGTCTGGTAGGCCAGTATGTGATGATTCGGAACGTGCGCGAGCCGATGGGCTGGCAGGACGTGGACCAGCGGCTCACCGTGCCAACCGGCGCGACCCAGGGCGAGTTCTGCTTCCGCTTCGTGCTTTCCACAGGGAGCGTGGAGATCGACAAGATCCACGTCGTGTCGAAGCTCGATGGCGGCGCGCCCGTGGTACCGGTGGCGGCGGTGGCGGCGGTGGCGGCGGCGCAGGAGGCGGCGGTGGCGCCCCCGCCCCCCGTGCTCGCGCGTCCGGTTGCTGCTCCGCCCCCCCCGGTCGTCGCTCCGGCACCGCCGCCTCGGGCCGCCCTCCCCGCGGCGCCCGTCTACGCCGCCGCTCCCGCCGCGGTTTCCGCCCTAGGCGGCGCGGAAAGCAGCGGCTTCTCCCTCCGCCTCGACATCCGCGGCAGCTCCGTGGGATGCAGCCGGTGGGTTGCCCCCGCTGCGATGGTGCGGGTGAGCGGGCGCGCCGCCCTGAGCGTGGTGAACCCCGACGCGGCCGGGTGGAGCGGGCTCGGGGTGGAAGCCTACGCACGCGACGCGCAAGGGCGTGCGCTCCTCAGCAACGGGTCCCCCTGGGCGAGCTTGTTCGTGACCACCACGGCGGGGCCCGAGCAGTCCTTCTCCGTGGACTGGACGCCGCCCGCGGGAGCGGCCCGCGTTCGGGTGTGCGCACGGTTTGCCGACGCGGCGGGGTCGGTGGACTTCGATTTGTGACCGCGCGCTGGGTCTGTCCCCCGGTCGGCCGGTCGCTTTAGCAGGCCGCTGAAAAACGGGCTCACCCGAGCGACTTTCCCTGCTTGAACCCGTCTGCCTAAGTTGGAGGGGGCGGGCGTACGGCGCGTCTGGCGCGCTCGAAGGCCAGAAAGGCTGTATTCACAGCCTTATACCAGACTTATCCGACATCTATCCGATCATCTTGGCGATGCGGAGGAGGTTGAGGCTTGTGAACCCGAGCAGGAACGACTGCTCGGTCTTCCTCCTGCCCTTGAACCGCGTGCGGCGCAGGCCGCCGTAGGTCTTCAGCCAGCCGAAGGTCTTCTC
>CANKOI010000112.1 GCA_947484175.1 Deltaproteobacteria bacterium
GCGCGCGCGGCGCAGCTCGCCCTCGATGGTCAGGCGCTGACGGCCCTCTGGCTCCGTTCGCTCGACGGCGTCACGCTCGGCGGGCGCACGAGCCTCGAAGGGGCCGTGGCCGTGGTCGGCATGCTGGAGCTGCGTGGCATCCACCCCCCGCACCTTTTCATCGGGGGGCTGCTGGCTGATGATTTTCCTGGCAAGACGTCCAACGACTGGCTGTTCGACAGCCGCGGGCGCGATGCGCTCGGGCGCGCGCCGGCAATGGCGCAGGCCCGCTACCTCCTCGGCTCGGCCCTCCGAAACAGCCTTGCCACCACCAACGGCGGCCTCACGCTCTCGTGGCCCCGGCAGCGAGAGGGAAAACTCGTCCGCGCCTCCCCCGTGCTCGATGAGCTGCTCGCGGTTCAGGTCGGAGCGGCGTCCCTGAAGGGGCAAGTGAAGACCCGTCGGGTTCCAGAGGGTCGCTACGGCGAAGCGGCGTGGGCGCGGGAAGCGGCGCGCACCCCCTCAGCGCCTTGGCTGCCCCTGCTCCGCGGCGATCTGGAACGCCGTAGCGAGGCGTTCCTCGCGCGAACGAGCACCTCATTCGGCGCGTGGGACGGCGTCACCAACCTACCGCACGACGGTTCGCAGCTGGCGGTCACCGCCTATGAAACCTACCTCGCGTGCCCCGCCCGCTACCTCTACGGTTCCATCCTTCAGCTCCGCACCGAAGAGGAGTTTTCACTCGATCTCCCGGCCGCCGCGCGAGGGCGGCTCCTGCACCGGGTACTCCAGCACTTTTTCCGTACCGCGATGATCGAGGGCATCCCTTCCCTGCAGGCCACCGACGAAGAAACGCGGGCGCACCACGTCGCGCTGCTCAGTGCTGCAGCCCGCGCAGAGCTCGCCGCCGATCGCGACGTGGCCGCGCTCCCGGCCGTGCAACGGAGCCTGCTCGAAGAGGAGTGGTGCGCCGGGCTGAACGACGCGCAACCAGCGGGCCTGCTGCGCGCGTGGCTCACCGCAGAGGCAGAAGCCCCGCCTTCCCGGGTGCGGGCAGTGGAGCTCGACGTGGAGTTGGAGGTGGGGTCGCTCCGGCTTCGGGGGCGCGCCGACCGTGTAGACGACTTTGCCGCGGACGCGCAGATGGTGCTCGACCACAAGACGGGCGGGCTCCCCACGAAAGCGGTCCCCGCGGGCCTGAAGGTCCAGGGCGTACTGTACGGCAGGGCGCTCGCCACCGAAGCCCGGCCGCGGGTCGTGGCGGGCTTTGCCAGCGTGCGTGCGGCCGACGACGTGAGGCGAGGCGGGTGGGCCGGTCCGGAAGCACTGCTCGACGAGCTCAGAGCCAAAACCGGGAGCCGCCTCCTGACAGACGGCGAAGAAGGACAGAAGTTGGGCGTCTGGCTGGAGGCGAGCGCCCGTCGGTTGGCGGCCGGACACTTCCATCCCACTACCGCATCCCCTGAGCTAGCCGGCTGTGGGTACTGCCCCTACACCTCGATCTGTCGTGTCGATGTGGCGCGGGGCGAGCACAACCGGGCCTCGGGGAGTGCGGACGTGCAGGCGCCATTCGCGGACGTCGCGCCCGACGACGAGGATGCCGAATGAGCGCCATCACCCAAGTCCAGTTGGGCGCCCGGCCGGAGGATCCGCCCACGTTTCCGGGCCTGTGCCCCGAGCAGATCGAGGCGCTTTCCATCGACCGCGAGCTCTCCGTCGTGGCCGGCGCGGGGGCGGGAAAGACGGCCACCCTGTCGGCTCGATACGTGCGACTGTTGCACGCGCTCCTCGTCGAGCAAGGCATCGCTCCCGAACCCGCCGACGTGCTCGTACTCACGTTCACCGAGCGTGCCGCCACAGAGATGCGCGAGCGTTGCCTCGGCATGGTGAACCAGATGGCGGCGGCCTGTCACGCAGCGGGCATTGAGGCAGCGGCAGCCGGACTCGCCAGCGCCCCGATGTTCGCGAAGCACGCCCGGGCTTGGGACACGGTGAGAGATCGGTTCCCGGCAGCCAGCATCCACACCTTCCACGGCTTCTGTTCCCGCCTGCTGAGCGAGTTCCCGGTCGAGACCAAGACGCCACCGGGGGCGGTCGTACTCGATGGTGCCTTCTGCGACAAGCGCCTGCAGGAGGCGGCCACGGATGCGGTACGAGCGGCGCTGGCGGAGGGGGGGGAGGAACTCAGTCTGCTGCTGGAGTCCCTCGGCGGCGCCGGGAAGGTGCTTGCGGCCGTGGCCGCCCTTCTCGCCCGACGCGGGGAGCTTCGAGACGCCCTCGATCGCATCGTGTCGGCGCCCATGACCGACGAGGGGATCCTCATCGAGGCCGGAGTACAAGACGAGGCCATTGCAGACCACCTACGTACCTGGGGCGCCGTGGTAGCACCCCTGCTCGCATGCACCGCCCTTGTCTCAACGCAGGCGCTCGAAACGATGAGACGCGTGGCGGCGGCCCTGCCTGAAGCGCTGGCATCGGAAGACCCCCTGTTGAGGACCGAACTGTGGCGCGACGCGCTGGGGGGCTTTGCAAAATCGGACGATGCGCCACGGAATCTCGCACATCACGGCACGATCGGCTCCGCGGCCACGCTCGGCACGCAGCGCGCGGCGGCGCTCGCCGCGGCCAACGCGCTCCAGCCCTTCGCCGATTCGCTCGCCGGCGAGATTGCCAGGCGACGCGAGCTGCCCTCGCTCCACGATCGCACCCACTTGCGGGTCCGCCGCACCCTTGCAGCGCTCGTGCTGCGAGCCGAGGCCCTCCTCGTACGAGCCTTCGACGAACGGGGGGAGCTCGACTTCGCCGAGCAGATTGGCCGTGCCCGGAAGGCGGTGGTCGAGGGCGGGCTGGCCGGGCAGCTCCACGCGCGGCACCGTTTCGTGATGGTCGACGAATTCCAAGACACCGACGTGGACCAGTGGGCGCTCGTGCAGGCGATCACGCGCCACGGGGCGGTGCACGACCGTCTCTTCGTGGTCGGAGACCCGAAACAGAGCATCTACGGGTTCCGCGGCGGCGATGTCGCCGTGTTCGAACGGGCGCGCCGCACCATCGACACCAAGCTCACCTTCGTGAACAACCACCGCTCACGCCCCGCGCTCGTCACCTTCGCCAACACCGCGTTCAGCGCCATCCTCGGCCCCTCATCCCCCGGCAGCGCTGCCTGGCGGGTGGGGTACGACCGGATGGAAATCGCGACGACGAAGTCGGCTGGATGTGTACTCCTGGCGACCGCGGAAAGGTTGAAGTCGGAAGACGCCCGAAGCGTAGCGATGCGCGAGGCGGCGTGGGTCGCTCATACTATCCGCCACGAGATCCTCGCCGGCGCCGGCGAGTGGGCGAATACCCGCTACGGCGACACCCACGAACATGGGCCTCCCCCGATCGCAATTCTCTTGCGGAGGCGTACGATGCTGCCGCTGTTCGAGGCCGCCCTTCGCGCCGAGGGTGTGAGCGTGGTGGTCGACGGCGGTGGGGGCTTTTGGCAGCAGCAGGAGGTCCTCGACTGCGCCCACACCCTACGAGCGCTCGCTGTGGGCGACGAACTGAGCGTAGTCGGTGCGCTTCGATCATCCCTGTTCGGCGTGCCCGACCGCTCCATCATCCACCTCGCCCGCGCCGCACCGCTGGCGGAATTCGGCCGCACCCCGCTACCCCCCAGCCTTCTCGACGATCCCTGGCTCGCAGAGGCGCACGCACGCTGGCTGCGGCTCCGAGAGCGCGTTCGCGGAGGGAGTGTGGCTGGAGCGCTGGAGGCGCTCCTCGCCGACAGTGCAGCGGCGTGGGTGCTCACCCTCGGCTCCCCCACCGGGCAAGCCGAGGCCAACGTTGCGCGACTGCTCGACCACGCCGACCAGGCCGACGAACGAGGCCAGTCGCCGGGCGACTTCGCGCAAGCAGCGTTGGACTCGGCAAACGCCGAGGAGCGCGTGGGCGAAGCCAGCCTTCCCGACACCGGCGCACGGGTGTGCATCCTGACCGCGCACGGGAGCAAGGGTCTGGAATTCCCGGTCGTCATCGTCCCCGAGTTGGGAACGCAGATGGACCGTGCGGCCAAAGACAGCGTGGTCGTGTCGCGCGCGCGGGATGGCGGGTGGGACCTCAACTGCGTCGTGATCGACCGCTACGGGCCGCGGCGGGAGCGCAGGAGCCCTGGCGCGCTGGTGCGCGCGCGCACCACCCTGCGCGAGATGAATCTGGCTGAGCAGCGCCGCGTTTTCTACGTTGCGTGCACCCGGGCGGTCGACGCGCTCGTGCTCGTAGGCCTTCGTCCCCCCAATCCGCCGAAGAAGGGGCCGCGCTCCTGGCTCGACCTCCTCGACAGTGCCAACTGCACCGCAGCGCTCACCGAAGTTGCCCTCCCCCCCACGGCCGGGGCGGCTACCCCGGTCCTCGCCGAGTCGTCGCCGGTGGACCTCGACGAGGTGCGCACAAGCCTGGTGCGCCACGCCGCGGTTCGGCGGTGGTCGCTCTCCCCCAGCTCGCTCGAAGCGGCCCTGCGGGAGCGCGCGGGTGCCAGCTCCGCGCATGTCGATCCGAGCGCGCCCGTCCGCTCAGCGGCACTCCCCGACGAGGACCCCGAAGCCCTCGCAGAGCTGCGCCGCCGAGGCACCGCCCGAGAGGTCGCCGCCGTCCGCGGGACCGTCCTTCACGGTCTGCTCGAGGACGAGTGTCTGGACGACGACGCCCTAGCCGCCCAGCGCTGGCAATCGGAGTCGGTGGCCGCCGGGCTGAACCCCGACGAAATCAGGCAGGGCTGGCCCGCTCTTCGCCGGCAGCTCGAGGTGATGCGCACCAGCCCCGACGTCGCGGCGGTGCTCGACACCCGTGGCTACTCGGAGTTGCCGCTCCGCATGGAGCTGGCCGGAGTTCGGATCGAAGGTCGTCTCGACCGTCTGTGCCTCGATCGGCTCGATGGAGCCTGGATGGTCGTAGACTACAAAACGGAGGACCCTCGGGAGCACCCGCTCACCACGGCCCAGCACCACCGGGTGCAATTGCTCACGTACAGCATCGCGGCGAGCCGGGTACTCACGGCGTTGGGACAGGGCCCCGTCGTGCGTGGCGCGGTCCTCTTCACGCGCACAGGCGAGCTGGTTCGGCTGCCCGACTGGACGCACGCCGACGAGGAGTGGCTTGAGTGCCAAGTGGCCAGCCTCGTGGCCGACTGGGAGGCCGATGCAGAGTAGCTTCCCGTCGTTACTCGCCCGAACCAGAGTCTTTCGGCCGGTTCAGCTTGGCCCACTTGATCTTCGCGTCGGGGTCGGGCGCGGCCGGGCGCTCCATCGGCTTGATCTCATCGGGGGCCGCCGCCGAGTGTTCACCGCTCAGACGATTCACGACGCCGGCCACGCCCCTCTTCAATCGGTCACGAAGTCCCATACGAGCAGGGTAGCCCCATGACGGTCCCGCAACAAGGTTCGGCCACTCTCGTGTCGCTGCTTGTGGTATGAAATCGCCATGATCACCATCACGCTAGAGCAGATCATCACCTTCCTGCTGGAGGCGCCGATGTTCGGCGACCTCGATCCCGGGCAGCTTTCGGAGGTGGTGCACATCATGCAGATTCGGCGGATAGGGAGCGGCCAGCCGATCTTTCGCGAGGGCGACCCCGGCGACGCCTGGTACGTCATCTTCGAAGGAGCGGCGGATGTCACGAAGAACGGCGACTTCGGCCCCCCGAAGGTGATCGCGGAAATCGGCCCGCGGGCCTGCTTTGGCGAAATGGCGATGCTCGACCATTCGCCCCGGAGTGCCAGCGTGGTGGCGCGGGGCGAAACCACGGTGTTCCGATTTCCGCGGGATGCCTTCGAGGTGCTGTTGGCAGAGGACAATATTGCGGCGTACAAGCTTGTCTACCAGATCGCCAAGGTGCTCACTGTTCGGGCGCGTAACACCACCCAGCAGCTCTCCGACGCCCTGGCGGACAGGGGAGAGCCGCATCGCCTCCGCGACACGAGTACCTCGCTCGTGGAGGGGCAGTCGCTGAGCGAGTGATACGCTCCGTGGCGATGCCCCTCCCCCGTCTCGCCCGAAACGTCGCCCTACGCGTTGCCCGGTTGGTGGCCACCCACGACCTTTTCGAAAAGCCGAGCGAGCGGTCGCGCACCGCCCCGCTGAATCCCGTGCTGCCTGCCAATGCGGCGTCCCTTCTCGCGGCCGTGCAACCGGTGGCAGCTTCGCGCGCCACCGTCCCCGCATCGGTTCGCGCCAAAACGACGGTCGCCCCGAGCGTGAGCGGCACTTCGGAGGAGTCGGCACGGCCGGCAGAGGGCTGTCGCCCCGTCACCCTCGAAGGCCTCCGCCGCGCACTTGCCCCCAACGGCAAGCCCCTTGTGGTGAACCACTGGGCGTCTTGGTGTGACCCGTGTGTTGACGAGCTGCCGCGCCTCGTCCGCGCGGCCGCCGGAGTGGCCGACATCGGCGACTTCCTTGGCCTGAGCTGGGACCTCTTCGACCATCCTGGCAACCCGGATGAAGTAGCCGCCCGCGTAGCCGCCTTCGCTGACAGTGCCGGGGTCGGGTACGCGAGCGTGCTGTTCGTGGGTGAACCGAAGGCGCTCTTTGCCGAATTGGCTCTTGATAACGAACTCATCCCCCAAACGGTCGTGTACGCCCCCGACGGCACAGTCGCCTGGAAGAAGAACGGGGTGATCGAACACGACGATGTATTTCCCCTGATCGCGGCTGTGAAAAGGGCGGCGGGGGTGGCATAGGTGGGCTCCAAACGGTTGTTCGGCCTCGTGATCGCGGCAGCCGGTGGCTCGGTGCTGGCGCAGGGCTGCCCCAAGGCGCCGCCTGCCCCCTTGTCACCCCCCGGGCACCTCGTGGTGATGCACACCAACGACCTGCATGGGCACTACCTTCCAGACCACGCGGACTGGCTGCCGGGCTCACCCGAGGTGGGCGGGTTCGTGCGCATCGAACAGGAGGTGCGAGCGATTCGAGCGCAGGCGGGACACGCGAACACCCTCCTTCTCGACGCCGGCGACATCCTCACCGGCACGCCGCTCACGGCCATGAAAGAAGAAGGCGCCTGGGGCACCCCTATGCTCCGCTTCATGGAGGCTCTGGGGTACGACGGCTGGGTGATCGGAAACCACGAGTTCGATCGCGGCCTTTCAAACCTCGGCGTGCTGGTAGCAAAGTCGCCGATCACCGTGCTCAGCGCCAACCTCCGCGCGCCGGGGGGCAGCAAGCCCCTGTTCCCCACCCAGTCCTACAGCCGAATCTACACCGTGAACAACCTCCGCGTCGGCGTGATTGGCGGCACGACCGACCAGCTCCGCGGGCTGGTCTCTCCGGCCGACTGGGCGCTGATGTCCACGGTCTCCGTCGCCGAAGCCATCCGGGCGGAAGTGGCCCTCCTCGACCCCCAGACCGACCTCCTGATCGCGCTCACCCACATTGGTGTGGAGGGGGACCGGAAACTCGCCGCTGCGGTTCCGGGAATCGACCTCATCGTGGGCGGGCACAGCCACACGCCGCTCACCGAGGCGGTGAAGCAAGGCGATACCCTGATCGTTCAGGCGGGCAGCTACGGCCGGAGCCTCGGCGTGGTGGAGCTGGTCGTCGAGAACGACGCCGTGGCCAGCTTCCAGTACCAGCTGCGCGACCTCACGATGGACTCGGCAACCGCTCCCCCCGATGCTTCACTTCAGGGCTTGGCGGCGCACTACAAGACGAACATCGACACGCTCTACGGCGAGCTGATCACCAAGGCGCCGGTCACTCTGGACAAGGAGTACGCTCACGAGTGTGCCCTCGGGCGCTGGATTGCCGATGCGCTCCGCGTGCAGGCTCGAGTGGACCTCGGCATCTACAACGGCGGGGGGCTGCGCGCCGAGCTGAGGGCCGGCCCCATTACCCGGCGCGAGCTGTTCGAGAGCTTCCCGTTCGAAAATCCCGTGCACCTCCTCGACATCACCGGCAGCCAGCTGGTGGGAATCATCCTGAGGAACATTGCGGCCGACGCCGGCGGAAAACAGGGTTTTCTCTCCCTCTCCGGCGTGTCTTGGACCTGGCGAGAACGCAACGGCGCCCCTGAGGTCGTGAGTCTCACGGTCGGCGCCCAGCCGGTCGATCTAGGCCGAAGCTACCGCGCAGCAACCACCTCCTACATCGTGGAGCAGTGGGGGAAACACTTGGGATTCGAGCCCGCCAGCACTCAACTCTTGGGCCAGAACGACTTCGAGGTGGCGGTGGCCCACGCCCGCGAACATGGCGTCATCGACAAGGGAGAGCGCCGGGGGGTTCGGGTGGAGTGAGCGCGCTCAGCTAGTACCTTCGCTGCTGGCGCGCGGCTTCGGGCGTGCGTTCCAGATGCGCGTGCAGAGCAAGAGCCCAACCAGCGCCACCGGCCACATCGCCGCGGGCCAGACCGTCCAATTCACCGGGTCTTTGGCGGCGTCCCCGACCGGCAACGTCCTGCCAAACACGAACGCCTGAGTGCCGCCACCCAGGTACACGAACCCGTCGATGATGCCCGTCACGACACCCGCATTCTTGGTGCCGCCAAAGTCCATCGAGGCCGTCCCCGACAGCATCCCGTGAACGCCGATCACGCACAACGACATCACGATCACCGCCCACCCGAGGAGCGGCTGACCCAGCGAGAACAGCGCCACCACCGCGCCAACCAGCAGCCCACCGTAAAGCACGCTCGACACGGGACCGCGCCTGCTGCCAAAAACGTGGTCGCTGATAAAACCCGCGAACACGCCGCCGAGGATGCCGGCCACGCACAACAGCATGCCCCAGTTCTCGTACACGAAACTCTCGCCGTCGCCAATCGCCCGTGCGTAGAGCCGGTACTGCTTCATCACGGCCTGCCGCAAGAACCCACTGCAGAACTCGATCGCGACGATGATCCAGATCACCCGGTTCGAGAACATGCGCACGAGCACCGCGTTCAGCGGCAGGCTGCCCGTTTCACCCGAGGTGGCGTCGCCGGTGTCGAAGTCCTTGAAGCCCGCCTGCGAAGGCGTGTCGCGCACAAGGACGAAGGTGGAGACTACGCAGGCCGCGAGCACCGCGGAGGGCACCCAGAAGCTGAAAGCCCAGCCGAGACTTCGGCCGATCCCTAGGCTCCAGTCGTAGCTGAAATACAGGCCGAGCGAGATCAGCACCCCGAAGAGGCCTCCCAGCACGCCGCGCTCCCTCACGTGGAACCACGGGGCGTTCACCTTCACGATGCTCACCGCACCAAAGCTTTGGAAGTACATGTTGGCGCCGTTCAACAGCAGGAGGGCGCTGCAAAGATCGGCCGAGCCCGCCGGGCCGGCATCCACACCCCGCTGCATCGCCCAAGCCATCCCGACGTTCACCAGAGCCGAGCCAGCCGTGCCGATCAGCATCGTCGTCCGCCCTCCCAAACGGTCGGCAAGGGGGCCGTTGATCAGGAACGCGATCCCGTACACCCACTGGCCCACCCCGTCAATCTCGTTGAACTCCGCCTTCGCGAGCACCCCGCTCTTGTCGAGCTCCCCGACAATCGCCGAAAGATTGTAGCGGCCGAAGTAGAGAAACGCGTAGGTCAGGCCCAGCGGCACCCAGTTCATCGTCCGGCGACGCTTGAAAGCCGCCGCGTGCCCGACGTCTACCTTGGGTAACAGCGACACCACCACGCCCACCGATACCAGGAGCGCTAGGATCGGAAGGAACTTCAGGAGCCAGTCCGGCACGGTCACCTCACGGTCGAGCCATACCACGCCGAGCCGAAGTCAATCCAGCCCAAACTCCTCCGCCGCGCTGCGAAGCGTCAGCGCAGGCTGCTCCTCCTTCAGAAGTACGAAGGAGCCGATCACTAACGCGTCCATGCCGGTTCGCATGAAGCAGCGGTACGCGTCGTCTGCGGTGCACACCATCGGCTCGCCACGCACGTTCATCGAGGTGTTGATGAGCACCGGCACCCCCGTGCGCTCGCCGAACCCGGCAATGAGGTCGTAGTAGAGCGCATCCTGCTCGCGGGAGATGGTCTGAACGCGGGCGCTGTTGTCGACGTGGGTGATCGACGGGAGCGGCGTCTTGCCCGCACGGACCGGCGCGACCAGCAGCATGTAGGGCGAGTCGCAGTCCATCTCGAACCACTCGTTCGCTTTGTCCGCCAACACCGATGGCGCAAAGGGCCGGAATCCCTCGCGCATCTTGATCTTGCGGTTGATCACGTCGCGCATGTCGGGCACCCGTGGATCCCCGAGGATGCTCCGATGACCCAGCGCACGCGGGCCCCACTCCATGCGCCCGTGGTGCCAGCCGACCACCTTGCCCGCTTCCAGGAGCCCCACGGCGCGGCGGAGCAGGGCTTCCCGATCGAGCGTCTCGAAGCGGGCTCCGTACCCCTCGAGGGTGCTGCGCACCTGCTCGTCACTCTCTTCCGGCCCCAGATAGACCGACTCCAATCGCGGCAGGCGCGGCTTCTGCAGGAGCCCGTTCCACAGCTGCAGGGCTGCCCCCATCGCCCCTCCTGCATCCCCGGCGCTGGGCTGAACGAACAGCTCCGTCACCGGCGAGCGCCGCAGCACCTCGCCGTTCGCCACGCAGTTGAGCGCCACGCCGCCTGCGAGGCAGAGACGCGAAATCCCTGTCCGCTCCACGATGTGGGTGGCGAGCTTCACCATCACCTCGTCGACAATCACCTGGAGGGAGCGCGCCACGTCGTGATGGAACGGCTCCACCTCGCCGACTTCGAGGGGTCGAGTGGGCCGGCCGAACAGGGCTTCGAGCCGCCCGTTGTACATCCGCTGCCCGCGCTCGAAGTCGAAGTAGCTCATGTCGAGGCGGAAGCTGCCGTCGTCGGCGATGTGGATGAGCTGTCGCATCTCGCTCACGAAACGCGGCTGCCCGTACGGCGCGAGCCCCATTACCTTGTACTCCGCCGAATTCACCTTGAAGCCCAGGTAGAAGGTAATCGCGGAGTACAAGAGCCCCAGCGAGTGCGGGAACCGAGTTTCGCCCAATACTTCAATCGTATTGCCCCGACCCACGCCCCACGTGGACGTGGCCCACTCGCCCACCCCGTCGACCGTCAGGAAGGACGATTCTTCCCATCCCGAGCAGAAGAAAGCGCTGGCTGCGTGGCTCAGATGGTGGTCGGAGTAGAGCACGGGGCCGCGATAGCCAAGTTCGTCACGGAGTACTTTGGGGAGGCGCAGCTCGGTGCCCATGAGGTGGGGCATCTTCCGAATGAACGACCCGAGGCCAAAAGGAAAGTGGTCGAGGTGGGTGCGAATCGTACGGTCGAACTTTTTGAGGGGCTTGTCGTAGAACATCACCGCAGAGAGGTCTGCTGCGGAAATCCCGCCTTGCCGGAGGGCGTACTCGGCCGCGCGCCGCGGAAAGCCGCTGTCATGCTTCTTCCGACTGAATGACTCCTCCGTGGCCGCGGCCACGATGCGGCCCTCGTCGATGAGACATACGGCGGCATCGTGGTAGAAACAGCTTAGGCCAAGCACGCGCATCGCCGCTGACTTATGGCCCCCGGCCCCGAAACACCAGCCCACATTGCGCCTCGCCGGACCCTCCGAGTCCGGTTAGACTGAGGGGTCGGAGTTCCCATGATGCTGATCCTCCTGTTCGCCACTGGCTGTGAACCCCTCGAAACCGAAGGGAAGTTCTCGGACGATGCCGATCCTACGATTGACAACCCGGTGCGGGACTCGAGCGCGCAGGCCGACACGGATACTGACTCCGATACCGACACCGACACCGGCGGTGAAACCGGAGACACGGCGGCGCACACGGGCGACACCGACACCGGCGGTGAGACCGGAGACACGGCGGCGCACACGGGCGACACCGCGGTAGACACGGCTGACACTGCCGCCGATACCGGCGCGGATACCGCCGCAGACACCGCCGCAGACACCGCCGCAGACACCGCCGCAGACACCGCCGCAGACACCGCCGCAGA
>CANKOI010000113.1 GCA_947484175.1 Deltaproteobacteria bacterium
AGCAGCGCCTCGGTGAGGTTGGGGAGTTTTTCGGCGCTGTCGAGGTCGGAGGGGTACAGCGCGAAGCCCTCCCAGTCGGTGCCTAAGGCACAGTGCCGCACGCCTACGGTGCGCCGGATGTGGTCGAGGTGGCGGGCCGCGGCATCGGCGCCGCCGCCGCCGATGAACGGCGTCACGAAGATGATGCCCACCACGCCGTCGGTGTCGGCCACGGCGCGCAGGACCTCGTCGTCCACGCCGCGGGGGGAGGAATACACGCTGGTGCAGCCGGTGTGGCTCACGATGACGGGGCGCCGGGCGCGGCGGCAGACTTCGAGGACGGCGGCCTTGCCGAGGTGGGCGGCATCCACGAGGATGCCGAGGCGCCAGAGTTCGTCCACCAACTCCGTGCCGAAGCCGGTGAGGCCCGTGGCGTTGCTCGCCCCCCAGCCCACCATCGGACGCGCCGCTTCATTCGCGGTGAAATGTACGAGCCCCACGTACCGCAGGCCCTTCTCCCGGAAGTCGGGCAGGTCGTCGAGGCGCCCGTGAAGCCCGTGGGCGCCTTCGAGCCCCGCGAAGCACGCGATCCGGTCGGCGGCGCGGGCCTCGCGGATGGCCGCAGCGCTGCCGCAGAGCGCCATCTGAGTGGGGTGGGCGAGCACGTCTGCCGCGAGCTGATCGAGGTCATGGTGGATGGCCGCGGGGCCTGTGGTGCGTCGAAGGGGGTTGGTGACCACGCCGAAGGCGATCGCGCCCACGTTGCCCTCCTTGAGGCGCGGCAGGTCGCAGTGGCCCATGAGTGGCGCGCCTGGCAGGGGGTTGGGTCGGTGGCGACGCGCCAGGTCCCAGCCGAGGAAGTAGCGGGTGAGCAGCAGATCGCAGTGCAGGTCGACGATGAGCGCGGCGCGGTGGACGGCGAGAGTCTCTTCGGAGAGCGGCACCGGGGCCCGGTAACGGCTTCGCGCGACGGCCGGCGTTAGGTCGGTGGATGCACCCGCTCGACGCACTCGCAGGCATCGACGCTGCCTCGCTCGGTACGGGGCTCCCTGCCGAGCACGCGCGGGCGGCTTGGGCGTTCGCCATCGAGGGTGCGCGCTCCTTCTCCACGGACCGCATCCCCCCGGGTCGGCCCCCGCGAGCCGTCACTGTGGTGGCGAGCGCAAACGTGTTCACGGCCCCGATTGAGTGGGCGTGGGCGCTCTCGGCGGCCGGCGTGCGCGTGATCCTGAAGTCGGCCCGCGGCCTCTCCAGCGTGGGCGAGGCCTTGGCGCTGGCGTTCCCCGGGGTGGAGGCCCGCGATTGGCGGGGAGGGGATCTCGAGGCGGAGGCCGCTGCCCTGGCAGACAGCGACGTGGCTCTGGTTTTCGGCCATGCCGACACCGTGCGCCTCGTCCGCTCCCGCTCGCCGATCCCCGTCCTCGGCTTCGGTCCGCGCTTCGGCGTCGCACTCATCGACCGGCTCGACGACACCGTGGCGAACGGCATCGCGCTCGACCACGCCCTCTACGACGGGCACGGTTGCATGTCGCCCGCCGCCGTCATCTCCACGAACGCTTTCGAGCTGTCGGACCTTGGGGCGGCACTCCTCGCGGCCGACGAGGCATGGCCGCCGGGGAGGTTTACCCCTCAGGAGGCGAGCGATCGGCGTGCGGTGGCGGCGCTTGCTCGCATCGAAGGGCAGGTATTCGAAGCGGGTAGTTGGCTGGTGGTGGCCCTCCCTGCGGCACACTTCCGCCCCCGCGGGCTCCCACGGGTGGTCATCGTCCACCAAACCGTTGCACCGGGACCGATGCTGGCGCGGTGGGTGGGGGAGCTGGGCACCGTGGCACTCGCCGGCGCGGCGGAGTCGGACACCGGGAGAAGCGGGGACATTGGCAGCCTGCTGGGCCTCGGGATGCACCCGCCCGCGAGGGTGTGCGAGGTGGGGAGGATGCAGCGCCCGCCTGCCTCGCGCCGGCTCCACGACGGCGTTGACGTACTCCAAGCGTTGTGGAGCGCGGCGCGCCCGGCGTAGCCGTGGACCCAGCGGTCCTCCCTCACGCCCCTTCGACGCTCAGGGAGCACCCGCGCAGCTCTGAGCCCTCGATCCGGCCGCGAAGCTCCACCCGGTCGCCGGTCGGGGAGGGGAGAACCCTCCCCAAATCCTGCGTCTCGATGGCGAGTACGCCACCGGCGTTGGCGAGGTCCCAGAACTGGAGGAGGCCCTCCTGCGCGGGGGCGAGCGGCCGGCCGGTGAGCGGATCGGCGGCGCGCACACGCAGCCAGGGGGGAGCCAGAAACGCGCCGGGGAGCGAACCGCAAGGCACAGGGTCGGTCCAGAGCTGCGACGACAGTTCGGTCATCCCATATTCGCCAACCACGCGCGGATTGCCGAGCCGCTCGGGCATGGCGCGGTACAGGCCCGGAGCGTCGAGACGCACCCGGCGGCCCTTGAAGCCCCCGGTGACCATCACCACCGATGCGGGGTGGAGGTGCGCCTCTCCGGGTAGCGCGAGGAGCGCGTCGAGGGCGAAGGCGGTAGCGGCTAGAAAGACGGGGCCGGCCCGCGAGGCCGCCCGCAGTCGCGCCCACGAGTCTGGGGCGACCCCGCCAGCAACGAAGCAGCACTCCACGGCACCCAAGAGCCCGACCATATGACCAAGGGAGCTGTCGCTCTCGCCCGGGCAGAGGCTCACGACCTGGCGCGGCAAGTCGGGGATGCAGCGACGCGCGTGCGCGACGGCCCCGAGATCGTAGAGCGTGGTGTGGCGGCTTCGGCGGGAGCCGCGCACCTGCGTGGTGGTGCCGCTGGTGCGAAAAATGATGTCGGTCGGGAGCACAGGGCGGGGCCCGAGGTCGAGCTCCTTGAAGAGCTGCACGGGCACGGGGTCGGCGCCGAGGGCTCGGAGGGGAGGGCCGAGCGCGTGGTTCTCGGCGACGGCGGCAGCGAAGAGGGAGTCGAAATCACCCTCGCCGCGGGCGATGAAGGCGGCAATGGAAGACTGTGCGGGCGTCAGCGCGGACATTGCAGCACGTCGGCAAGCGCCGCCACGAAGCCATCGGCCTGCGCAGCCGTGAGGTCGTAGGGGGGCGTGACGCCGAGCGCCTCAGCGCGCTCCCCGCAGGGCAGCACAAGGTAGCCACGGTGGAGGAGATCGTGGGTGGCCTGAAGCGCGTTCGGCACATGCACGCCCAGCATGAGGCCGCGCCCGGAGATGGCAGCCACGCCGGGCACTGCGCCGAGGGCGGCGCGCAGGTGCGAGCTGCGTTCCGCCACCGCAGGCGCGAGGCGATCGAGTTCATCCAGCGCAGCAAGCGCCGCCGCACAACCAACCGGATGTCCAAGAAAAGTCTGCGTGTGGATGGCCGCACCCGTGCTGGCCTGCCACGCATCCATCACCGCGGCGCTGCCGAGGCAGGCCGACACCGGGAACCCGCCGCCCAGCGCTTTGCCAAGGCAGAGGAGTTCGGGCTGCACGTCCGCGGCGAGGAAGGGCCCGGTGCGCCCACACCCGCTGAAGATTTCGTCGTGGATCACGAGGGCCCCGGCCGCGCGGGCGTGTTCGTGTAGGGCGCGCAGCCACCCGGCCGGTGGCGCGCGCATCCCGCCACGCCCCTGCACGGGTTCTACGATCACGGCGGCAACGCCGTGCAGATCGGGCAGCTCGCCCCCATAAGCACTCCAGCTCACGTGGGTGCCGAGCAGCCCCGCAAAGGGTTCGCGCATCGTGGGGCGCAGGTAGCCCAGCGCGGCCAGCGGTCCGAAGGCCAAGCCGTGGTAGCCACCGTCGAAGGCCGCGATGCGGCTCCGGCCGGTTGCGACGACGGCGGTCTTGACTGCCGCGTCGATGGCGTCGCTCCCGGAGGAGCCGAGGATCACCCGCTCGAGGCCCGTGCGGGCGCAGAGCGCCTCCATCAGTTCGATGCGGCGCGGGTCGGGGAAGGCATCACCCATGGCGTGCACCAAGACCCCGGACTGGGCCGCCACGGCCTCGACCACCCGGGCGTTTCGATGCCCCACGGCGGCAACCCCGAAGCCCGCCGTGAGGTCTACGAATACGTTGCCATCTACATCGCGGACGTTGCTGCCGAGGGCTTCCGCCCACACGATGGGGTCGGTGTCGGCGGCCCCGATCTCCGCAGCTCGCCGGGCTCGGCGGGCTGTGATCGCTGGGCACTCCCGGTCGGCGAGACGGCCCACCCAGGCGCGGCTCCGCGGGCCCGGAATGGCGGTGGTGACGGTGGGGAGCGCGGTGCCGAACATCCGCGGCGTGCCTAACCGCTGCGCCGCGATCCGCGGCAGGCCGCCCGCCGGACAGGCGGTGGGGCATCCGCGGATCGCCCCCACCCGGCTATGACCATCGGATGCTCGTGCTGTTCGTACTTCTACACCTGATGGCCTGCCAACCCGACTCCGCAAGCTCCGGCAATTCGGGCAGCGACACCGAGTCCACCGCCACCGACACCGAGCCCACCGACACCGCGACCGATTCAGGGAACGCCGTGACGCTCGTCTTCGCTGGCCTCACCCGCATCGTGGACGCGGTGGGGGCCAGCGACGGCGTGGTCTATGCTAGCGGGGAGGGGGCGGCTGGTCCCGGCGTCTACCGGTGGGACGGCGCCCTTACTCGCGTGCGCGCGGTGAGCACGCCCGCTGCCCTGGTCGCTGGCACCGATGATCAGGTCTACGCCATCGACGGCTCCGACATCCTGCGGGTCTCGGACGGCGCCGTCGTGGAAGGTCCCGGCCCCTACTCCCCCTCGGCGCTCGACCTCATGCCCACCGGCCAGGGGGATCGGCTCACCTTCGGTGGCAGCGAGCCGCGAGGCGGCGCGATCGGGGCCTACACGGTGAAGGCGGCTGGAGGCGCCGTGGCCCTCGTGGGGGAGGGGTACGCCGCGGCGCCGCGCTGGCTCTACCGTCCAGGGGCCGAGACCGTGTGGACGCTCCACGCCGACGGCCACCTGTGGCTGGTTCCTTCCGACTCGGACACCGCTGTGGATGTGGGAGGGGGCTTCCCGGTGGGCGGACTTGGCGGCAATGCCGACGGGACGGTGCTGTTCCTGGGCGACGGCGCCGCGCTCGCCACCTACGACACCGTCGCTGCCGCCCTCTCAGCCTATCCGCTCGACCTGCCCGATGGCTCCGTGTTGAGTGTTCACGCTGAGCCGGGTGGGGCCACGCTCGTGCTTGGCGTACAGTCCAGCGACGGCGCCGCCGTTTACCGCACCGCGACCCCCTGAAGCGCGGCGGGGAGCAAGGCACTCCGCGCGGTGCTACCTTGGCGCGTGATGACGCTGATCTGGATGCTCTGGGGCTGCAAGGAGCCTGTCACCGAGGTGATTCCTGCCGAAGACGGCTCGCTCACCCTGCGCCTCGTGAATCCCACTACGTGCAGCTGGTGCGATGCGTTCGCTGAGCTGGACGAGATGCGGATTGATGTCGAGCAAGACGGCGTCGTCGTCGCGAGCGACACGTTCGCGTGGCCCGCCGAGTCCCTGGGTCTGCCCGCGCTGGATGGCTTCGGTGTGGTGCGGGTGCGAGTGTACGGGGTCGGAGAGGGATTCGTGGTGAGTTATGGGCAAACGCCGGAAATCGCGCTCGGGCCGGGGCAGAAGCTGGACGTGGCCATGCTTTTTGCCCCGGTGAACCTCGCGCTGCCCGTCAGTTCGAACATGCGCGCGGGCCGGAGCCAAGCCGCGACGGTCACGCTGCGCGACGGACGAGTGTTGATCGCCGGCGGTTACGAAGGCAATCGCACCGGAGTGCTGAGTTCGGTGGAGCTCTACGATCCTGCCACGGGCGCGTTCGGCGATGCGCCGTACTCGCTGCCGGTGCCGCTCGCGGGCTCCATCGTGGTGGGGGTCGACACGGGGGAGCGGTTTTTCGTGGGCGGCGCTTCCACCGCTGAGGGCACCCGGAGCGCCGAGGGCGTGATGTTCATCGAAGAAGAGGGCACGATGGAGTCGGTGCGGCCGATGAACCGGGCCCGCGCGGGACATTGTGTGTCGCAGTTTCGCGGTGATCAGGCGATGGTGCTCGGCGGCCATGAAGACGACGCTGCGCACGGTGACTTTCTGCGGATCAGCCCCGACGACGGCGAGTGGAATTTCAAGGACCAGCCCTTTTCCGATTTCGACGAAGCCAAGGTGTCGAGTTGTGCGCCGCTGGTAGACGGACGCACCGCGGTGCAGGGAACCTCACCGCAAAGCACGGGCATCTGGGCGTACTCGGAAGAGAACGTCGGAGCGGTCGACCCTGAGACCGCCTTTCTCGCCACGCCCCCGATGGACCCGGGGGCAGGCGCCGCCTTCGTTTTGGGCGCGAGCATCGTGGGGCTGGCCGACGGGGATGCTTGGGTGGGAGGGGGTGTGGACCCCCTGAGCGGTCAGTTGGCCGAGGCGCGCGAGTTGCGGGCAGCGAGCGTGCGTTTCGACCCTGCCGATGCCCTGCCTCGTGCGAGGGCCTGGGGCGAGCTGATGGCCCTCGACGACGTCGGCAACATGGCCTGGGGCTGCGGCTGGCGGGATGCGGCGCAGAGTACGCCGCTCGCCAACGTGGAGTTCTTCAACGTGGAGACGGGCGCCCTTGGTCCCACCGTGGAGCTGGTGGACGTGCGGCGGGGCTGTGACCTCGCCGTGCTCGCCGACGGGGCGATCCTCGTGGTCGGCGGCGCGCTCGAGCCCACGGCGGAGCTGATTGTGCCGTATACGAGGTGAATCTCGCTCAGCTCGGGCGACTCGCCTCGATCGCCCCAAGCAGTTTCCCATGCAAGCCGCCGAACCCGCCGTTGCTCAAGACCGCGACCACATCCCACGGGAGGGCATTCGCCGCCACGACGCCCACGATCTCCTCGACGCTCCCGTAGCTGAAGGCCTCCTGCCCACGCGCCCGGAGCGCCTGCACGAGCTCGGCGGCGTCGAATCGTTCGGCATCTGCGATGCGGGACTGATCATGCGCGCCGGCCACGATCACCACGTCGGCGGCGCCGAACGCCTCGGCGTAGGCGTCTTGGAACACCTTGCGACGGCTGGTGGCGCTGCGGGGCTCGAAGATGGTCCACAGTCGGCGTTTTCCGAACCGCAGACGCAGGGCCTCGAGCGTGACCTTCACCGCCGTGGGGTGGTGGGCGAAGTCGTCGAGGACGGTGATGTGGCGGGGTTCGCCGATCACCTCCTGGCGACGCTTCACTCCGGTGAAGCCGAGAAAGCCCGGAACCAGCGCCTCGGGCGTGAAGCCCTCACGCTCCAGCGCGGCCACGCCCGCCACCTGATTGTAGAGGTTGTGCTCGCCCACGAGAACGCTCTGGAAGCGCCCCCACAAGTTCCCGTCGCGGAGCACCACGAAGGTCTGGATGCCACGTTCGGTGTCCACGTTTTCGATGCGCCCGTCCCAGCTCTGGCCCTCGCCATACCGGCGGACCTCGCAGGTGGCTTCGAGGCAGACGTCGCGCACATTGTCGTGGTCCCACCGCGCCACGATGCAGCCGTCGTTGGGCATGATCGCCACCAGCCTGCGGAAGCTCTGCTTCACGTGGTCGAGGTCGGTGTAGATGTCGGCGTGGTCGAACTCCACAGAGGTGAGGATCGCCGTTTTCGGACGGTAGTGCAGGAACTTGGGTCCCTTGTCGAAGAAGGCGGTGTCGTACTCGTCGCCCTCGACCACGAAGTGGGGGCCGGTGCCCGTGCGCGCCGTGCGGTCGAAGTTCTTGGCGAGGCCGCCGATGAGGAAGCCCGGGTCTTTGCCGGCGGCGTCGATGAGCTGGGCGATCAGCGCGGTCGTGGTGGTCTTGCCGTGGGTGCCGGCACATACGATGCTGTGGCGCGACTCTAGGAATCGAGCCCCTAACAACTGGGGCATCGAGGCCCAGGTGAGTGAGCTTGCGAGTAGTGCCTGCGCTTCGGCGTAATCGGCACGGATCACGTTGCCGACGACCACCAGATCGGGCTGGTGCGCCAGGTTCTCCGCGTTGTAGCCGATCATCACGTCGATGCCGAGCGAGGCGAGATAGTCGCTCATGGGGGGGTACACGCCGGTGTCGCTGCCGGTGACGGCGTAGCCGGCATCCTTCAGCATTCCTGCGAATGCGGCCATGGCGGAGCCGCCGATGCCGAGGATGTGGACGGAGCGGACGCGGTCGGGGAGGGGGCCGTGGAGGAGCGGCATGGCGGGAACCGGGGGGCGGCCACGTAACCGGACGATATAGCCCCGGCGTGATTCACATCTTCGTGCGGGTGCCCGAACCGGGCACCGTCAAGACGCGCCTGATCCCGCTCTTGGGCGCCTCGGGAGCGGCCCACCTCGCCGCGGCGATGGCGGCCGACGTGGTGGAGCTGGTTCGCGGCTCGGGACTTCCGTTCCGCGTAGTGCTTGCGGGCGACCCTTGCCATCCCTGGGTGCGCACGCTCGATTGCGAAGTTGAGCCGCAGCATCCCGGCGAGCTGGGCGCCCGCCTCGCTCACGCCCTCCGCGAGGGGGGGGTGGCCATCGGCAGTGACGCACCCACGCTTCCCGTCTCCCTTCTGCACGAAGCGCTTGCGTCGACCGCCGACATGGTGATCGCCCCCGCATTCGATGGCGGGTTCACGCTGGTAGGCGTCAGCGACCCTCTGGACGTCTTCGAGCTGGTGCCTTGGTCGAGCCCCGACACCTTTGTACGTCAACACCAACGTGCCATCGACCTGGGGCGCAGCGTGCGGGTGCTCCCGTTCTGGTACGACGTGGACGAGGCCGACTCCTACCGTTTTCTGTGCAACCACCTGACGACGCTGCCTCCGAGGGTGGCGCCACGGACGAGGGGGTTTGTGGCGGGGCGCTGAGGCCGACGCTCAGCCCAACGCAACCAGCTCGTCGAATCCCGCCGCATCCAGCACCACCGGATCCTTGAGTTGCGCCTCGGGTGCCCCGGCGCGAACTCGCTGTTCTCGCCAGCGTTCCCACGCGACTTCAGCGACCAGTTGAAGGGCGGACGGCGCGTACCGGCCACTCTGACGACGGTCGGCATACTCCAAGTTGATTTGGGACAGGGCTGTATCGAACGCCGCAGCGAGGGCGGCGGGAGCCTGCGCGGAAGCGGGGAGGCCGAGCGCGACCCGGAGGTGAGGGACCTCCTCCCAATGGATGCATGCGGAAATAGAGGTGGCGTCGGGGCAGACGCGCCGGCCGGCCTCGAGCAGTTGGGCCTCCGTCACGCGCTCGCCGACGGCGGAGAGCTCATGGCCGGCGCGTCCGACGAAGGCGAGACGAGGGGCCCGGCCGGCAAAACCAGTCACCCGCACGAGGTCGCCCATGTCGTAGCGCAGGAGTCCGGCCTCTGTGCTGACGACGAGGCGGTAAGTGCGGCCCTCCGTCAGCTCCCAGGGCCAGAACACCTCGCCGGATTCATCCACGAATTCGAGGACATGGCCGCAGAGCCACGCCACGGGATCGCCGTCGTCCACCGGCACAGCGAAGTAGCCCTCCGATGCGGAGATGCCCGCTTCGCGCAGGGGTACGTCCATGCCGAGGGCGGCCGGAATGCGGGCCGCGAAGAAGGCGGCGGGGCCGCCGAGCCAGCAATTCACACGGCGAAGTGCCCATGGCCAACGGGGACCGCCTGCCAGCGCGCGGCACCGGAGTCCGTGCTCACCGGTGCGCCTCAGTGTGCCGTCGCGCAGGTCCCGACAGAGCTCCTCCCACCAGGCGTGCAGACGGCGGGTGTAGAGGAGGATGGTGGAGGGGTTCGCCGCGGTCCAGCTTCGTACGTCGTGCGCCAGCGCATGCCGCAGGATGGCGTACTGGCGGGTTTCCACGTCGTCGATGAGGTAGGCCGACCACGGGACGGGGGCGCGCCACCGCACCCAGAACGGCTGTTCGAGGAACATGCGGCCCGTGTTGCTCCCGAAGGGCACCCCACCCGGCGAGCGGCCCGTGATGGCCGGCGAAACGATGGAGAGCGCGCTCCCGCCAGCCAGAGCCTCGTCATCCCGCAGCAGCCCGAGCACCCAGAGCCGCTGCGCCGCCGCAACACTGTTGGACCACGTGCGGGTGACGGGCACCCGCTTTGGCCGTCCCGTAGTACCGGTCGTCTGGACGAGTTGAAGGAGCGGTTCTCGGCTCAGCACCCCCGCCTCGCCGGCTTCCACGCGGTCCAGCCACGGGAGCAGTTGGGCGTGGCTCCGAACGGGGACGGCGGACCGGAAGGACGCCTCGTCTACAACGGGGTCGAGCCCGTGATGCTGAGCGAACAAGGTGCCGCGGACCGCTCCGAGTACCACGCCAAGGCGCGCACGCTGAGCACCCTCCGGATCGGCGAGGCTGGCTTCGAAGGCAGCGACCGGCGCTCCACCGAACGCCCGAAGCAGGCGGTAGGGGCCGTTGCCTTCGGGAGGGAAGATCACGCGGTCGGGGTAACCGTCAACGGTAGCGGCCGGGGGGCTGGTCCGTTAGCTTCGGCGGGTTCGGAAGGGTGATGCGCACCGGGGATAGCGTACGCGACGGGCAGGGCAATGCCTACCAGGTGGGGCAACTCCTCGGGCGCGGCCTGTGGGGAAAGAGTTTCCTCGCTCGTCGTGAGGCCACTGACGAACTCTTCGTGCTGAAGGTGCCACTGGGCCCGGAGGATCTCCGCGGCGAAGGGGCCGCTCCCGACGTGTTCCTCAACAGCTGCCGCGAGGCGCTGATGGAGCAGGCGAGGCTGTACGAGCAGGGCCAGCTCCCGATGGTGCCGCGGCTGGAAGCACGCTTCACGGCGCCCGACGGCCAGCCCGCGATGCTGCTGCCGCGCCTGGGTGAGTCACTCGAGCGGCGCATTGCGGCTGGGCTGCCGGTGGGCGCGCTGCTCGACCATCTGCTCACGGTGTGCCGCGAGGTGCGCCGCATCCCCCCTTCCGGCGCCAAGTCCCCGGGCATTCACGGAGGCTTGCGCCCCCAGAACATCCTGCTCTCCGACAAGGGCGAGGTGCTCTTCACCGACCTCGCCACCCCCGCGGTACGACGTCACGCGGCCGCCTTCAGCAACCTGCTGCCCGGCGGCAACCCGTGGCTGCCGCCGGAGATCTTGGCGGCAACGGACGAAGTGGAGTGGTCGTCGGTTGTAGACACCTGGGCACTCGCGATGATCCTCTGGCGCGGGGTGGCCGGGCCGGAAGCGCCGATCGCGTGGCCGGCTCGGGGGTTGGACAAGAGCGCGGTGGGCGCGGTGAAGGACCGGCTGGTCGACCGGATGAAGACCGAGGACAGCAACCCCCGCTTCCACGGCCGCCTCGCCGAGCGTTTCGGCGTGCTGCTCTCCCGTGCGCTCTCGCTGGAAATGGCGCCATCCCCGCCGTACCGGTTCATGCGGCTCGACGAGTTCGAGCAGCGGCTTGAGGAGCTCGCGGCGCTGGTTCGCCCGCAGGTGACGAACGTAGGCAAGGTGCTCCACGAGCGCCCCGCCTCTCGCCCTTGGTTCAATACCGACGAGGCGGTCTCGTTCTCCATCACGGTGGGCGCCTCGGCGGGGGTTGAAGGCCGCGACGAGATCGGCGTCGGCATCGCGGTTTTCGACACCGCCAAGGACGAGCGCGTGAAATCGCTCGACCTCGGCTACACGGCCGACAAGCACAGCTCCGGGCGCTACCGGTTCGCCTTCCGTATCGACGGTCTCTCGCCTGGGCCGTACCGCGCTCGGGTGGCGTTCGCGATCCGGGACAGCGGGCAACCGCCTGCCACGGCGGAAACAGAGTTTGAGGTGCGGGCCGCGCCGGGGTGGGTGCCGCCGGCTGAGCCGCCCACGGCTGGGCAGCCGCTCCTGTTTCAGCGCGAGACGACGGGCGCCACGATTCCCTATGGGGATGTGTCGTTTGGCGACGACACCCCGGTAGCCACC
>CANKOI010000114.1 GCA_947484175.1 Deltaproteobacteria bacterium
GAGGTGGCAGCGAACCCGGTGATGTCGGCCAGCCAAGCCTCCAGCTCACCGAAGAGTTCGGCATAGCCCTCCGCTTGGCCCAGCGGCGCGAAGGGATGGAGCCCGCCGATCCCCTTCCAGGTGACGGGGATCATCTCCGCCGTGGCATTGAGCTTCATCGTGCACGACCCCAGCGGAATCATCGTGGCGGTGAGCGAAAGGTCACGGCTTTGGAGACGCCAGATGAATCGCAGCATCTCCGTTTCGCTGTGGTAGCGATGGAAGTGCGCGTGCGTGAGGATGGGCGTGGCCCGGCGAAGTTGCGACGGCAGCCGGTTCGGTGCGCCGAGAGCTCCCACGTTCACGCTCAGGCCGAAGGCCCCGAGGATCGCGGCCACATCGGCCTCGCTGGTGGTCTCGTCGAGCGCGATCACGATGTCCCCGCCCGCTAGACGCCGGAAGTTCAGCCCACGCGCTTCCGCCGCCGCCATCACGCCTGCGCCGGCAGCCCCGGCCTCCACACGAACGGTGTCGAAGATGGCCTCCGCGGCCAGCCTGAAGCCCCCCCCATCGAGCCCACTAGCCAACGCGCTCGTTAGCGCATGCACCCGCGCGGCGATGCGACGCAGCCCATCCGGGCCGTGGTACACCGCATACATCCCCGAGATGATCGCGAGGAGTACCTGCGCCGTGCAGATGTTGCTTGTCGCCTTTTCGCGGCGAATGTGCTGTTCGCGGGTTTGCAGCGTGAGCCGCAACGCGGGCTTGCCCTCGCCGTCGATCGTCACGCCGATCAGCCGCCCAGGGATGGAACGTTTGTACTCCTCGCGGGTGGCGAAGAAGGCGGCGTGGGGCCCGCCGTAGCCGAGCGGGACACCAAACCGTTGGGAGTTGCCCACCACGATGTCCGCGCCCCAGGCACCTGGCGCTTCGAGCACGATCAGGGCGAGCAGATCGGCAGCCACCGTCACCAGAGCGCCCTGAGCGTGGCAGGCCTCGACGAGGCTCCGTTCGTCGCGCACGTGGCCGTCGGTGGCCGGGTACTGAAGCAGCATCCCGAAAATGCGCTGGCTGAAGTCGAACGTGGAGGGCTCGGCCACGATCACCTCGATCCCCAGCGGCTCGGCGCGGGTACGAACCACCTCGATCGTCTGCGGGTGGCAGTGCTCCGACACGAGGAACGTGTTCACGGCGTCGTCCTTCCGAGCGCCGAACGACAGCGTCATCGCCTCGGCGGCGGCGGTACCCTCGTCGAGCATCGAGGCATTCGCGATGGGGAGCCCCGTGAGGTCGGAGACCATCGTCTGGAAGATGAGCAGCGCCTCCATGCGGCCCTGCGAAATTTCTGCCTGATACGGCGTGTATTGGGTGTACCAGCCCGGATTCTCGAGGATGTTCCGCAGGATCACCCCCGGCGTGACGGTGTCGCTGTACCCCATTCCCAAGAAGCTCTTGAACACCTTGTTCTTCGCCGCGTAGCCGGCGATGCGCGCAAGAGCGGCCTCCTCGGAGTGAGCGGGGGGCAGCGCGAGCGGGCGCGAGGTGCGGATGTTCGCCGGCACCGCCTGCTCAATCAGCTCGTCGATGGAGCTCACGCCGAGCGCCGCGCACATCGCCTCGACGTCGGCCCCGCGCGGACCGAGGTGGCGTGAAACAAATCGGTCGGCGGGCGGCAGGACGGCGGCAAGCGAGGTGGACATCGGGGGGCTCCAAAGGCCCCGCAAGCTATCCCAGCCGGAGGGTCGGGGGAAGGTGTCGGGGCGATGGCCGTAGGCCCAGCCCCACGCGGTAGGAGTGGGGAGCTTGGCCATCGCGGCGCGAGGTCGATCGTCCTCCAAATAGACGTGGATCAGCCGGCCTCTGCGCTATAGTTGCCCGCGCCGCCCGGACCCTCGATGATCCTGTTCCTCGTCGCCACCGCCCTCGCCAGCCCTCCCGCATCTGGCTCAGCGCGATTGGGCCCCACGATCCGGTCGGCGGCGCGTGAGGAGGGGGTGCCCCCCGAGCTGCTCTTCGCCATCGGGTACGAGGCCTCGCGACTGCGGTTGCACGAAGAGCGGAGCGCCTGGGGCGGGCGCACCCTGTTCGATTTCGTGGAGCTCGACGAAGTGGGCGGACCCGATCTTGAGCGCGCGTCAGCCCTCATCGAGGCCGACCCCAACGAGGTGGTCCTCGACTGGCGGCTCGCAGCGCAGGCCGCCGCCGCCCTGCTCGCCGAACAGGCCCGCGAAACGAACGGGGGCGTACTCCCCGACCCGAAGAACCTCGACGCTTGGCAGGGCGCCGTCACCGCCTTTTCTGGGCGCGACGAGCCCCTGTTGCAGGGGCTCTACGTCGAAGGAATCTACACCCTCCTGTTCAACGGTTTCTCGACCGAAAGCCCCCTCGGATCGGTGACGGTCGCCCCGCAGGACGTCAGCGTCCCCCGCCCTGCCGCCCCTCCCCCCGGCAGCATCGACTACGCGGGGGCCGCCGCCTACAGCCAAGCTTGCTCCGACAACTACAGCGATTACTCGCGAGGCGGCTCCGACATCGACATGGTGGTCATCCATACGGTGCAGGGCAGCTACTCAGGCTGCGTGTCCTGGTTCGCCAACTGCTCGGCCGGTGCGAGCGCGCAGTACGTCGTCCGCAGCTCCGACGGCCAGGTCACGCAGATGGTGTCCGAGGCGGATGTGGCCTGGCACGCAGGCAACTGGAGCGTGAATCTCCGGAGCGTCGGGATCGAACACGAAGGCTATGTCACCGACTGCGGGTACTACACCGAAGCGATGTACAAGGGCTCGGCTGCCCTCACCCGTGACATCGCCGCCCGCCAGGGCGTGCCGCTCGACCGCAGCCACATCATCGGTCACAACGAGGTGCCCGACCCCGATGGCAGCGGCTACGGCGGCTCGGGCGGGCACACCGACCCGGGCAGCTGTTGGGACTGGGACTACTACATGTCGCTGCTCAACGGCGAAAGCGCCACCGGCGAGGTGCTCGGATACGTGCGCGCCGACGACATCTACAACGCGGAGGGCAACCTCGTAGGGGCCACCGTTTGGATCGAGGAGACGGGCGATACCGCCGTCGTCGATGGCAACGGGCTCTACCGCTTCGACGGCCTCGCGTACGGCACCTACACCGTACACGCATCCATCGGCGGCTACGCCGAGGGCACCTGTAGCGCGAACCTCACCGGCAGTGAGGACTGGTGCAGCATCGCGCTGTTCCCCACCAGCGACGAGCCCACAGGTGACACCGGCGCCGACGACACCGAGGGGGATGAGGACGACAGCGGCCCGCGCTCCCGGCCTGCGGGCGCGCCAGGAACCCCCGTCGCACTCCCTGACGTCGCGGCTGGCTGCACCTCGGGTGGGCGCGGTGCAGGTTGGGCGGGCCTTCTGGGCGCCCTGATGCTGCGCACGCGGCGCCGGTAGCCCTCGATTGCTTCCGCTCCTGCTCGCTTCGCTCCCCTTCGGGTGCAACCCGAAGGTGCCGCTACCGGCCGCGGCCCCACCGCCGGCCACGCTCGTGGCCCTCCAAACCGCGGCCGTCACCTCCGCCGACAAGGAGGTCATCCTCCGCGTGGTCGCCGGCGCCGAAGTGCGCCCCTGTTTTGAGGCGCTCCTGCTGCGCTCCCCCACCTCCTACGGCGAGGTGCTGGTGGAGTTCACCATCGGCCCCGACGGCGTGGTGAGCGCCGCCCGGTCCACCTTCGCCACCCTCGGCGACAGCGAGGCCGAAGCCTGCGTCGCTGCTGCCGTGGGTGCCGTGCCCTTCCCCAACCGCGACACCCCGATCACGGTGCTCTACCCCTTCCTGCTACTCACCGAGCGCACGCCGCCCGAAGTGGCGCGCGCCCTGCGAGACCGCTACGGCCTGCTCCCCGAGCACGAGCGCGACCCGGGCAGCGCCCCCGACGACCCGCCGCCACCCGGCGTGGTGGTGGTCTGGTAGGGGGCTTGCGCCTCAGTCGACGAAGCTCTCGAGGTGCTGGCGGCGCCGCGAGGTACGCAGCTTCCTGAGCGCCTTGATCTCGATCTGCCGGATGCGTTCGCGGGTGAGGCAGAACTGGCTGCCGATCTCTTCGAGGGAGTAGGCCATAGGCTCGCCGAGCCCGTAGCGCATGCGCACGACCTTCTCCTCACGGGGCGAGAGCGAAGCGAGCACCTCCTCGATCTCCTCCCGCAGCGCCGACTCCTCGAGCGCAGTAGAGGGCAAGGGCGAGTTCGGATTCTCCACGAACTCCCCGACACAGCTGTCGCTGTCGTCGCTCACGGGCGCGTCCAGCGAGACAGGCTCGCGGGTGAGGCGCATCAGCGCCTCCAGCTTGTCGATGTCCACGCCCAGCCTCACCGCGATCTCATCGAGGCTGGCCTCGTGGCCCCTCGTTTGAAACATCTCCTTCTGGAGCTGGTGCACCTTGTTCACGATCTCGAGCTTGTAGATCGGAATGCGGATGGTGCGGCACTGGCTTTCTACGGCACGGATGATGCTCTGGCGAATCCACCAAGAGGCGTAGGTGGAGAACTTGAACCCGCGCGTGTGATCGAACTTCTCGGTGGCCTTCATCAGGCCGATGTTCCCTTCCTGAATGAGGTCTGCGAGGGGAATGCCGCGGTAGGTGTACCCCTTCGCGATGCTCACCACCAAGCGCAGGTTGGCGTTGACCAGCTGGGCCCTGGCCAGCTCGCTGTCCGGCCCGCCCGCGTCGATGCGGCGTGCCACCTCCACTTCGTCGTCGCGGTTGAGCAGCGGGATCTCTCCCATCCGCTTCAGGTACTTGTTGAGGAGAATGTTCCCCTCACCTACCTGCGAAGCACGCGGAGACGGTGATGCGAAGGCCATGAGCGTTCCTCCATTCGGGGGTTCGTCATCGACTTCCGCAAGAGGCGTGCCAAGCTTGGGAGCGTTGGCCATGTGGTGTCCCTCCTTGGTCCAAGCGCGGCGCAAAGGCCGCTGATCCCCGGGATCGGCTCCTCAGGGGCAAACTTGAGTCTGCAACAATTCGTCCACCGTTCGTGACGCCGTCCGAAAACTCGGACAGCGGAAAATTCTCTGAGAGAGCCGCTGGATCGTCCGTTCCGTGATACTCTTTACACGTCAAGATGGACCTGCTAAAGAGCCGACTGATCTGGAACGTTCTCCCCACCGTGGCGGTGGTGGTGATCCTGTACCTCGCGGTCTGGGGGGAGAACGGCGTGATCAAGCATCGTGAGCTGCTGCGGGACGCCAACCGCTCGGAGCACCGCCTCGCGCTGGTGCGGGGCGCGAACACCGTTCTCGAACACGAGATTCTCCGACTTCGCTCCGATGGTGAGGCCCAGCGCCGCGCCGCCGCCGAAGAACTGCTGCTTGTCCCCGCGCACAGCACGGTGTACCGCTTTCCGGCGAACAGCCCGTAGCCCGCCCGCACCGGATAGCCGGGCCTGATGTCCGACCGTTTCGACTTCGAGCTCGACGGCGCCGCCGTTTCGGTGGTGGCCGACCCCAAGTCCCCAGCCCTCGCCGCTCTGCGCGACCAACTCGGGGTGAGCGGCGTGAAGGCGGGTTGCTCCCCGCAAGGGCTGTGTGGTTGCTGCACGGTGCTGGTGGACGGCAAGCCTCGGCTGACGTGTACCCTCCCGGTGAAGTCGCTCGCCGGCAAGGCGGTTCGAACCCTCGCCAGTGTGCCGGACGCTGACCGGCGGCGCCTCGCCGACGCCTTCTGCACGACCCACGCCGCTCAGTGCGGCTACTGCACCCCCGCCATCGTGCTCAGCGCCAGCACGCTCCTCGCGGCCGGCCGCCAGGCCACCGACGAAGAGATCCAGCGGGTGCTAGCACCCCACACCTGCCGCTGCACCGGGTACACCAGCATCCGCACCGCGCTGGGAATGGCCACGGCCGCCGGCCCGATCCCTACCGCGCCGGAGGCCGATCACGACATCGTGCTCGGCCGCCGCCCCTACGTGGAAGACCTTGAGCGGCCCGGATTGTTGCACGGCGCGGCGGTGCTCGCGGGCGGACGCCCCGTCACCATCGACTCCATGGAGCTGGATGCCGCCGAGGCGGCTCCGGGAGTGCGCGCAGTCGTGCCCCTCGTCAAGGCGGGGGAGCGAGTGGAACACGGCAGCCGTCTCGTCGTAGCCATCGCCGCCGACACCCGGACCCAAGCCCGTAACGCCGCGGCGATGGTCACCCTCCACACCACGCCAGCCGCCCCACTCCCGGCCACAGCGCTCCTCCGTGCCAGCCAGCAGGTGGGCGACGTACCGGCAGCCTTCGCCACAGCCGTTCACCACCTTTCGCTCCGCCGAAGCTTCGCAGTGGCCGACGCGGTGCCCCTCGAACCCGAAGCTGCGCTTGCGCTCGTGGATGGCGACGAAATGCTGGTGGTGTACAGCCCGACCGACGACGCCAAGGGCCTCGCCTCCGCGCTTCAAGAGGAGCTCGGACAGCCAGTCCGGGTGCGCCAGGTGCCGAACGGCGGGAGTTACGGCTGCCGGGTATCGGCCTCTGTAGAAGCCGCCGCAGCGCGGCTCGCGCTAGCGACGGGCCAACCGGTGCGACTCGGGCTCGAACACGTGGAGGGCACACAGAACCGGCCGCGCCGACCCGCCGCGGAAGTGGAGGGAGAGCTCGCCGCGAGCGCCACCGGCGCGGTGCTCGCCCTGCGCCTGCGCATCCGCTTCGATGGGGGCAGCCGCGCCTACGACGCGGAACGCCTCCTCGCCCACGCACTCGACCAGCTCGCCTACTCCGTGCCTGCTCTCGACGTCGTGGCCGAAGTGTGGACCGGTCCTGGCGCCCCCACGGCGCCGCTCCGCGGCGCCGGCGCTGCGCCCGTGGCCGCTGTCGTCGAGGGGCTCCTCGACGCGCTCGCCACCGCCACCGACATCGATGGCGCCGTGCTCCGCGGGGCTCTCGTCCGACCGGAGCTTCAGGCCGTCTTCGCCACGCTCCGCGCCTCCGTCCCCAAGCACCCGGAGCTCCCCTCGCCCCGCTTCGCCGTGGCGCGGGTACCGGGCGATGCAGGGGCCCACGTCGTGCTCCAGGTTCACGGGCCCAAGGCTGTCGAGGTCCAATGCAACGTGCCCGAATGGGGTCAGGGGAGAGACAAGTCCCTGCTGAACGCACTGGGGGCCAGCACCGGCCTGCCCGCTTCGGCCTTCGAGCTGGCGTGGGGTGACAGCTCCGTCCTCGACGCGGGGGGCGGGGGTCCCGTGGCCGCCGCTGCCCGGCTGGCCGGCGTTGCGCTGACCAAAGCCGGCGGAGCCGCCGCGAACGTAGGCCGGAGCTTCGTGGGGCGAAGCGGTCAGGCCGCGCCGGGACTGGCGGCAGCCGCCGTGCAACTCGCGGCCGACGGCACGGTGCTGTGTGTCGACGTGCTCGCGGCCATCGGCGAGCAGGACCCCTCGGCCGCACGCAGTGTGGCGGAGGGGGCCGCAGCGATGGGCTTAGGCATCGCGCTCGCCGAAGAGGTGACCGAACACGAAGGGGACGACGAAGTGCGCTTCCGTTACTTGGGCACCCTCAAGGCGAAGGCCACGCCGCGCATCGTGGGCTCCCTGCTGGACGATCCGGGAGGCGAGCGCGAAGTGGCCGAGGCCTGCACCGTCGCCGTAACCGCGGCCGTGCAATGTGCGGTGACGGCCTTCGATGGCACCGCGCGCGACGTACCCATGAAGTCCAGCCCCGCCGCAGCCGGCGTGGGCATCCGTCTCAGGGGCACGTCACCTTCGTCTCCCTGAGGCACGCGGCGGCGCATTGGACACGACGGTGCTGCACATCGATGTAGTTCTGAGCCACGAGCCTCGCGTCGACCGCCTTGCACATTTCATTCGTGCCGTGGGTGAACACCTTCCACCCGGCTACCTCGACGGTGAGCACATCGTCGGTCCAGCAACCTCTGTTCTCGAGCGCAACGAAACAGTATTGAGGCTTGGCGAGCGCCGCGTCGGGGAAACAGTCGACATGGGCCGTCTCGGCGGCGGCGCGGCACCCGGGGGCGTCGCGCACCTCGTGCGGGTAGATCGCCTGCGCTGCTTTGATCGAGCTGTCGACGGCGCGCTGCAGGGCCTGACGGACGGCGCGGGTAGCCGCGGACTCCGTGAGCCCGCCAGCGTTGATGGTGAACTCCGCGGTCAACCCGCAGGTGGGCGAGGGAGCCTGCAGGGAGGCCACACAGCGAACGGGGTCGCCCGCGAGCGCGAAGGAGGCAAAAAGCAAGGACAAAGACATGGTTTCCTCTCAACGTTGACCGGCGCGGCGCCGGAACCACCAGGACAAAGACAACAGCGAGGCTGCAACGAGGGCGAGCAAGGGCGCCGACCACAGCGCACTTTCGCGCCGGTCCGTGACGACCCGACCCGCGGCTTCTTTCCGAAGCGGCGGCGACCACGTTCCCCCAGGCACGAAGGCGCCGCCCGTCGCGTCGGCCAGCGCCCGGAGCGTTTCGGCATCGGCGGAGATGCGGTCGAGTTCGGGGTCACGAGTGAACACGGCGTACACGGTCTCGGCGCTTCCTAATTCAGACCGATCGGCTGCCAGCGCCCGGATCTTGACCCGATGTGCGCCTCGGGTGGCCGTGGGCACCCCAAAGCCCACATGCCCGTCCGCACCGGTAAGGCCGGAGAGGGGAACCTCGCCGTCCGGCCCGCTCACGCTGCCGACCACGGTAGCGCCGGGTACAGCGGCGAAGCCGGCATCGCGCACCCGCACCGTCACCTGCAGCGATTCGCCCGGCTCCACATTTTCACGGGGGAGTTCGATAACCACGGCTTGATCGTCCGGGTCTCCCACCAGCCAGCGCATCGCCGACTTCCAGAAGCGCAGGTAGGCCTGATTTCCGCCCCCGAGCGCCGCCTCGGAGAAGGACCAGCGCCACGAGCTGTCTACCGTGAGCGCGAGGGTGCGCCCGAGGCCCACCTGCCGAACCGCCAGCACGGGGAGCGCCGCCCCTCCCTGCCGCTGCGAGGGATGGCTGAGGAGCACGCCCGCGTCGGAGGCCGCCCCTCCCGTGAGGTTCGTCCCGTGCATCGACGGAAGGCGCTGCCAGAGCGCAGCGTTCTCGGACAGTTCGGCCACCAGCCGGGTGACAGGGTGGCGCGCTCCGGCCTCCGTCAACACGGGGGCGAATGCAGCCTCGTCTACGGCAGCGCCCGACACACCGAGGGTCACGGGGAGCACATCGGCAACCGGAGTGCCGCCGTACTTCCCAAGATCAAAGCTTCGGTCCCCCCCGATCATCGCCAAGGCCCCGCCCGCTCGAACGTAGTCCGCGATGTTCCCGAGCAGGCGCGCGCTGTCGCGCTCGAAGAAGGCCTCGTAGTCGAAGTTCTGCAGGATCACGAGATCGAACGTGGGCAGATCGTCGCTGAACAGGCGCCGGTACGGGAACTCGATGAGGGAGATTTCGTCGGGCATGAAGCCCGAGCGAAGGTCCGCCTGGGTCCGGAGGATGAAGAAGCTCACGAGGTCCACGCCCGGGTCTTCTTTGAGGAACAGCCGGAGGAACTTTTGATCCAACGACGGCGAGCCGCACACCTGCAGCACCCGTACCCGGTCACGAACCACCCTCACCACGCGAGACATACGGTTGTTGGAGGGGACGGCGTCGTCAGCCGCGACGGGAACACTGGCTTCGTATACGAATCGCCCAGGCGCATCGGGGGAGAGCTTGAAGACAGCGCGCCCACGACCTGCCTCGTCGAACGTCGCGGTGCTGGTGCCCACGGTCTGCCCGTTCCGGGTGAGTGTCACCGGTACGGCCTCGGCGGCCATGCCGCTGCGCTCCACCAACACTTCGAGCTGGAACGGGGAACGCAAAAAGGCGAAGGAGCCCGACACGACGTGGGTGATCGACACATCGGCCACGTCGCGCGCGCTGCCTGCCGCGTACACCGTGAGGGGGCCGGGCAACGCCGGGAGCACGCTCGGGTCGAGGGAACGGGCTCCCG
This sequence comes from Deltaproteobacteria bacterium, assembly GCA_947484175.1. Lineage (GTDB taxonomy): Bacteria > Myxococcota_A > UBA796 > UBA796 > SXON01 > SXON01. The sequence goes on from CANKOI010000114.1 coordinate 9,906, forward strand.
CTGGATCCACGCGGATCAGGCCCCCGCGGTCAATGCCGTCGCTGATCAGGGCGATTCCAGCCAGCTCCTCACCAGCATAGCGGCGCGAGAGGGCCTGGAGCGCACCCGCGATGTCGGTGCCGTCCAACGTTGCACCCAGCGGAGCCCCGGCCCGAAGCTCCCCGCCGAAGTGAAAGACCTCCGTGGGCTCAATGCGCTCAGCAAGCGCGAGGGCGGCGTCGAAGCGGGTGCTACCCCCTGGCTCCGCGACGGCCATCGACCGGGAAGCGTCGATCAACACCACCAACCGACCCGGCTCCACCCGCTCGGACTCCGCCAGCCACACCGGACGAGCCACCACCAGCACCACCAACCCGAGTCCCAAGCCCAGCGCCCCAAATTCCGGAATGCGCCGCCGAAGACCGGGACCGACAGCGAAGGCAAAAACGAGCAGCGCGCCGATCGCGGCGATGCCGATGACCACGGGCCCGCCGGTGTACACCAGCTCGCCGCCCCCGAAGGTTCCGCCCGCCGTGAGCCACTCGATCATTCGAGGCGCCCCTCCTGCATGAGCTGGCGAACGTGCGCCTGGTCATGCTTGTAGTTGCTGGTGAGCGCATACATGATCAGGTTGATCGCTAACTTTACTGCCTCGCGCCGCTGACGTTCTCCGCCGGGAACACACGCATGCAGGTCCAGACCATCCTCTCGCCGGTCGAGGGCGCCGGAAACGTCGTCCTGACTGTACAGGAGAGGGTGCATGGAGCCCAGTGCGACCCCCTCCAGCCGCCGATGCAGCGCCACTCGACCGACCGGCTCCCGAAGCAGGAAAAAACTCCGATAGACGGAATGCTCCGCGCTCAGCACCGTGAGCGGCCGGGTGGGGAAACACTGCTGGATCAACGACCGCACGCTGCGGTCGAAGGGGGAGTCCGGGTCGCCGCTGGTGTCGTCGACAAAGAGGAAGCCGCCATAGCTCAGGTATCGCACGAGCTGTTCGCGAGCCGCCGGCTTCAAGGCGGGTAGTTCGGCGTTTCCGACGAGCACCGCGAAGGGGTGGGCGAAGAGCTCCGGGTCGTCGGGCTCGAGCTGGACGGCCCGAGGCGTACACTCAACCGACGTCGTTTGCACGGTTTCGAGGAGCAGCCGCGACCAGGCGTTCGGGCGTGAGAGGGTGCCGCGAGAGAGTTGCAGCTCGGCGACGTCGACACGCGTGGGAGGGCCGAAGGCGTGGGCGGATCGACAGCCCGCGAGGGCGAAGGCCGCCGCCGCGCCCATGAATCCGCGCCGAGTAGGGCTGAGTTTCATGCGACTCCAACGGGTTCGGCGGCAGGGGCCCGGCGCGCCAGGAGCCCGGCGGCCACGAGGAGAGCCAACCCGGCGAGCAGGAGCGCGGGGTCAAGCGCAATGCGGTGGGCCACGCGATCGGGGGCGAGGCGCGCCTGCGCGGCGGCGATCGTTTCGTCGGGCCGGATGTCACTCTCCTCCGGCGGCACGTTCACCGCCACCCACACGGCCGGCGGCTCCTCCAGGCGGCCCAAGGAGTAGGCCCCCGCTCGCTCCGGCACGAATCGGAGCCCCCCAGCCGGCCGTGTCGCCCCGACTCGTTCCCCCCCGGGGCCGGTAACCACCCAGGGCTCCGCCGCGGGAACCGGC
>CANKOI010000115.1 GCA_947484175.1 Deltaproteobacteria bacterium
GATCTACCCCGGTGCGGCCGAGGTCATCGACGGCATCGACAACAACTGCAACGGCGCGGTGGACGAGGTCGCGAGCGTAGACGCCGACGGCGACGGGTTTGACGACCCCGTGGACTGCGACGACAGCGACGCCTCGATCTACCCCGGTGCGGCCGAGGTCATCGACGGCATCGACAACAACTGCAACGGCGTGGTGGACGAGGTCGCGAGCGTAGACGCCGACGGCGACGGTTTTGACGACAGCGTGGATTGCGACGACGCAGACCCCGCCACCTACCCAGGCGCACCCGAGCTGGCCGACGGCATCGACAACGACTGTGATGGCTCGGTAGACGAGACCGAGGTCATGGACGCCGACGGCGACGGGTACAACGAACCCGAGGACTGCGACGACACCGACCCCTCGGTGAACCCCGACGCTGCCGAGCTCTGTGACGGCGTCGACAATGACTGCGATACCAGCGTGGACGAAGACTTCACCTCTGCAACCTGGTACGCCGACAGCGACGGCGACGGCTACGGCGACGACGCCGACACCGTGAGCGCGTGCGCCGCCCCCGCCGGCTACGTGGCTGTCGGCGGCGACTGCAACGATCGTGCCGCCGGCGTGAACCCCGACGCTACCGACATTCCCGATGACGGCCGCGACCAGGACTGCGACGGCGTAGACGCAACCTCCGGCGACACCGGCGACACCGCAGACACCGGGGGGACCGACACGGGGGAGGACACCGGCGAAGACACCGGCACCGACGGCGACGACACCGCGCCGCCCGACGACAATCCGGAGGGAACCCCGCCCAGCGACGAGTTCCAGTTCCTCTGTGCTAGCGCCGCCGGCACCAGTTCGCTGGCGGCGGCCGTCGGCGCCCTTCTTGCGCTGCGCCGCCGTCGCCGCTGATGTGAAGCTGCTCGTCGCCAACCGTGGGGAAATCGCGGTGCGCGTGCTGCGTGCCGCCCGCGAGCTGGGCATCCCGAGCGTGGCCGTGTACAGCGAGGACGACCGGGAGTCGTTGCACGTACGGATGGCAGATGAGGCCGAGGCGCTGGGGCCTGCCCCCGGTTCGACGAGCTACCTGCACGGGGAGCGCATCCTCGCCGCGGCCCGCCGCACGAGCGCTACGGCCGTTCACCCGGGCTACGGCTTCCTCTCGGAGCGGCCCGACTTCGCGGCCGTAGTGCAAGCGGCGGGGCTCTTGTGGGTGGGGCCCTCCCCCGCCGCGATGGCGGCGTTGGGGGACAAGGCGGCGGCACGTCGAACCGCGCAGAGGCTGGGGCTGGCCGTCACCCCGGGCCTCGAGGTCGCGGAGGCCGAGTCGGTGTTGGCGTTGGGATTGCCGGTGGTGATCAAGGCGGTGGCCGGGGGCGGCGGCCGAGGGATGCGCATCGTTCGGCACGAGAGTGAGCTGGCCGACGCGATCCGCAGCGCGGGGCGCGAGGCCACAGCGGCATTCGGGGATGGTCGGCTGTACGCAGAACGACTCATCGAGCCCGCACGCCACGTGGAGGTGCAGGTGCTCGGCGACGGGCGGGGCGGCGCGCTGGCCCTCGGGGTGCGCGAGTGTTCCGTGCAACGGCGAGGCCAGAAGCTCCTCGAAGAAACACCGGTGCCGGGGCTGCCCACCGAGGTGGCCGCGGCGCTTGAGCATGACGCATGTACGCTCGTACGGGAGGTTGCGTACGGCGGGGCGGGCACCGTGGAGTTCCTCCTCGGCCCCGACAACCGCTTCAGCTTCTTGGAGGTGAACACCCGCATCCAGGTGGAGCACGGGATCACGGAGCTGGTCACCGGACTTGATCTGGTCGCGGAGCAGCTCCGACTCGCCGCGGGGGGCGAACTGCCGCTCCGACCGGAGGCCCGGGGGCACGCGATTGAGGCGAGGATCTGCGCGGAAGACCCACGCCGGGGCTTCGCCCCGGCTCCGGGTCGCATCCTCCGCCTTCGTGCCCCCGCCGGTCCCGGCGTGCGCTTCGACGCCGGGGTGGCCGAGGGAGACACCCTCCCCGAAGCCTACGACTCGCTGATCGGGAAGGTGATGGCCCTCGCACCCAGCCGAGAGGCGGCCATCGGCCGCCTCGGGCGCGCCCTCGACGAGATGGAAGTCGCAGGGGTGCCCACCACGGCCGGCATGCTGCGCGCGCTGCTCGACGAGCCGGCGTTCCTCAACGGGGCGGTGCACACCCGCTGGCTGGAGCCGTGGTGCGCGGCTCGCCCCACCTCGGAGGCGACGATCGTGGCGGCGGCCGCGGCGTACGCCGCCGCCGCCGTTGCGGCCGGTCCCCCCGATCGCGCCGCCACGCCTACCCCCACTTCGCCGTGGACCACCCTCGGGCGGTGGCCTTGAAGCTCCGTGTGGCCGGTGTGGAGGCCGCGACGCGGCACGTAGAGGGCGGCGTGGAGGTGCGGCTGGGCGATCGTGTCGAGGTGGTGGCTGTGTCGAGGCGGCCGGATGGCACGCTGCTCGTAGGCGGGCGGCCGGCCGACGTGGAGCCTGGCGAGGTGAGCTACTGCGGCGAACGCATCGCCGTCGTTGAGGTGCTCGAGCGACCCGCGACCGCCGCTCCGCGGCTACCGGCCGGAGCACTTTCGGCTCCGACGCCGGGTACAGTCGCGCGCGTGCTCGTGGCCGTGGGCGACACCGTGGTCAGTGGACAGCCGCTCCTTGTGCTCGTAGCGATGAAGACCGAGTTCACGCTCTCGGCTCCACGGGCGGGCGTGGTCCTATCGGTGAATGCCGTGCCGGGAGCGAGCGTGCGGGCGGGAGCGCCGCTGGTGGAGCTCGGCCCGTAGCGGCCTACTTTCCCGCCACCGCGCGCGCCGGCTCGCTGCTCCACTCGCCCCGGGCGATCAGCACCTCATCGGGCGAGTCTCCCGTGAGCGCCGCCAGCGTGTCGACGAACATCAGCCGCGAGGCACCCTCCATTCGCAGGGGCTCCCCCAAGAACCGCTGCCAGCCGCCGAGGAGCACCCCAGTGCGATCACCTTCCGGAAGGTGGCGCGGCGGCGCCTCGATGAGCACGCGCTCGCCGTCGCACCGCACCGACTGCACCCCCGGCTCGAGCCGCAGGCTGTGGCGCAGCCGCCGGTCGCGCCACAGCGACACGAAAACGCTCCGGCCGGCATCGCTGTGCCACACCGCCAAGCCTGCGGCGAAGGCGGGGGCGAGGAGCTCCGCGGCGGTAACCGGCGCTCTGCGACGCGCCAGAGTGTCGCGCTCCGCAGCGGCCAGCTCACCATCGGCTGTGAGCAGGCCGCCCTCGGGCAGGGTGAACGTGGACGTCCAGATCAGCCGCTCGGGAGCGCCGGGCCACAGATCAGCCGGCCGCCACGGCCCCGTGATGGCCACCTCAAGGCAGGCCCACGGGTGGAGCCAACGCGCCTGCAGGCGGGCACGCAGCTCGCGCTCCAGCAGCGCCACGTCTTGCGGCTCAAAGGTGTGGAGCTGAATGAGATCGTTCACGAGGGTGCGGTCATCATGCCCGCTACACAGGCCGTCATGAACGTGGCGAGTGAGCCCCCAAGCATCGCCCGTACCGCCAACGACGAGAGTTCGTCGCGACGGTGGGGCGCCAAGGGACCGATGCCGCCCAGCTGGATGCCGATGCTGGCGAAGTTGGCGAAGCCGCAGAGGGCGTAGCTGGCGATCACGGCGCTGCGAGTGGAGAGCGGCGTGGCACTCGCCTGGAGAGCGCCGAGGTGCACATACGCGATGAACTCGGTCAGCACGAGCTTCTCGCCCAACAGGCGACCCACCGCGCCCGCTTCATTCCACGGCACGCCCATCAGAAATGCCAGCGGTGTGAACAACCACCCCAGCGCCCGTGAGAGGGACAGCGGCTCGCCGAACACGGGAATCAGCCCCAGCGCCCAGTCGGCCATGGCCATGAGCGCCACGAACGCGATGAGCATCGCGGCCACATTGATCGCGAGCTGCATCCCTTCCGACGCGCCGCGAGCGGCGGCGCCCATCACGTTGCCATCGGGGCGCTCGTCGTGCAGGGCGAGCGAGCTCGCGGTTTCGGGGGTGTCCTTCTCGGGCACCATCACCTTGGCGATCACCAGTGTAGCGGGCGCGCTGAGGATGCTCGAGGTCACGAGATGGCCCGCGATGCCGGGCACGTCGTGCAGAAAGCCCACGTAGGCCGCGAGCACGCCGCCCGCGGTGTTGGCGAAGCCCCCGACCATCACGCAGAACAGCTCGCTGCGGGTCATCCGAGCCAGGAAGGGCTTGACGAGGAGCGGCGCTTCGGTCTGCCCGAGAAACACGTTGGCGGCCGTCGAGAGCGTCTCTGCGCCGCTGGTGCCCATCGTGCGAAACATCAGCCACGCCATGCCCCGCACGATCCGCTGCATGAGCCCGAGGTGGTAGCTCACGGCCATCAGGCTGGAGAAGAAGATGATGCTGGGGAGAATCCAGAAGGCGAAAGACTTCAGCGGGGGCGAGATGTGTCCCGCGTAGAATTTCTCGGCGCCGTCGACACCCTTGACGTAGTGCGGGTCGACGGTCTGGAAGGCGAAGTCGGCCCCGCGCTCCGAAAATCCGATGAGCGTACGCACTCCGCTGTCCACGTACGAAAAGAAGAGCTCCTGCGCCACCGGCGAAAGCACCACCAGCCCGAAGGCCAGCTGCAAGAGCATTCCCCAGATCACCACTCGCCAAGGCATCCGACGGCGATCGTCGCTCATGAGCCACGCCAAGCCCACCATGACGAACAGGCCGAAGAACGAGGTGGCCTGCTGCATCACAACGCGCGCCTATGGGACATGACTAATAGTCGCACATGGAGAGGCGAACCCGCACGGCCGCCGGCTCGCCGCGTACGATAACGGGGTAGAATCTCCATTGATCCATGGCTTCGTACACCTGAGACTGCACCTCCACCTCGCCGGAGGCCCACGCCCGGCGGAGCACCTTGCCGCGATTGTCCAAGTCCACATCTACGTAGCAGGCGCCGGTTGGGCGCGTTTGCCCCCACACCGGCGGCGAGAGGCTCTCCACCCACACCGGCGGCGCCTGCGTTCGCGGGGGTAGCCCCTTCAACTTGCCCTCGACGAGCAAATTCACGGTCTGGGCGGGCACCATGTCGGCGGCCCGCCCGCGCACGAAGATCGGCGCGGGAAACACGGCCTGCACGGCGGCGGCGGCCGGATCGCCGGGCGAGCGCTTCGCCTTCTGCAGGGCTGCAAAGGCCTGCCCCGGCTCCCACTCCCAGCTGGCCACATTCTTCTCGGCCGCGGCCTTACCGGCAGCGGGGCACGTTTCGGCCCGCACCTTCACCACTTTGCCGTTGTTGTCGATGAGCGCCCGCACATCGCAACGGTAGGTGCCCGGCGGGTAGTGAGCGAACTCCTCGCTCACGGGCGTGTTGTCGCCCCAGCTGGGCTCGATCTGCGACCAGTGAATCGCCACGACTCCCTCGAAGGCCTTCCACAGGTCGGGCAGGGGCTCAGGCTCCGGGATGATCGGCTCGTACACGGTGGGGTCCATCTCCCGCGCCACCACCACGAAACGGTCCTTGGGCAGGGGCGCGTACCAGATCACCGACAGCCGCAGCCACGGGTAGAAGGGGTTCTTGCCGCTGCGCTGCCAGATGCCCACATCAGGGTAGGTGAGCGGTTCGGTGAACAGCACGGATGCGCCGGCGTCTCCCCCGATGGACAGGCCGGGGATGGGCGTCATCAGCTCGCCGCGGAAGGCGCCGTACATGCCCACGCTGTCGTAGGGGTCGCCAAAACCGCCGACCGCAAACCCGTAGATGCCCCGGTGTTCGAAGTGGCGACGCTTGCTGCTGATCGCGACGTCCGCGAAGAAGTTGGGCACCCACACCGGATCGGCCACGCCGGGAACGAAATCCTGATCAACCGACACGCCGCCCGTAAAACTCAGCTGCTCGCCGAGGTGCACCCGCCCCTCACCGCCAAACCAGCCCGCGCCGCCCGCGCTCGCCACGGCCCCCACGAAGCCGACGATGTGCTTGCGGGGAAGGAAGGTCTCCACCGTGAACACGTTTTCGTAGTCGAGCGAGGCCGCCACCGGCCTGCCATCTTGCGTGGCCGGGTCGAACTTCCACTGCACGATCGCGGTGGCGAGCGCGTAGTAGGCGTCCTGGTCGCACTCGATGCTCTCCACATCGCGCACGGTGCCCAGCTCCGTCACCAAAATGCGAACCTTGCAGGGGTAGTCGCCTCGCGGGGTGACCCGGTAGCTCTGCGGCATGAGCGGATCCACGCTCGGGTGCGGCACCGGAGGGAGGTAGCCGGCGTTCTCCGGCGCAGGTGCAGGCGGCGCGGGGGCAGGCGCGACGGGTGCGGGCTCCTCAGCGAGGGCGGACAGGAACAGAAGGATCACGAGCTGGCCTCGATGCGTGCGAGATGAAGGGGCCGCGGCGCGGCAACGTGGCCGATCGTGAAGGCACCCGCCACCTCGGCGCGCGCGCGGTCCAGCCCCCGATCGGCATGTTGCAGCGTCGCCATCGGCTCTCCGCGCTCCACGCGGTCGCCGACTTTCTTGTGGACGAGCACACCCACGCGGGGGTCCACCGCGTCTTCGGCACGCAGCCGCCCCGCGCCGAGCACGAACGCCGCCCGACCAATGGCCAGCGCATCGCAACCGGCCACCACCCCGCTGACAGGCGCCAAGACGACCTCCTCGCGCCCGGTGGGCGGCAGCTCCGCGAGCCTCCCCCCATGACCGTGCACCATGCGCTCGAAGCGCTCGTAGGCCGCGCCGCTCGCCAACACCCGCTCGGCGTCGGGGTGCCCCGCCAAAAGGATTGTGAGCGCCCGCAGGTCGGCCGGCCCCCCTCCCCGGAGCGTCTCCATCGACTCCAACACCTCATTCACGTTGCCAGCGGCCACACCCAGCGGCTGCTCCATGTCGGTAAGGTCGGCCGTGGTGTGCACCCCTGCGCCCGTGCCCACAGCGACCATCGCCTCTGCCAGCCGCCGCGCGTCCGCCTCCGTCTTCATGAAGGCTCCTGCCCCCACCTTCACATCGAGCACCAGTCGATCGAGCCCCTCCGCGAGCTTCTTGGAAAGGATGCTCGCTACGATGAGCGGGATCGACTCGACCGTTTGGGTTTCGTTCCGGAGGGCGTACAGCACGCGGTCGGCCGGTGCCAGCTCGCCCGTTTGCCCGTTGATCGACGCGCCCACCTCGCGGAGTAGACGGTGCATCGCTTCGTCGCCGAGGTCGGTGCGGTAGCCGGGGATCGCTTCGAGCTTGTCGAGCGTGCCGCCGGTATGGCCGAGCCCGCGACCCGAAATCATCGGCACCTTCCAGCCCAGCTCGGCCCACAACGGAGCGAGCACGAGGCTCACCTTGTCACCCACGCCGCCCGTGCTGTGCTTGTCCACAAAGGGGCCGGAGAGCCCGGGCCAGCTCAGGCACCGCCCCGAGGCCGTCATCGCCTCGGTGAGCGCCACAGACTGCGAATCTCCGAGCCCGCGAACAAAAACGAAGGCGAGCCAAGCAGCGGCCTGCGGACGCGACACCTCGCCGGTCACCACGCCCTTTACGAACCAGCGGATCTGTTCGTTGCTGAGCGTGCCACCCGCGCGCTGGATGCGAAGAATCTCATCGATCATGGGTACGGCCACCTAACCCGCCGCGATAGCCGCGCCCCGCCATGAACCGCCGCCCCGGCCCGCTCGCCCAGCCCTTTGAGGCCCGCGCCCACAAGCCGGGGCACCGCTCGGAGGTGAACCCCTACCGCGACACGATCGTAGACTTCGGTCGGGAGCTGATTCCCACCGAGCGGGCGCGCGAGCGGAACGGGCGGTGGTCCGAAGAATTCGGCCGCAACGCGCCCATTACTTTGGAATTGGGAGTGGGCAACGGCAGTTGGCTGGCTGAGGCCGCACGCGTCCACCCAAATCAGGACTTCATCGGGCTCGAGATTCGTTACAAACGGTGTGTTCAGGCGGCCGAAAAGTTGCGTGACCACGCGAGCGCCAACGGGCGGGTGGTGCGCTGGTCGTGGTTCGAGCTGACGTCCCTGTTCGCCCCGGGTGAGTTGGGTGGGCTGGTCATTCACCACCCCGATCCGTGGTCGAGCCCGAGCAAAGCCAAACACCGCCTCATCCGGCCGGAGTTCCTTTCCGAAGCGGCAATCCTCGTGGCCGCAGGTGGGGAGCTTCGCCTCAAAACAGACTTCCTCCCCCATCGCGACGCCCTGCTCGCCGGCCTCCCCGGCACTCCCTGGAGGCTCGTGGGCACGAGCGACGACGTACTCGGGAGCGGCGCGCCGTGGCCCGACGACATCGTTACCGGCTACCAGAACAAGTTCAATCGGGCGGGATTGCCGGTGTACGCGGCATGGCTTCACAGGTAGGGAGATGCGCGGCGGATAGACACGGGCGCTCCGCTGAGTGCTTCCCGGGAGGCTAGCCGAGAGGAACACCGCCTGACAAGCGGCATCCGATTTGGTACACTCCGCCCCTCGCTTGCCGGGAGCCTCGAATGCCTTCCTCCATGTCCTTCCGCCGTTGGGTTCTGGTTCTTCTCGGAGCCCTCCTCTTCTTCGTCGGTGTCCCGGCCGCCAAGGAGCCGGGCGAGAACGAGGGAGCAGAGGGCACGGAAGCGACGAAAGCGGCGGCGCCAGCCGACGAGGAGGGCAAGGGCGACGGTGCGGCGGCGGCACCGGAGGGCAAGGAGGAAGATGCCGGAGAGGAAAAGGTCTTCGAGCGGCCCGAAAAGGTAGCGGTGGGCTTCTACCTCAACGACATCCAGACGATCGACCTCAAGACCCACTCGTACGCCGTTGACGCCTACGTTTGGTTCCGCTGGAAGAACCCAGAACTCGACCCAGCCACGGCCATGGAGTTTGTGAACCCTTCTGAGGCGTGGGGCCACATTCTCACGCCAAACTACGAAGAGCCGAAGCTGCTTGAGAATGGCGAACTGTACCAAGTGGTCCGGTTCACCGGGCGCTTCAGCAAAAAGCTCCCGCTCTACAACTACCCCTTCGACCGCCAGACCCTCGTGATCGGCTTCGAAGACTCCGTGGAGGATGCGTCGGGCCTCGTGTACGTCGCAGATGGCGAGGGCGTCACCGTGAACCCTGCCATGGTGCTTCCCGGCTACAACGTAGGCAAGCCCGAGCTGCAGATCAGTACCCAAACCTACGCCACGAACTTCGGCGACCTCGATAGCCCCCAGGCAGGCACCTACTCTCGTGCCCAGGTGATCCTCCCGATCCACCGCCCACCGCTCGCCTATGCCACCAAGCTCCTGCTTCCGGTTCTTTGCGTGGTCGTGTGCGCCGCGTTGATGTTCCTGCTCTCGCCGGCCTTCGTGGATGCACGGGTGGATGTCGGCATTACGGCACTCCTCACGATCGTCGCCCTCCAGATGACCTTCAACCAGGACGTTCCTGACGTCGGCTACCTGATGTTGATGGACAAGATTTACCTATGCGCCTACATTTTCGTCATCTCAGGGCTCGTCGTCGTGGTGCGATCGACACGAATGCATGAAGCCGGGCGCGAGGCGGAGGCGGTGTCGCTTCATCGAAGAGCGATGAGCGTCATCGTGGCCGTGTGGGCAGTACTCTCGGGCCTCGTCATCATCCAAGCGATGATGCAGGGTTGATCCCTCAGGTGGTCGGCGCCCAGCGCTCCACCACCGCTCGCAGCTCTTCCGCCGCGTTCCCGATCACGGGCTCGGCACCTCGCAGCTCCGGGGGGTAGCCGGCCAGCACGGCGCTGCGAACCAGCGGCGCGAGCAGCGCCAGCTCATCGAGCGACTGGGGCAGCGGCAAGAGCGGAACGTCGGTGGCCTCGCGCGAGAGCGCCCGCAGCGCGTGCACCTCGAGGGGATCGATGCGATCCCGAGGCATGTATTTGCGGTGCGCCTGATGAAAGAGGCGGGGCAAGGCGGCCGCGAGGTAGGGAGGCAGGCCGCTGGCCGCATCGTTCCCCACCCACCGAACCACGCCGAGAAGCGGGATCGAGCGAAACGGGGAGCCCGGGGTCTGCCGGAAGTCAGGCTGCGAGTACGGCATCCTCGCGGGGCTCATCACCCGGAAGCCCGAGCGGCCATAGGCCACGAGGCGCACCACGCTGTTCGGGTCGGCGGCGGTGACGGGTTCCATCTCCGCGACCACCAGAATCGGCGCCGCGGCGAACGCCGGCTCCGACGCGACGAGGGCGTGCGCTAACGTGACGGGAGCCGCACGAAAGAGGGCGGCCAGCCCCGACCGGCGGTCCTGCTCGTCCAGCCACGAGTGCGCCAGCGCCACGAGGCAGAGACACGCCACCGGGTCGAAGTCGATGTAACAGTCGCGCACCCCGGCGAGCCGATCGCCCTCCCAGGCTACGACCAAGCGGTAGTGGCCAAACATTCCGTCGTCGTAGTGAAGGAGCCCGTCGCGCACGAAGCCCTCGACCGCCTCACGCGCCTCCATCTCGCCGCGCGGCCCGAAGAAGGCGTCGAGCGCTCCCCACGCCGCTTCGAACGCCGGACTGGCGGAGTCGCGCACCACCTCGAGGCGGTAGCGACCCGCGGCCGCCGCTACCTTGGGGCGGTCGGCAACAGAGACATCGGCGAGGTCGATCCGCATGGGCACCGCCTATCCGACCGCGCCCCCTCCTCGCCGCCGTCGCCGCCACCATGCCGGCACCACGAGCAAGAGCCCGGGCGCGCCCGCACAGCCGCCGCCACAGTCGCCGGACACGAAGGCCGCGTTGGGGTCGGAGTCCTGCTGCCACTCCTCGAGGTTGGAGAAACCGTCGCCGTCGGGGTCTTCGCCGCTGTCGTCGGCGCCCGCGCGAAGGTCGTGCTCCGCCTCCCACGCATCGCCCATCTCGTCGTGGTCGAGATCGCGGGGGAGTACGAGGTCGAGGTTGGGCAGCGGCTGGCCCGCGGGAACCACGAAGAAGGTGGCGTCGGTCTCGCGGCGGGCGGCGGCGTACCAGGTGTCGGCGAAGCCGAGGTCGTCCTCGCAGTACCAGTGGTACTGCACGGCGAGGGTGAGGGTGGTGGCGTCCACCCCGAGGATTTCCCAGTTGCCGTCGCGGTCGGAGGTCGCCGACCAGGTACGTGCGTCCCCGAGGGTCTCGGTCACGGTGACGGAGGCGCCGTATACGGGCAGTCCCGCGTCGTCCGTGAGGACGCCGGAGAGCGTGGCGGCCGGCCGCAACTCGAAGATGTGGGGCCCGGTGGCGGGGCCGGCCACGGGAACGCGCACGCGGTCCCCCGCGTCATCCAAAACAAATCCCGAAACAAATCCAGCGTTGGCTCCCGACACAAAGATTTCGTAGTCCCCCGGGTAGAGCGCCCCGACCGTAAGTGTGCCTGAAGGCCCAAAGCTGGCTCCGCGCCCCACGGTGTAGCTGTCGTTGTAGACCACCACCCCCACGCCCTCCGCCGCCGCCCCAACATCGGCCGCGAGCTGGAGCGTGCTCTCGGCGGGCAGCACCAAGTCTACCCCCACGTCGTCGCCTTCGTCGGGCACGGAGAGCGCACCC
>CANKOI010000116.1 GCA_947484175.1 Deltaproteobacteria bacterium
CGTTGCGGGCGTGGGAGTCCACGTCGCCATTCTCACGAACGAACATGGGGTGACCCTCGCGCTCAACAGCTTCGACATCGGTGTGGCGGGATCCGCCAACTACGTGTGGCTCACGATGGAGGAGGCGCAGGAAGGGGGGGAGTGATCCTTACCCACTCTCGCAGATGTACCCGAAGGACGCCGAGCAGAGGGCGTCGTTCCACAGGCCGGAGTCGTAGAGATGGGCGCAGTCCTCGTCCCCTAAGTTGTTGGGCTCGCCGCTGGCCCAGCTGGTGAAGCTCACGGCCTCCCCGGTCTCCCAAACCCACGACCCCTCGGAGGCCGTGTCGTTGTAGCCGAACCACGGGTCGGAGCCGGTGATGTGGGTGTTCGCCATGCTCGTGATCCAGCTGTTCTCAGCGGCGTCCGCCATCGTCGCCAGGTGGTAGCCCCCAGACGCGCAGGCCGCCGAGGCGGCCGGCCAGTTGCTGGTGGTCGTGCAAAACTGGTAGGTGTGCCCGTTGCCCGCGTAGGTCTCGGTCGCGCAGCCGCAGGCGGCCGTGGAGTCCACCACGCCGTCGCAGTCGTCGTCGACGCCGTTGCACACCTCGGGGGCGGCGGGCGAGATCGCGCTGTCGCCGTCGTCGCAGTCCGTGGAGTCGGCCACGCTCCCGGCGGGGGCATCGCAGGCCAGAGTGCTCGATGCAGGGTCGCCGTAGCCGTCTCCGTCCCCATCTGCGTACCAGTCGGTTCCGCCCGCCGTCCCGCTGTCCGCCACGCCGTCGCAGTCGTCGTCCACCCCGTTGCACACCTCGCTTGCCGCCGGGGAGACGTCGCCGTCGGTGTCGTCGCAGTCGGCCGCGTTGTCCACGTACCCGCTGGGCGCACCGCAGGACGTTTGGGAGAAGCGGGTGCTCCCGTACCCGTCGCTGTCGTAGTCGATGTACCAAGACGTGGCGTCCGCGGCGTCCGCTTCATCGATGGTGCCGTCGCAGTCGTCGTCCGCGCCGTTGCACCACTCGGTGGCACCCGGGTAGGCGCCGGCGTTTGCGTCGTCGCAGTCGTCGCAGGCCGCTACACCGTCGCCATCGGCGTCGGCTGATTCGTCTACTGTGCCGTCACAATCGTTGTCGGCCGCATCGCAGACCTCGGGCGCGCCTGGGTACACGTCCGCCTCGGTGTCGTCGCAATCGCTGCTGGTTCCCACATACTCCGCAGGCGCCTCGCACCCGATGGCGATGAACCGGGTGGTGCCGTAACCGTCGCCGTCGTAGTCGAGGTACCAGATTCCCGCGTCCGCCGCGTCCGCTTCGTCGATGCTCAGGTCGCAGTCGTTGTCGACCTCGTCGCACACCTCGCTCGCGTCGGGGTTCACGGAGGCCACGGCGTCGTCACACTCCTCGCACGCCGCCCAACCGTCCGCGTCCGCGTCGGCAAAGCCCGTGGAACCGTCACAGTTGTAGTCGTTCGGGTCCGCACAGTCCAGCTCCGGCGCGCCCGGATGGAAGTCCTGGTCGTCGTCGTCGCAGTCTGTGTCGTCCTGCACGAGGCCAGGCTCGGCACCGCACGCCTCCTCGGGAGCGCCGGGGTCGCCATAGCCGTCCCCATCGCCGTCCACCCACACCTGCACGGTCACGCCATCGTCGGTCACCCCGTCGCAGTCGTTGTCGAGTTCGTCGCACACCTCGGCGGCGCTGGGATGGATGGTGTCGTCGGCGTCGTTGCAGTCCAAGCCGTTGGTCACCCCCTGCCCTTCGCAGGCGAGGACGCCGGTGGAAAGCTCGCCGAACCCATCGCCGTCGATGTCGTCGTAAAATGTCTCGCCGAGGCCCTCATCGATGGCGGCGTCGCAGTTGTTGTCGCGGCCGTCGCACACCTCCACTTCGCCCGGCGCCACGCTGGCGTCGCCGTCGTCGCAGTCGCCCTCCGCCTCGCTGAAGCCGTCGCCATCTGCATCTGCGGAGGGCGCGCTGTCGGACTCGGAGTCGAGCGCCTTGGGGTCGGATTCGCAGGAGAGGAGGAGGAGAACGAGGAGGGGCATCGGGCAAGTGTACAGGATCATGGAGCCGATGAGGCCGTCGGGGCGCCTTGACCCGCAGCCGGATCGCCGTTGCCCCCGCCCTGCTCCGGAAGGGACAGCGGGAAGAGCTGGGCCTGAGGAGAGAACTGCGGGGGCTGGCCGCCGTTGGCGAAGCGGCGGTCGTCGACGAGCGCGGAGGCGTCGAAGGGGTCGGTGCGCGCGAGAAGGCGGGCGGAGGGCCACCCGGCGGCGACCAGGACGGCGGCGGCCTCCTGCGCAACGGCGGCAGCACCCGCCCCGGAGGGGTGCATCACGTCCACAAAGTCAGCGGCCGCCTCGAGGCCGTCGTTCTGCAGGGCCTTCTTCATCGACACCACCGGGGCGCCGTGCCACGCAGCCACCTTCGCCTGAGCGTCGAAGTACGGGTCCCAGCCGGCGCCCTCCCGGAACTGTCCCTCCACCAGCCCCTGATTGGCCGGAGACAGGAAGGCCACGCCCGCACCGTGATCACGGGCGTCGCGAGCGATGCGGTCGAGGTTCGCGGCGTAGTCCTGGAGCGGAACGCGGCGCTCGCGGGCTTCGGGCCACTCGCTCGACTTCGTCCAGGTCACCAGCCGAGCCCCCTCCCCGCCGCGCGCCCGATCCACCCACCCTGCAACGAGCCCCACCAGCGAGGACCGCATGAGCACGTTCTCGCGCTGCACGTCGGCGGTGTGCAGCAGGTCACGGTCCCGAAAGCCGTCGGTGTTGTTGTCGCTCCAGAGGTTGCACACCAGCACCAGCGTGGGCTCCAGCGCCCACCCCACCTCGTCGAGCAAGCGGAGGGACTGCTCGGTGCTGTAGCCGGGGGTGCCGCCGTTGATGACCGCGGCCTGTACGCCCGCAGCTCGCAGCTGAGCTTGGAGGTGGACAGGGATCGTGGCTTCGTCGGGAATGCCGTGCCCGAAGAAGCTGGAGTCACCCAGCACAAGGATGCGTTCCTCGCCAGCGGCCCGAGCGCCCGAGGGCATCTCACCGCGGAGACCGTTGGCGGCGATCTGGGCCGTGATGCCGGCGTTCTGACGCGGACCGGGGCCGAGCGCCCACAGGCGGGTGGGATGAGGCACCATCAGGGTTACCCCCGGGTCGCCTCCGCGGAAGCCGATCGCCGACGGGCCCACGACCCGGGCCGCGCCCTCGCCCACGAAGAGCGCGCCCAGCAGCACGACCAGCGACGCCGTGATTCGGAAGCGCAGGCTGGTGCGGGCGGTGCGGCGGGGGCGGGGGCGGGACATCGGGCGGAGCTTAGCCCCCTACACCCCCCGCCCGCCCGTCCGGTTGCGCCACACCAGCGCCGCACAGAAAACACAGGAGAGCGCGGCGCTGCCGAATAGCAGCATGAACACCGGGCCGAGATCGCCGGCGCTGGCGGAGTAGCGCTTGCCGATCCACAGCTCCTGCACGATGGGCCCGAGGCTGCCGAAGCCGGAGATGAGGGCCGAGGCTCGGGTAGCGGCCTTGCGGCTGCCGATGTCCATCGCGCCGGCCCCGGTGAGCAGCGCGTCCGGACCGTACAGCGTGAACCCGACACACGCGATCAACACGGCAAACACGCTCACGTTGAGGTGGCCGAACAACAGGAGTCCGCCGCAGGCCGCCGTCATCCCCAGCATCATGATGAGCGCGATCTCGCCGCGACGACTCTGGAAATAGCGGTCGCTCAGCCAGCCCGTGACCCACACTCCGGGGATGCCCATCAGGTCGAAGGCGGTGGAGTAGACGCCGGCTTCGGCGGGGCTGAGCCCGTAGTTTCGGTCGAGGAAGAAGGGCACCCACGACCAGACCGCGTACCGGATGAGCTTGGCGAAGAAGTAGAAGCCCGCGACGAGCAGCAGGTTGGTCCACGCCACCCGCGGGAGGCCGAGAAACTCGGGGACAGCAAGGCCGGCCTCTTCACCCGCCGCTCCGGGGGAAGCGGGGTCCTCGATGGGGGCGAGGCCGACATCCTCCGGACGGTTCCGCTGGAAGGCGAAGAACACCAGCCACACGAGCGTGAGGAAGCCCGCGCCCACGAAGAAGGTGCTGCGCCACGCCGGCGTCTCGTCGGGCCCAAGGCTGAGCACCCCCGAGAGCACCCAGGCGGAGGCGAGCGACCCCACCGTGAAGTTCGTGGCCCATGCCCCCATCACCCGACCGCGCTCTCGTTTGTGAAACCAGGAGGCCATCGTGCCCACGTTTCCCGACCAGCCCGTGGCCTGGGCGAGGCCGTTCACCGCAGCGAGGCCGAGGAGCAGGGAGGCGTCGAGCGTGAGCCCCATCGCCGCGCAGGCCCCAATGGAGACGGCCATGCCGCCCAGAACGTTCAGGCGTGGACCAAAGCGCGGCCCCATCCACGAGGCGAGGAACTGGCCGACCGCGTAGGCGATCAGGTAGCCGGCGCCGATCTGCCCGAGGGTGTTGCTGTCGAAGCCGGCCTCTTCCCCGAGCGCCGACTTGGCCACGTTCCAGGGCTTGCGGCAGAAGTAGAAGCCCACGTAGCTGAGCCAGGTGGCCATGAAGACGCGGTCGCGCCACACCTGATGGGCGAGGGTGCGGCCGTTCGCGGTGGGACCGTCGGGTGCGGTGATGGGCGCGAGGAAGGACATAGGCGGAAGCCTACCGCATCGCGCCCCGCCGGGTGCATGCCAACACGGCAACGAGCGCGGTGAGGCCCGGGACGAGCCCCGCGGGCCCCGCTCCGCCCCCGCAGGCGCAGTCCGGCGCGGGGGCTTCGGCCGGGGGGTCGGCGTGGCCTGCCGTGTGGCGCCAGCGTTCGCCGCCATCGAGCCACACCTCGCCGTCCACGGGCGTCACGAACACGTCGTGCCAGCCCTCCTCTACCTCCAGTCCGAAGATCGGGCCGTGGTCGTCGCGCGACACGCTCACGTCCGCCACCGCGTTTCCGTCCACGGACACTGCGAGCTGCCCTTGCCCACGGCCGAGGAGACGCAGCTGCCGGGCATACACTCGCCAACGCACGTACGCGGAGGGAGCGCCGGTGTGGTGCGCACGGCCGGCCTTCGCCCCCGAGTCCGTCTCCCATTCCCACCCATCCGACCACAAAAACGCGGTGTCGCGGTCGTCGAAGCGGTCCCAGTCGGTGGCGGACGCGAAGGTCACGCCCCCATCGTCCGACACCCAGGCCCCGGTGTACCCGCCGGCGGCGATGCGCCCGTCGTCGTTCACGGAGAGGGCCAGGATCACGTCGGCATCAGGCCAGCCGAGGGCCTCGGGCGAAACGCCGTCACGGAAGCGCACCAGCCCCTGAGACGTGGCGGCGAGCACCGCGCCATCGGGCTCTCGGGCCAGGGCGTCGACCCGCGCCTCCTCCCAAACGGCGGTGGGCCCAGCGCCGAGGACCACGCGGAACAAGCCGTCCGCCGTGCCGACCAGCACGCCTCCCTCGTCGTCGACCAAGGCGGTCACGCGCTCAGCTGCGGCGGCCGCAAATTCGAAGGCGCCGTGCCCGCCGAACCACACCGAGGCGTCACAGGCCACCCACACACCGCCGCCCCCCGTACTCATCGCGGCCGGCTTTTCGGAGCAACCGGAGAGGCGAATGGGGGTCCAGGTTTGTCCGCCGTCAACCGTCTCCGTCACCGCGCCCGTCCCGTCCTCCACCACCCCACCGGCCCAAGCGCGGGGGTCGTCCGGAAAATCGGGAGCAACGGCAATACAGTCCCCGTCCCCGTCGAGTCCGCTGTCCACCGCACGCACCTTAGCACCGGCGTTGTCGGTCTGGTAGAGCAACACGCCGCCCGAGAAATACCAGCGTCCCTCCCCGCCCTCCGTGGGAACGATCGTGCGCAACCAAGGCCAATCCAAATCAGGAGCGGCGTCCGCCCAGTCGTCCTTGCCTGGTGTTCCACGCAGCAAACCAGCCCCGTTGTCGGCCACTAGTAGCTCGTCGCCTATCCAAGCGAGATCGCGGATCATCGGCTGTCCTCGCAGCTCGATTTGGGTCCACGCCGTCTCTCCCGCGCGCATCCGGTACAGGCCCTCCCACGCGCCCGCCCACAGGGTGTCGCCGTCGCCGAGGAGCGTGAACCAGTGCGGCGCGCCCTCTTTCGGAGCCCCGCCGCCAGTCGCTGAAACCTCCAGTCCTTCCGTCACCCACGCCCAGTTTTGGCCACGATCCGTCGATACGAGAACGCCGTCGACGAGGCCGGCCGCCTGCCATCCGGCTTCACTGGCCCCTAAAGTGACGGCCGCGAGGTCATGGACGAAGCGCCACTCCCCCTCGCCTTCGTTCACCTCGATCCCCACTTGGCCCGCCCGCAAAAGCACCCCGTCGCCCGCCACGACGGTGGTGTACCCGAACGGCGCACCCACCTCCCACACCCCGCCCACGAGCGCTGCGTACGACCCTTCCTCCGTTACGCCGACCACCTCCCCCCACGCCGACTCCGCCACGGCGAGGAGCGGCACCGCATCGCCGCTCACGGGCTCCTCGGTGTCGGCCAGCACCCGGAGCAAACCCCGCCGCGTGACGACGAGGGCGCCGCGCACCGCCGGGGCACACACGGACACGCCGGAGCCGACGAGCTGGGACCAGGAGGCGCCCGCGTCGAGGGAGCGGAAGAGCGCGCCCTCGTCGGTGACGAGGAGGAAGGCGTGCGGCGAGCCCACGATCGGCGCGATGCACGTCGGCGCTCCCGCGGGGGAGTTGACGTGGATCAACGTGTCGCCGTCGTCGGGCGAGCGGGCCAGCCGGATTTCTTCGCCGGTGAGCAGCTCGCCGCCGACCACTGCCAAGCCCCGAACGATGTCGTGGGGGGAGTGGGCGAGCGCGAACGGGAGGGCGAGCAGCATGGAGGCGGGGAGTATCGCGGTGGGGCGGGGCGACCGAAGTCGAGGGGTGGGCGAGGAGCGGGAGGCGAAGAGCGACAGGCGAGGAGCGAGGAGCGAGGGGCGAGGGGCGAGGGGCGGGAGGCGAGGGGCGAGGGGCGAGGGGCGGGAGGCGAGAGGCGGGAGGCGGGAGGCGAGAGGCGGGAGGCGATGACCGAGAATCGATGACCGAGAATCGATGTCCGAAACTCGATGACCGAAACTCGATGACCGATCAACAACCTCTCCGGTTGACTCCGGCAGTCCACGGGTTGGTTCGGCTGCGGCCCCGCTTTGGCGAGGGCCCAGCCTCCTTCAACCCGCGGCCTTCCGGAGTCTACGTGGAATACGCCTTTGATCATGAGAACCTCGATGTCTACCGCCTCGCGCTCGAGTCGCGCGCGGCTGCCCTAGTTTGCGGCTCGCCACGGGGCGCGCCCCGCTACGCGATCAACTTCAGCGCTCCGCAGATTCGGTGGTGCTCAACATCGCCGAAGGGCGGTCCCGCAGCGGCGATGCCGAGCGCAATCACTACAGAATCGCCGCCAGCTCCGCGGCAGAAGCCTGTGCGACGCTCGATCTGGTGGGCACGCCCGAGGCTCTGGCGCTCCAACCCAAGCTTCGGCGTGTTGGGGCGATGTTGCGGGGACTGGCGCGGTAGCGGCGCTCGGCGCCACCCTACGACTTCGGTCGCGTAGGGACCGGCGGTGGCACCGCACCCTTTTCGGATCAGCGACAGAGCTGCTCGGCGGCCTGCGCAGTTCCCTCCGCCGTCCAGTGGAGATCGCCGGGCAGCCAGGCGTCGTGCAACTCGAGGGTTTCGGTTTCCACGCCGAAGGCACGCCGTTCGTCGTCGGCGCGGCGCCCGTCCGGCATCGTCTCGCCGGGGTAGCCGGCCCACACCACGCGCGTTTTCGGGTGGAGGCGCACGAACTCGGCCATCTCGCGCCCGCGCGCCGCGAAGTCGCTGCCGACCGGAGCGCGGGGTCGGAGCCCCCCCGCGAGCACCACGGCCTCGTGGAGCAGCTGGCCGTGCGACCACCGGCTGGCGAAGAAGCGTTTCGCCCACGCGGGGGCATCGCGGTTGAGCAACCACCCGCCGACCGGCTCCGCGTGCGCGGTGAGCGCGGGCTGACCGTCGTCCCAGGGGTTGACGAGCATCATCCAGCCGTCGGCGATCGCGGAGAAGGACTCGGCGTGGGCGAGGGCGTCGGGGAGCGAGAAGCCGGGCACGCCGGCGTTGAGCATCGGGTGGCCGCGCTCGGTGCACTGGGCCGCGAGCGTGGCCTCACCGGCCACGCCGAGGCCGAAGGCCATGCTGTCGCCGAGGAGCACGATGCCTCGCTCCGGCGAAGGCGCGCGCAGGCCGCGCGCGTCGATGGCCAAGCGGTAGGTGCCGCCGGAGGCCAGCCCCACCGCCGCTGCGCCGGGGCGTAGCGAGAGGGGGGGCGCGGCTGCATAGATCGGCAGCCGGGCGTGGCCGCCCTCGCGCTGCCACCCGGCGAGGCCCTCGACGGCCGCGAGAGCCGCCACGACCGCGAGGAACCAGGTGAGGGCGAGCCTCAGAGCGGCGCGCGCGCTCGGGGCCACGACACTCCTATGCGGGCGCGGCGCTCCGCTCCGCGCGGCCACCGCGACCGCGGGGGCAGCGCGGGCAACAGCACGGCGAAGCCACGCCTATGGAAGGTCCGCATCAGAGCACGCTACTCCATCGCGTGCGAGGCATCAAGCGCCGACCGGCGGACCGCGCCCCGGGCCGTGTCGCCGAACTCGACCAAGCCGGGAGGTCTCCCCGTGCCTTCACGGAAGCAGGTGTGGACGTCCTCCCCCACACCCCGCACAGCCTCGGCTCCACGCTGAACGCATCGCGGAGCGCCGACGCTTTCCGCGATCCGGAACCACGTCTATATGCATACGAGGCGGCGGCACGACCGCCGCCCCCCACTCCGTCCGCCGATGAGGTCCTGGAGCTCCTTCGGCCACACCTCCGCATCGAGACGAGGGAAACCAGTGCGGAGGAAGAGGCGCTCTACAGTGTCAACGGGGATTTGTTGGACGTTCGCGTGAATGAGGAGCGGTTCGGGCGTGCATGGTGCAAGGCCACAACGTGGCCGGCGGCCGCAGGCGCCGGCGACCCGTGTGATCCCGATGCGTGCCTCCCGCCGACCGTCGCCCCGGAGCCGATCAAGGTGGCCGCCTCCCCGATTGCGATGCCCGCAACCTACACCTTCCGCAACCTGGTGTGGATCCCCACTGCCTGGACGCCGAAGCCCCCTCCCCCTCCGCCTCCGCCTCCGCCTCCGCCTCCGCCTCCGCCCCCACCGCCTCCCCCTCCCCCTCCCCCGCCCGAAGCGAGGGAGCCCTCCCTCTTGGGGGTCTCGGTGGGCGTGGAGGCGGGCACGTCCGTCGTTGCCGACGACCCCGGTGCCGGGCTCAGCGTTGTCGATGGCAGCGTTTTCGAGGGGCAATTCGTCATCGACGCTTCCGTGGGGAAGAAGGCGGTACGAGGCCACCTCGGCCTGCAGTTGTCGCCAGGCTTCAACGACGCGATCGTCTCAGTCGGCCACACGAGCTCCGGTGTGGCGATCGGCGGGGGCTTGGGCTACGCGCAGACCTTCCTCGAAGGGTGGCTCGAGGTGGAGGGTTCGTTGGGACTATCGGTGCGTGCCGAATACCTCGCCGGAGCGTTCGAAGGCGCAAACAGCAACACCGGCACGCTCAGCGTGCATGCGGAACCGAGCGTCACCGCCCGCTATTTTGTATCGCAGCCCGTGGCGTTGTGGGGCACCCTGCAGTACCGGGCCGCCCTCGAGAAATGGCCCCAGCCCCCGTTCACCGTGCAAATCCACGACAATTCTGGGCTCAAGCTTCAGGTCGGGATTGGCTTCCACTTCCTGTAAGCGCGAATCGGGGCGGCCTGAGAGCCACCCCCCCCGCCCCACGCCGCCTCCCCCCGATTCTTGATACCTACTGCCGCGATGAAGCTCCAGGCCACCATTCGCGGCGTCGGGTACGCCTTCGGCTCGGTGCGGGAGGTGCTGGCGAAAGCGAACCCGCCGAAGTCGGGCGACGACCTCGCGGGGCTCTCGGCGCGGGAGCCCGTGGAGCGGGTGGCGGCTCGCGCCGTGCTGAGTCAGCTCACCCTCGCGGAGCTGCGAGCGAATCCCGTGGTTCCGTACGAGAAAGACGAGCTCACCCGCTTGGTGGAAGACAACCTCGACGAAGGCGCCTTCACCGCCGTGAAACATCTCAGCGTGGGTCAGTTTCGAGAATGGCTGCTTGAACCGATGACGACGGGGAGCGTGCTTCGCAGTGTCGCCCCGGGGCTTACGCCGGAAATGGCCGCGGCCGCGTGCAAGCTGATGTCGAACCTCGACCTGATGGTCGTGGGTGCGAAGTGCGAAGTGGTCGTTCGCTGCAACAACACCCTCGGCCTCGCCGGCACCCTCTCCTCGCGCCTTCAGCCGAATCATCCGACCGACAACGTGGAGGGCATCCTTCACAGCGCGCGCGAAGGCCTGAGCTACGGGTGCGGCGACGCCGTGATCGGTATCAACCCGGCCACCGATACTCCCGAAAGTACGGCCGAGATCCTGCGGGCCATCCACGCGCTGCGCACCCGAAACGGAATCCCCACCCAACAGTGTGTCTTGAGCCACGTGACCGTGCAGATGAAGGCCCTCGACCTGGACTGCCCGATGGACTTGATGTTTCAGAGCTTCAGTGGCACCGAGGCGGCCAACCGCGCCTTCGGCATCAGCGTGGCGCTCATGGACGAAGCGTACGACAAGATGCGGCGCCACAAGAACAGCGCCGGCCCCAACTTCATGTACTTCGAGACCGGGCAGGGCAACGCGCTCTCCAGCGATGCCCACCACGGGGCCGATCAGGTGACGATCGAAGCACGCTGCTACGGCTTTGCACGGCGATACAAACCCTTCCTGGTGAACACGGTCGTTGGTTTTATCGGCCCCGAATACCTTGAAGACGGCCCCCAGATCACCCGTGCCGGCCTCGAAGATCACTTCATGGGCAAGCTCATGGGGCTGCCCATGGGGTGTGATGCATGTTTCACGTATCACGCGAAAATGTCACAGGATGAGCTGGAGTCGCTGAAGGTATTACTCGGCGCCGCCGGCTGTACCTACCTGATGAGCATGCCGGTGGGCGATGACATCATGCTCAACTACCAGAGCACGTCGTTCCACGATGTTCCCACGGTGCGCTCGCTGGTGCGGAAGTCGCCGGCGCCGGAATTCGACGCCTGGTTGGCCTCGGTGGGGATCTCGTCGGGTCACACGCCCGGCCCGCGACTCGGCGATGTGTCGGTGCTCCGATGAGCGGCCCGCCGCTTTCCCGCACCCGCGACCTGGTGGCTCAGCTCCGCAGGCAGCTTGGCGAGGCCGACCCCATGCCGCCACGGGCTCCCCTCCCCCCGGTGGAGCTGCCGCCCCAGCGGGTGTTCCCGAGCCCCAGCCGCCGCAGCCGCACCGCAGACCTCGCCGCGGCTCACACCACCGCGCTCGTCGGAATCGGCTCCGTGGGCACGCGCTACGCCACCGACGTGGTCCTCCA
>CANKOI010000117.1 GCA_947484175.1 Deltaproteobacteria bacterium
CACTATGGCTCCGCAACGGCGCTCACCGCCTACGAACACGGCGGCAGCGGCTGGCCCGCCGCGGGCAGCACGTGGAACGTGCACGACTTCGCGATCACCAACGTGAACCCCGACGGAAGCATCCCCACGAACCCCGACCCGAGCTGGCTGAAGTACAACGTCTACCGGGCGCGCGTCGCGGCCGACGATCCGAGCACCGCGGACCTCTACCCTGCGATCACCGACGTGTGCGTGGCCGACTGCGACTACGGTCCGGTGGTCGTGGCCGTGCAGGTCGTGAACCAAGGCGGCGCCGATAGCAACGGATCCGAGGTGCTCGTTCTCTACAGCGACATGGACACCGGGCTCCGCGAAGTGGCGCGGCAGACGATCGGAGTGGTGCCGGCAGGCACGAAGGACTACGCCCTTGAGTTCGAGCTCTTGCCCGGCGACATCGGCGAGTTCGGCTGGCGGGCGGAGATCGAGAGCCCGTCGGTGAGCGAGTGCGACGAAGACAACAACTACGACACGTGGGTAGACACCGTCTGCCCCTGAGCGCTCACCGCCCCGGCTCATCCGGAGTCGGAAACAGGCGCGAGTCGCCCGCCCCCCCCGCTGCGCGCTCCTTCATCATCTGGAAGCTGCAGCCCTCCTGATGCCGGCCCGCGCGCGCGGCGAGCACTACGGAGGCCGGCGCCTCGTCGGCGTGGCGGTGCACGTCGAGAAAGTGGGAAGTGCCCCACTGCGGGAGCACCCTCGACGAGAGGACAACGAACCACAGCAACAGAACCCCCTCCCGCCAGGGCGCCCGACGCACGCCCGCATCGAGGCCGCCGAGGGCCGCGGCCGCCACTCCCAGCACGACGGGCAGCCCTGCGAGCCCCGACCCGAGGTACCGCGGATGGGCGATGATCGCCGCCGCCTGCGCGACCATCACCGCGTAAGGAGCCACCGACACGACGAAGGCCCCCAGTCGCAGCGGGGAGCGAAAGAGCCCGGCCACAGCGGCCAACGCGGCCACGCCGGCCAAGGGCACGAGGGGCACTACATTTCGACTGCGCCCCTCCGTGGCCGCCCGCGCATCCCGCACCCCCGGCGGGATCGCCGCCGAGATCTCGCGCAGGACCGCCACCGTTCGCGGCAGCGTCCGCTCGTCGCTCCGCCCCCACACGAATCCGCCGCCGACCGGGGGGTAACGGAACTCGGCCTCCAGCCCCGCGCTGCGAACGGCCTCGTCCGCGTAGAACCACGCCTGCGCCTCGATGCCCTGGGCGCGCGGGGCGTAGGCGTAGCGCCCGCCGTACCACGAGAGCTCGAACGCCCCGACCAGCGCGACCACCGCCACGATCCGGGCACGCCACCCCGCGCGCACCACGCCCACCGCCATGAGCACGAGCGGCGCGGGAACCCACAGGAGCCCGCGCACATCGAGGAGCGGGAGGAGCGCGGTGCAGATCGCGGCGGGCACCAGGAAGGCGGCTCGCGGCCACCGAACCGAAGCCACCGCCAACCCCGTGGCCATCGCCGTGCAGCCCACCAGCGCCGGGTAGAACGTGACGGTCCGGCTCATCGTGACGACCGGCCCGAAGAACCCGATCGCCACGACGGCAGCGATCCCAGCGGCTCGGGAGTGCAAGGCCCTCGCCCACAGGTAGGTGCCCAAGTGAAGGAGCAGCACACCGGGCAACGTCGAACCCAGCCACAGCGCATCGAGTACGCCCACCGAGCCCACGAGCCGACCCGGCAGCCAGGCCGCGAAGCGCGAGCGCGAGGTGGCCACGTCTTCGACGGCCCCCCGCCCCATGTCCACTGCGGCGAGGCAATACTGCGTGAAGTCCGAAGCGGTCAGGGTGGAGGGCGCGAGGAACCACCCCCCCACCACCGCCACGTTCCACGCTGCCACCCCGAGGGCGGCCAGCACGCCAAAAGCCTCGCCGCGCCGGCTCGGACCCTCGCCCGCGGCCCCCGCGGGGAGCAGCCGTAGCAGCACCACCGCAAGGAGCGGGGCCGCCGCCTGGAGCCAACCAACGGGGTGCAAACGACCCCGTAAGCAGGTTCCGCTCAGGCATCCACGCGCGTGCCCGCGGCTAGGTGAACCCCACCCATCGCCCCACCACCACCACGAGCGCACTCATGCCCCACGCCAGCACCGTCATGTACCCGAACAGGAAGGTGGGCCAGGCCCAGCTCCTCGCCTCCCGACGCACCACCGCGAGCGTGCTCAGGCACTGCGCCGAGAGCGCGAAGAACACCATGAGCGCGGCACCGGTGAGCGGCGTCCACACGGGGGTGCCATCCGGCTTGCGCGCGGCCTGCATGTGCTCGCGGAGGCCCACGGAGGTTTCGTCGAGGTCGGAGCCGATGCCGTACATCAGGCCCATGGTGGACACGAACACTTCGCGCGCGGCGAACGACCCCACGAGGCCCACCCCGATCTTCCAATCAAAGCCCAGCGGGGCGATCGCGGGCTCGATCGCCCGGCCGAGCGCGCCGCCGTAGCTCTGCGCGAGCTGCTCGCGGGAACGCGCCTCCTCCGTGAGCGTGACGCCTGCGGGAGCTTCGTAGCGGGGGAAGTACAACAGCCCCCACAGGATCACCGTGACCACGAGGATCGTCGTGCCCGCTTCGGTGAGGAAGGAACGCGCCCGCATCCACATTTGGCGCAGCACGGTGGGCACGCGCGGGGTGCGGTACGGGGGCAGTTCGAGGAGCAGCGGTACGCGGGGGCCCTTCAGCAGGGTGCGCCCGAGAACGGCGGCGGCGACGAGCGCCATGAAGGTGGAGAACACGTACATCGCCACCATGGCCACGGGCCGCGCCGGAAGGCCGAACACCCGCTCGTCAGTGGCCAGCACGGTCGCGATCACCAAGGTGTAAACGGGCAAGCGCGCCGAGCACGACATCAACGGAACCACCATCATTGTCAGCAATCGATCGCGCCTGCGCTCGAGCGTGCGGGTGGCCATGATCGCGGGCACAGCGCACGCGTAGCCCGACAACATCGGCACGAAAGCCCGGCCGTGCAGCCCCACGCTCCGCATCAGGCGGTCCACGAGGAAGGCGACCCGCGCCATGTACCCGCTGTCTTCGAGGAAGCCGAGCAGCAGGAACAGCAGCAAGATTTGCGGCAGGAAGACCACCACGCTCCCCACGCCAGCGATCACGCCATCTACGAGCAGATCGGTGAGCATCCCGGCCGGCAGCGTGCCCGCGACGAGCTCGCTGGTGGCGGCCAGCGCCCCCTCGATGAGCCCCACCAGCGGGTCACTCCACGCGAACAGGGTCTGGAACAGCACGCCCATCACCACGAGGAAGGTGAGGCTGCCCCAGAGCGGGTGGAGCAGCACGCGGTCTACCCGTTCGCTGGTTCGGGGGCCGGCTTCGGCGCCCACGGGCGGTCGAAACTGGTGCGCGGCCAACCAGCCGTAACGAGCGGAGACGACTTCGAGGTCGAGGTCCCGGCCGGCGGCCTCGGCGGCGGTCCGGATCGCGGCCACCTCCGTGCGGACGGCGGGAGGAACGTCGAGGAGCTCGTCCTGATGATCGACGGAGAGGAGAGTCCACAGGGCCAGGGCACGCGCCTCCGCGGGGGAGGCCGCGGCGCCGTAGGGCAGCAGCCTGCCGATGTCGGCCTCCAGCGCCGCCGGGTACGGCGGGTGGACAGCGGGCCGGGGCGGGTTCGCCAACGCGGCGAGTACGGCCGCACCGAGCTCCTTGATGCCTTCGCCGGTTTGCGCGCTGGTGGCGACCACGGGCACGCCGAACGCCGCGGCCACCCCCGCCGGGTCGGGGGCGATGCCCTGTTTCCGCGCGACGTCGATGAGGTTCAGCGCGATCACGAAGGGCAGCCCCGCCTCCGCCAACTGCACCGCGAGGTACAGGTTCCGCACCAACTGCGTGCTGTCCACCACGAGCACGACGAGCTGCGGCCGCGCTTCGCCGTCGAGCCCAAACAGCGCCCGCACCGCCACCTGCTCCTCGCCCGACCGCGCCGCGAGCGAGTACGTGCCTGGAATGTCCACGACGTCCACGCTCTCGCCGCCGATCCGCCACGTGGACTCTTCGCGCTCCACCGTGACGCCCGCGTAGTTCCCCACCCGCGCGTTCGCGCCCGTGAGGCGGTTGAACAGCGTCGTCTTGCCCGTGTTCGGGTTGCCGGCCACCGCGATGCGGGGCCGCGGGGCTCCGGAGGGGGGCACTACTTGGCCGCGAGCGCGGCGAGCCCGGTCACGGCGATCGAGTCGGCCTCGGCGCGGCGCAGGGAGAAGCGGCAGCCGCCCAGCTCCACGTCGAGCGGGTCGCCCATGGGGGCCACAGCCAGCACCCGCACCGTGCTGCCGGGCAGGAATCCCAGCTCAAACAGCCGACGCCGAAAGCCGCGCTCCCCCGCGATCCGCTCGATGACGACGGGCTCTCCGAAGGGGACCGTGGCGAGCGTGTGGGGCATGCGGGCACCGTAGCCATTTTGAGAGTGAACGTCAATATCAATAGGGGCCGAGAGGCCGGGAAGGACGCCCGCCCAGCGCTACGTCGCGTTCTCCTCGAAGGCCCGCTTCACCTCGGCGTCGAGCAGGACCACGAGCGACCAGACTCCCAGCGGCAAGCCAAGGCAGCAACACGGTGACAGGCAGGGGATCATCCCCATGACCGAAACCGCCACCGCCAGCGGGTAGCTCTGAACGTTCTTCATCCTGACGGCACCGAAGATGATGACGCCACTGAGAGTCAGCTGCACTCCCGCCATCACGATGCCTGCCGCGCCCGAGAACAGCGCGACCATCACCTCGGGGCCATCCCCCATGTCGGCTACAGTAATGCCGGAGCTGAGCAGGTTGGTGAGAATGCTGAACAGGGACCAGAGAGCGCCGATGCCGCTCATCACCATCAGCCCGATCGCCGGACCCAACACCTTCTGCCGCGCCTGTTCGTGCATGCCCTTCCCCCTGCTGCAGACGTTAACAGCGACCCCGCATCAGCGCACCTCGTACGCCAGCTCCGTCCGTGGGGAGCCCCCGCCCGCCCCGCACGAGCTAAAGGGCCGCCCCCCATGCGCCCCCCGCGACCCGCCCCCAAACCTCCCGTCGAGGTCACCATCCACGGCCTCGACGCCGACTGCATCGGCGCCGGCACGGACGCGAAGGGGCGCGAGTGGACACTGCGCGGCGGCATCCCCGGCCAGCGGGTGCTGGCGGGGGGCAGGCGGAAGGCAGGGGCGCTGCTATCCCTCGTGGAGCCGGCGCCCGATGCGGTGCCGCCCCGCTGCGCACAGTTCGGCACCTGCGGGGGGTGCCTCTACCAGCCGATGCCGCGGTCAGCGCAGCAGGCCGCGAAAGCTGCCGCCCTGACGACGCTCCTCGCTCCGCTCGGCGCGGGCCCTCCGGGAATCGTGGGCACCGACGACGCCGGCTACGGCTACCGCAACCGCCTCGAGTTCAGCTTCGGCGTGGAACGTTTCCTCACCCGCGACGATCAGGCCCGCGAGAAGTCCGGCGAGGCCATCGAGCGGCAGGGTCGCTACCTCGGCCTGCATGGCGCCGGCCGCTTCGACCGCATCGTGGATGTGCCCGACTGTTCCATCGCCGACCCCGAGATCAATCGGGTCCTCACGCGGGTGCGCGCCGACACGCTGGCTTCCCCCTTTCCGATGTGGAACGCCCGCGAGCAGACCGGCTTCTGGCGCCACGCGGGGCTGCGCCGCGGCAGCGAAGGCGTGCTCGTGCTCGTCTACACCGCCCTCGCCGGCGAGGCCGAAGCCGCTTGGCTCGCGCAGCATGCCCCCCACTGGGGCGCCGCCGCGGTGCTCTGGTACACCACCGACCGCACGAGTGACGCCGCGGTGGGCGACCTGCGCGCTGTCCTCCACGGCGAGCCGCGGCTCGCGGTGTCGTTAGGCGGCGTGGCGCTCCGCCTGAGTCCCCTCGCCTTCTTTCAGGTGAACCAGTCCGGCGCTGAGCTGCTCCTCGACGTGATCCGCACCGACCTTGGCGCAGGCGGCCTCTTGCTCGACCTCTACTGCGGCGTGGGCGCTCTCGGCCTCGCGCTCCACGGGAGCTTTGAGGCCGTCGCGGGCATCGATCTCGTCGAGGAGGGCATCGCCGAGGCGAATCGAAACGCGGCCGCGTTGGGCGTGAAGGCCGACTACCGCGCCGGCCGGGCCGAGCTGGTCCTGCCCGCCCTCCTCGCCGACCACGGCGTCGCCGCCGGCCGCGAGGGCCGCCTCGCCGTGCTGGTCGACCCGCCGCGGAGCGGCCTCCACCCCGACGCGCTCCGCACCCTCGCCACCCTCGACGCCGACGTGCTGGTGTACGTGGCCTGCCGCCCCACCAGCCTCGCACGCGACGGCGCGACGCTCCTCGCGGCGGGCTGGACCTGCACCCGCACCACCCTCGTCGACCTCTTCCCCCACACCGCGCACGTGGAGGTCGTGGCCCGCTTCGAGCGGGCGCGGGCTACCTTGGCGGCGGAGCTGCCATGAACCGCACCGTTGCCCTCTGCACCGCCCTCCCCCTGTTGGCCGGCTGTCCCACCGACTCCACCGACAAGATCGACGGATTCGACTCCGGCGGCCTCGTGTGCGACCGCATCCACGGCGCCACCGGCATCGTGCTGATGGATGGGAGCGGCGCCACCATCCACTTCCCCACGGCCGCGCCCGACGAAACCACCGTGACCAGCAGCGTGGCGGGCCCCACCGACGACGGCGTTTGGCTGGCCGTGGCCGGGAGTGAGGTGATGACCAGCGAAGACGAAGGCTGCAACTGGAGCCTCACGGGAGGCAGGCTCGCCGCAACCGGCGAGTGGGAGCTGGTCGTGGGCGGGTCGACGGCCTGGGCCTTCGACCGGTTCTCGGCGGCCACGGCCACCAGCACCGACGGCGGCATCTCGTGGACAGCCACCAGCACGGGGAATCCGATGTTTGGCACGCCCGCTGTTGACCCGGGGGTGCCCGGACGCCTCCGCGGCGTCACCGCTCAGGGCGTGGTGGGCAGCGACGACGGCGGCGCCACCTGGACACCGCTGGGGAGCCCCCCGCCCGGTCCCGCCGCAACCGGCAACACCTACGCGCTCGCGCCCGACACTTCCGTTGTCGTGACCCCCACCGGGCTCGCCATCACCCACACTTCAGGCGAGAGTTGGGTAGAAACCGGCGCCGGCCTCGTTGCGGACGGCGTGATCGCCCACCGCATCGCCTTCTCCGTCGACAGCCCAGACATCCTCTGGCTCTCCGGCGAGCAGGAGGGGGTCTCGGGGCTCTACCGCAGCATCGACGGCGGCGAGACCTTCTCCGATGTGGCCACCAGCCGCTCCCTCGACCTCGATGTGGACGCCCCGCTCTGGCCCGTTCCTGGCGCCCCCAACGAGGTGCTCAGCGCGTGGGGCACCAGCGAGGACAACTACGGCATCCACGTGTACCACGTGATCGCGGGCGACAGTATCAAGACCACCAAGGTCGGGGCGTACTACCATGTGAACGACGCCGGCTTCGCGAGGGATGGCCGCTGGGTGTTGGGCGTGGACGGGGTGAAGTAGGGCTCAGCCCCACGCCTCCCGCCAGCACGCGCCACGAGAGGAGTACCCCTTGCGGCAGTCGCGTGGTCGCGTCGCCTGCGTGGATCCCCACCTGTTGCGTTCCTGACGGAATGCGTCGTGCCATCGCTTGGAGAGGACGCAGGAACTCGGGACTGGGGGTTTCGGTTGACTTGACCTCATGAAGTTCTTCGCATGTCATGGATCGAAAGTCACCCTTTCATTTCATGACTCAGTCGGTCGCGAACGCCCGCTCGATCTGTGCCGAGTACGTACCGTCGCCGTTCTTCACGAGCCGGGTGAAGTAGAGCACGAGCCGATCATCGGGGAGGTGCAGGAAGGCCGGGTCGAGCAGGCACTCCCCGCCCACCTGAGCGCAGTCGTCGCCCGCGTGGGGAATGAGTCCCGCGTCGTCGGTGAAGGTGATCCCGTCGAGGGAGTCGGCGTAGCCGGGGCCGCCGCCGTGACCATGCGTGTGGTAGAGGCGGACGCCCCCTTCGGCGAGGTAGACGGCGAGCGGATCAACGTCGGTGGAGGGGAGGATGGCACCCGCTTGGAGGGGCGCGCCCGCGAGGCCATCGGCGGAGACGTCGATCACCCGAATCCCCTCCCCCGGCTGACCAAGGTTGCCGACGATGTACAGCCGGGCACTCCAGTCCTCAAGGAGCGCGAAGGCCGGCACCGAGATCTGCTCGTTGTCTTCGGGTTCCCCGACGTAGAAGAACGACTCGGTGTCCGGCACGGCGGGACCGGGGTCCGCGTCGGAGAGGAGGCAGAAGCGGCGCCACTCGGCAGGGGCGCGCGGATCTGGGTTGAACGAACCCTCGGCCACCAGATCGAGCCCGCCGGGGCGGTAGAGCGGCGCGATGTCTTCGAGCCGGTCCCCGCAGTCGAGCGGGGCAAACGCACCGGGAAGGTAGGCGGCGCCGCGGTCCTCCCACTCGACGCCATCGGTGCCCGTCAGTTCCCAACGCCCCGTGGTGTCCGCCATGTTGGTGGCGTAGAGGTGCACCACGCCGTCAGCGGTGACGACGAATTGGGGGACGGTGAACTCGACGATGGCGAAGGTGGGATCACGCTCCCAGGCGAGGCCGCGGTCTCTCGGCACGGTGAACCATGCGGCGGCGGTGAAGTCGGCGGGGGGAGCGATCGACTCGACGGCGGCGGTGTCGGAGGTGTCCGAGGTGTCGGACGTGTCGGACGTGTCGAGGTCGGAGTCGAGGGTGGAGCTGTCGTCGTCGTCGTCGTGGGTGCAGCCGACCAGCGCGGGGAGGAGGAGGAACGTGAGTAGCACCTTCGGAGCATATGGCGCCCGCGCGCCGAGCGCGGCGGCTAGTTCCCGCCGGCCGGTCCCGCCGACCGCGCCGTCACCCCATCCCAATCAGCCGCGCCCGGTCCACCTCGAAGTCCACCTGCACGCCATCCCCCTCGCCCAACGGTCCCAGCACCTTTTTGGGCATCAGGAGGATGGCGCCGTAGGTTTTGCTGCCGAAGATGCTGGTGGGCCACGTTTTGCCGCGGACCGTGGCACGGATCGGCGTGCGGCCGAATGCGGCGAGCACCGGTGGCCGCGCCTCGGGCGGGACGGTGACCATGAGGACACCGTTGGGAGCGGGCCATCGCCAGATCGTGGCGGTAAAGGTGGTCATCGGGTCACGTAGCCGATCAGGCGGTCGGTAACCTGAAACGCTGGCGTGATCGGGTCGAGCCCCAAGAGGCCGAGGACCACGAGCACCGCGAACGGCAGGAAGCGACCCGCCCGCTCCAGTGACTCCCAAGCTCCGCGCCACGAACGAGGGAGGAAGTGGTTCACCACGCGGCTGCCGTCGAGAGGCGGGATCGGCAAGAGGTTGAAGATCGCGAGCGCCACGTTCAGGTTCACCAGCACGACGAGCCAGGGAAACAGCAGATCGAGGAGGGAGTAGGGCAGTAACAGTGCGGCGAAGGCGATCGCCGTGACGCCCCCCGCCGCCAACACCACG
Source organism: Deltaproteobacteria bacterium (assembly GCA_947484175.1). Taxonomy (GTDB): domain Bacteria; phylum Myxococcota_A; class UBA796; order UBA796; family SXON01; genus SXON01. Next base: position 9,489 of record CANKOI010000117.1, read on the forward strand.
TTCGAGAGCGGCCCAGCGGCCGCGCAGAGCAGCATCCCGAAGCTCATGGGGAACCGTCGATCGAACTTGGCGGGGTCTACGGGCACCGGAACCGCCCACCCGAACGGAATGCCCACCAACGGGAGCAAGAAGGTGCCGATGGGGTCGACGTGAGCGAGGGGGTCGAGGGTCATGCGGCCCTGGCCGCGGGCGGTGTCGTCGCCGAGGGCGAAGGCCACCCGTGCGTGGGCCCATTCATGCACGGTGAGCGAGAGCCAGAGGATCACCAGCCACGGCAGCCGCGAGAGCAGGTAGTCGAGGATCACTCGGCGGCCGATGGAAGCGACGGCGCCTCGACGCCGCGCAACTCACGCAGCTCGCGCCGGGCCAGGAGGCGCGCACCCGTGGCCGTGTGCAGCTTGAGCAGCTCCGGGTTCGCCCACACCACCCGACCCGCCACCCGCGCACCCCCCGCGAGCTCCACTTCCACCCAGCAGGCGGTGGATGGCTCGGCGAGCTGACCGGCCGACTCGACGAGGAGCTGGTCGAGCACGCTGAACGGTCGCTCGATGTCGGCTGCGCGGGCGATCACGCCGAGGAGATCGGCCTGGGAGACCGCTGCCTCGCCGCCGCCCCGCCCTCGCCGCATGGCGTGGAGCGCCGCCTCGTTCACGATCGACTCGAGGACCGCGCCGGTCGCCCCCTCACAGCGCGCAGCGACGGCGGCGAGGTCGGTATCAGCCCCCATCGCGCGACCGCGCGCGTGCACGCGCAGCACTTCGAGGCGGTCGGACTCGGTGAGGTCGGACACGCGAAGGCGGAGGTCGAATCGACCCGGGCGGAGGAGCGCGGCGTCGAGCACGTCGGCCCGGTTGCTGGCGCCCACGACCACGAAGCGGCCCTGCCGCTCAAACCCGTCCATCTGCACGAGCAGCTCATTCAGCGCGTGCTCGCGCTCCTCGTTGGCGAAGCCGACGCCCGAGCCGCGACGGCGGCCGATGGCATCGAGCTCGTCGATGAAGATCACGCAGGGCGAGGTCTTGGCGGCGGCCTCGAAGAGGTCGCGCATTCGGGCCGGCCCGACCCCCACGAACATCTCCACGAACTCGGTGGCGTTCGCCACGTAGAACTTCACGCCCGCCTCCCCGGCGATGGCGCGGGCGAGGAGGGTCTTTCCCGTTCCCGGCGCACCCTCGAGGAGCACGCCGCGGGGGGGCCGCACGCCGGCCTTCGCCCAGCGCTCGGGGGCCTTGAGCCAGTCCACGACGTCGGCAAGCGAGGCCTTCACGTCCGCGAGACCGCCCACATCCGCAAACCGAGTGGCTTCGGCCCCAGGCAGCACCAGCCGCGCCTTGTTCTGGCGGAAGGCATTGAAGTTCTGCATGCCCTGCGCCTGCTGGGCCTGCATCCGCCGTCCCCACCACACGAGCCCAACCACGACGATCGCGACGACAAGCAGAACGTAGAAGACGGGTCGGAGGGGGCTATCCTCGTCGTCGCCCACCGAGAGGACAAGCACGGAGGAGCAGAAGATGACGGAGAGCGCAACCCAGAGGAAGGCGGTGCGGAGCGTTTCTTTCACGGGGGGAGGCTATTGCGGCGAGTGGAAAGGCGGGCGGGGTGGACAGGGCGGTCGCAAAGTCCGCGCGTCCGCTGATCGATGACCGAGGCTCGATTGCCGAAATTCGATGACCGAGATTCGATAACCGAG
>CANKOI010000118.1 GCA_947484175.1 Deltaproteobacteria bacterium
CCAGAATCTTCGTGATCGCCGCCGTCAGCGACGTCTTCCCGTGGTCGACGTGACCAATCGTGCCGATGTTCACGTGCGGCTTGTTGCGCTCAAACTTTGCTTTGGCCATGGGGATGCCTCTTCCGTTGATTCAGGTTGACGGTGGAGCCCATGACCAGGATTGAACTGGTGACCTCTTCCTTACCAAGGAAGTGCTCTGCCACTGAGCTACATGGGCGATCGGGTTCACGTGGAGCGGGAGACGGGGCTCGAACCCGCGGCCCTCAGCTTGGAAGGCTGATGCTCTACCACTGAGCTACTCCCGCTCGGGAAGATGGTGGGCAGACGTGGATTCGAACCACGGTAGACATTGTCAGCGGGTTTACAGCCCGCCCCCTTTAGCCACTCGGGCATCTGCCCAGAAAATGAAAAGATCGAGGAGAAAGCTGGCGGCGGGACTCGAACCCGCAACCTGCTGCTTACAAAGCAGCTGCTCTGCCGATTGAGCCACGCCAGCAAGGACGCGTTCCGGCCGCCGCGCGTCTTATTCGCCACGGCCGCGGTGTCAAGGTGCGGACGAGCCGATCTCCGGAGGGGAGAAAGTCCCGGCGGGCAGGCTATCCAGCAGCTCCAGCGCTTCCACGCGGATTGCTTCCGTGGTGCCATCCGCGTGCTCCACGGCCACCACGCCGGGCACGGGGAGGGCGACGTGGGGGGCCGACCACTCGCCGTATGTGTAGACCACGGGTCCGGCGTCTGTCACGTAGCGCACGCGCTGCAAGAGGCCGGTGGTGGCGTGTACGTCGGCAAACGCGAACCCCGACCCCTGCGGATCCTCCCCTCGCCCCACGCGGACCCCCGACTCTGCGCCCTCGAGAAGCATCAGCGTGCCGGGCTCGGCTCCCTCGAACAGGGACGGCACATCGAGCGCGGCGCCAAGAACCACCTCCGGCGCGAACGCATCCGCCTGTGACACGAGCACCCCGATGTCCCGCTCCTCCACCTTCCCCCCCGCGGCGACCCACCCCCCGGCCGACGTCACCACCAAGACGCTGTCGGTCACCATGCCGCCCCCCGTCACCACCAGCCGGCGCGAGGTCGCATCCCGCCAGTACTCGTGGTGAACCTTCACTTGCTTTCCGTCGAGGGAGAATTCGCGCAGGAATCGAAAATGCACCCCGGGCGACCTCGCCAGCGCAGCCACCCCGGCCGCGCCGCCCCCGTGCGCCTCCAGACAGCGAGCCACCGTGCTCGCGGCGGAGGGCGCGGCGTTCTTCTTCGGCGCCTCGGGCTCGGCCGGTGTGCGGCCAAGCTTACCGCCCCCGGACTCGGTCACTAGGGTGAACGCCACGCCCGTCTCCTTCCGGAGCCGGGCAGCGGCCACGCCCGCCGACGTCTCGTCGGCGAAGCCTTCCACCAGCGCTACGTGCGTCCACCCTTCGCCCAGCCGAAAGCGTTTTACGACCCGAACGGCAAAACCGTCCTTGCGCGCTGCCGCCTCGACCGCTGCGGCAACCTCCCGGTCTGGCGAACTGGCGCTCTCCAGCCACCACCCTCCTGCGCTGTAGGCCACCTGAACGAACAGCAGAAGGAACGTGAACATCGGCCCGACGGCTAACGCACCTGCCTCATCGACAGCTCGTAGATTCCGCTGTCGCCGGGGGAGCCCACCACGAGGATGTACTCACCCCCGCCCATCAGGGAGAGCTCGATGAAACCCTCCTCGCCGTCAGTGCCCGAGGCCCCGCCCGTGTTCATCGCCATCGAGAACGTGGGGAGCTCGTCCTCGTCCAACTCGTCAACGTCGAGCCAGCTCGCGTCGTAAGGCGCCACAGACCCATCCATCACTCCGCCGAGCGACGTGCACTGCTGTACGAGCACCTGGTCGATGAAGGTGGTCGGAAGGGGCTCGTTGGCGTCGAGCACGTCGTCGGCATCGAAGTCGAGGTCGCAGCTCGGCGGTGTCGCCTCCGGAACGCCGCACACGTCTTCCAGTGACGACTCCGAACCCATTTCCCCAACCAAGAACACCTGGTAGTAGAGGTAGTCCAGCACACTGCTGGGGAACGCGAACCCAGGCGCGTCCGCGCACAGGCCGCTGGTGTGGGTGCCCGCCACCGTCGGCTCGGGAACGTAGTCGATCGGGGCGACCGCGATCCACGGACTGTCGGGCTCGCTGTTGCCGTCCTCGTCGAAGCGTCGGTCGAGCCAGACATGCACCGTGACCGTTTCCAGCACCGAGCGATCGCTGAGGTCGAGCACCCAGCGGTCGGTGTCGACCACCTCGCCCGAGGTCACGTCGCCCGCTGCGTCGATCACGTCCACATTGGAAGAGGCCGAGAGCTCGCCGATCCCGTAGATGGGCGTTCCGTCGTCCGGAAGGCGCGGCAGCACCACCGAGTTCACGTCGGTCGGGCCAAAGATGTTCTCCACGGCGTAGTCGGGCGCCGGAGGATCGCCCCACCGCACCACCTCAGCCACGAATCCGTCGTCTTCGAACTGCACCTGAAGCCCCGCTCCGTCGTAGGGGATGCCGTCCAGCCGCACAATCTGCGCGGAGTAGTCGCTGTGGATCCACCCGTCGAAGCTGAAGGCGGGGTCGTAGTGGAAGAAGTCGGGGCCCTGGAGGAGGATGTCAGACCCACCCTCCAGCTCCGGCGCGTCGGTGTGGCCGCCCGCCCATGCGTAGTTCAGGCCGCGCAGGCTGAGCCCTCTTTGGTATCCGTTCGCGCCATACAGGCTGTCGCGATCGGCGGGGGGGGAGCTGAGGGTCTCGACGTCGGGGTAGGGCACGAACGTCGCGGCAGTGATCAGCGGGTTGCCGGCGTCGTCCAATACGCCGCTGCCGAGCATGGAGAGCTGCCACATCAGCACGAGGTCGTCGAAGGTCAACTCCGTGTCGGTGGCGAAGCCCGCGATTCCATCCTCAACGGCATCGATGCCGGTCTCTTCGCTGGCCACGACCGCCGCGAAGAAGCCGTTGGCATCGGTGGTGCCGGTCTGTGCCCACTCGTGGAGCCACAAACCGAACAAGTACTGCGCGCCCTTCGAACCCGGGTCCAAGCTGCCCTTCGAGCTCTCCGCGAGGAGCGGGTAGTTGTAGGGCAGATCTAGGTAGTCCCAGGCGTCGGAGTGAAAGCTGGCGCCGAAGCCGCAGCGGTCGGCAGCGAGCGTTCCGAAAACGTCGAGGAGCCAGTCTTCCTCGACGGTCGTGCCTGGCGGGTCGGGCGCAAGGATGTGCTGGTTGTAGCTGATGAGCGCCACAAGCGAGCGCGCCAGTTCGGCGGCAAGGGCGTAGTTCGTGTACTCCCCAATCGAAACCGAAACGCCGCTGTGGTAGTACTGGTTGGGGTCGGGCGCGTAGGCATAGATCACCTCGCGCTCATCGCTGCCGCTGTTGGTCTTGATGTCGTAGTCCGCGAGGTCTACGGAGGGCTCGGCGAACGAGGGGAGCGCGGTACCCTGAAGGTCTTCGTCGGAAGACGTAAGGGGCAGCGCGTTCAGCTCCGGACTGATGAAGAGGTCGATGCGACCGTCTTCGTTGATGTCGGAGGGGTCGCCGAACAGCGCCGTCGTGTTGGGGTAGACGTTCAGGTCGAAAATCGAGGCGACCGTCGTGAGGTCGCAGTTATCGAAGCCAAAGGCCTGGTACTCGTCCGGCTCATCGACGAGCCCGTCGCACTCGTAGTCCCAGTCGATTGGCACCTCGTTGTCAACCCAGATCGCGATGTGATCGCCGAGCGCCCAGAGGGTGGCATCCTTGGGCGTCCACCCTTCCGCTTCCATCTCCTCTCGCACTCGAAACACGTCGACCAGCGAGCCGATGTCACCCGACTCCAGCGTTTCGCGCCTCGGCACGATGGGCAGCACGCGATCAAAGCTGGCGGCCTCCGCCTTGTCCATGCCTCGCGCCCGGCGGCGCGGGGGTCGGTCGCGGCGTCGTTCGGAGACGTCGGTTTCCAGAATGTAGCGCAGGTTGTAAGACTGATCGCTCTCGGCTGCGTTCAGCATGATCAGGAAAAACTGCTGTCCGATGTTCGATTCTCCCGACTCGTCGGCGAGCAGAAGATCCGCAGAGCCATCCTCGGCGACGAAGTCGATGACGTCGCCGGGATCGTCGAAGTGGTAGTCGGTCTCGCCACCCGTCTCGTCGGAATGCTCAATGGCGGTGTCGGTATCGGTGTCGCGGCCCGTGTCGTCGGAGGTGTCCGTGTCGATCACGCCTGTTTCGTCGAGGCCAGTGTCGGGGCTCCCGCCCTTGTCGGAGCCGAAATCGACGGGTTCAGCCGGACAACCCGTAAACAGAAGCGAAAAACCGATCAGGAGACGATGCATGCCTTGGTCCTCCGGGCGTAGCCGCCGGTGCGCGCACGCTACCACAGGCGCGCCCCCCACGTCCAACAACCTTGACCGGCGGGCCTCGCATCTGTATAAGCGCGCATACCTGAGGCCGTCATGTCCCTCCTCATCGCCCTGCCCCTCTTCACCCTTGTCGCCTGCGATGGCGGCGGTCCTGCCGACACCGACACCGCCGACGGCTCCGGCGTGGTTCGCGACTTCGCCCACTTCGTCAACACCACTGAGCCGTTCACCGGCGACGTAGCTTGCATCGGTACCGACCTCGGCACGGTCGACCCCGCCAAGCAGGTGAGCGTGCCCTTCCGCGGCGAGGTGCACGACTTCCAGAGCGAGAACGAGGTGTCAGAAGCGACCGTGAAGTTCTGGTTGGGTGACGACATCAGCGGCACTCCCGACGATGAGCAGACCGCCGACGCCGACGGCAACTTCACCACCATCGTGCCCACGTGCACCCCGATCGCCTACGGCACGTTCACGCCGCCCGATTGGGAGGAGACCGTCGACACCTACGAAGTGCATCAGGTGTACGGCTATTCGGAGACCGGCTCCATCGATGGCGAGTGGGTGAACAGCGTGAGCGTGTCCACGTCCTTGATCATCCCCAGCGTGATCGGAACGGAGTGGGACTCCTCGACCGGCATCATCGCCGGCACGGCGTTCGACTGCACCGACGCGGAGATCGGCAACGCCCAGATCTTCATCCACGACGGCGCGAACAAGGTGCCCGCCACCGGGGAGGTCTACTACTTCGACGACAACAACCTTCCCACTGGCCCCGACAAGCGCACGACTACCAATCCCGAGAACGGCCTGTGGGTGGCCGTGAACGTTCCCGTCGGCACGTGGACCGCGGAGATGTGGGGCTGGAACGGCGCCGAGCACGTACTTCTCGGCACCACCGTCCTGAACATCCTCGCCGGCTCGGTGAACATCTCGAACATCTACACGGCGCGTGACGACGGCATCGCCTACCCCGCCTCCTGCCTCACGGGCGCCATCTGATGTTCGCGGCGCTGTGGCTTGCTCTGGCCGCGCCGAGCGCACTCGCCGACGCACCCGACAATTGGAAGTTCAGCCTGGATGGCTACTACCGGGTGCGCGGGCACGCCTTCTGGGACCTCTACGAGGGCCAGGCCGCCGCGGGCACCTACATGACGCACCGGGTGCGCTTGCAGCCGCAATTGAACTTCGAAGATCGCGCCAAGTTCTTCATGCAGGTGGATGTCCTCGACGGAGCGGTGTTCGGCGACAACATGTCGCAGGCTTCGACCGCGCTGTTCGCAGGGGCCCCCTCGGACACGACGCTGCAAGGCGTGGAAGGCGACGCGATCGACGTCAGTCGGGCGTGGATGGAGTTCAAGGTGCCGGTCGGCTTGTTCAAGGTCGGCCGCCAGACCAGCGCCTGGGGCATGGGCCTCCTCGCGAACAGCGGCGACGGCTTCGACGACAGCTTCGGCGAGAACAACTACGGCAGCACCTACGACCGCATCCTGTTCGCCACGCGCCCGATCACGGTGGCCACGACCGTCGCGAACATGGTCAACCCGCAGACGAAGGTCCGAGACATCCCGTTCATCACGGCCTTCGCTGTAGACCGGTTGGTGGAAGACCCCCTGATCCAGTACTACGGCTACACCTGCGACTCGGGAGAGACCGACGACGACCCCCGTTGCGCCGCTGAGGACGATCACAGCTATACCTCCGAGCGCGACCCGGAGTACCGCCCCGACACCTGGTGGGTCGACACCCGCGACGACGTCTACGAGCTCGTGGGCGTGTTCATCTACCGCGGCGAAGACCTTAAGTTCGGAAAGACCCTCCGCGGCGACCTGACCGCTGGCGTGTACATCGTCAACCGCATCCAGGCGGAGAGCGACAGCGACGTCGTGATCATCGACGCCTACGTGAAGGAGGAGATCGCCAACACCTATTTCGAGGCCGAGGTGCTCACGATCCAAGGGGGCACCCGCGCGATCACGCTGGCTGGCGGCAACGCCGAAGACCCCCTCGGCAAACAGGCGGACATCTGGGGCTATGTGCTGCGCGGCGGGTATCAGGACCAGCGCTGGAGCCTGCTGATGGAGCACGGCTACGCCTCGGGCGACGACAAACCCTCCGATGAAAACTTCACCGGCCGGCCGCTGCACCCCGACCACAACGTCGGCCTCCTGTTCTACGAAGAGATCATGGCTCGCGTAACAGCGGAAACCTGGGGCGAAGGCGCGAAGGGACTGTGGAGCGGCGGCAGCGTGTACAACAGCCGCTACATTTTTCCCAACGTGCGTTTCCGGCCGTTGCCCAACTGGGAACTGTCGGCAGCTTGGTTGATGGCGTGGCCCGACAAGCCCGACGGCGCCCGCATTCTCTGCGCCGAAGGGGATGACGTTGAGTGTGCGCTGTACTCCGCCACCAGTGACTACCTCGCTTGGGAAACGGACGTGGCGATCAAACACCGCTGGGCCGACCACGTGAACGTCACGGTCGAAGGCGGCTACGCGCACGTGACCGACCGAATCCCCTTGAAGAACAACGGGCTGCAGTACGAGACCGACGAGAACGGCGCCACCTACGGGAACTTCTTCACGCTTCAAACGCGCGTGGCCTACGAGTTCTAGGTGATCCTCGCCCTCCTCCTCACCGGGTTCGGGTTCGCGGGGATTCCGGACGACGTTCAACTGGCGGCCGATGCCGACAAGCCGCTGGAGTTGCGTCAGGAGGCCTTCGGCCGCCTGCACGAAGAGCCGGCGGCAGACTCGCTGGTGGCCATCGCCAAAGACGCCCAGACCACCCCGGCTCGGCGCTGGGTGGCGGTGCGCGCGCTGGGGCTGAACACCGCTCCCGCCGCCTTGTCCGCGCTTCTGGAGTTCCTCGCCTCCGACAACGCGCCCACCCGCATCGCGGCCCTCGCGGCACTCGGTGAGCGGAAGGACAAGAGCACCGCGGGGCGGGTGGCGGCCCGACTGGAGGACAAGGCCTTGCTGGTGCGGCAGGCAGCGGCCGATGCGTTGGCCCTGATCGGTGACACCCGCACCCTCCCCGACCTCGGGCGCGCGTTGGCCGACCCCACCGGCACCTACCGCGGCACCTCGATGTGGGTGAGGCGGCACTATGTGGAGGCCATGGGGCGCATCGGAACGACCGAAGCGATCCGTTACCTCGCACCCGCCCTCGAGGATGGCGACGAGACGGTCGTCAGCGCGGCGATCGCCGGCCTAGAAAAGGTCGCCGGGTTTTCTTACAAGGAAGGCCGCACGCAGGATGAGGAGAAAGAAGCCTGGCGGCGCTGGAGCAAGGGGCGCTGATTCAGGGGGCGGCGGAGGCGAGCTCGGCGTGAATCCGGCTCGGAAGGCCCGGCCCCCCGAAGATGAAGCTGGAGTAGAGTTGCACCGCGGCGCAGCCCATCGTGAGGTAGTCGCGCACGTCGGCCGCCGTGGCCACCCCGCCCACGCCGATAACGGGCGCGCGCCCGCCCACCGCCGCCAACACCGCCGCAATCTTGGCTCTGGCGAGGGGGCGCAGGGGCCCCCCCGAGAGGCCGCCAAACTGCTCCAGCCGGCCTGAAGTGCCGGGCCGGGAGATCGTGGTGTTGGTGGCAATGATGCCGGCGCACCCGTTGTCGAGCGCGACGTCCACCGCGGTGAGGAGGGCGTCGTCCTCGAGGTCGGGCGCGAGCTTCAGGAAAACAGGAGTGCGCTGGGCGGCAGGCACGACGGCGCCAAGGAGCCGCGTGAGCGGCTCCCGTTCTTGGAGCTCGCGAAGGCCCGGCGTGTTGGGGCTTGAGACGTTCACCACGAAGTAGTCCGCCTTGCCACGCAGCACGCTGACACTGTGGAGGTAGTCGTCGACGGCGCTCTCGTTAGGCGTGACCTTGGACTTGCCGAGGTTGGCGCCGACGGGCACCGACGGCCAGCCGCCAGCATCGCGGAGGCGGCCGAGGTTGGCCGCGAGAGCCACCGCTCCCCCGTTGTTGAAGCCCATCCGGTTGATGAGGCCCCCTTCCGCGGCGAGGCGAAACAGCCGTGGGCGAGGGTTTCCCGGCTGAGCGTGGCGGGTGACCGTGCCCACCTCGATCGCCCCGAAACCCAGTGCCGCCCAAGCCGGAATCCCCACGCCGTTCTTGTCGAGCCCTGCAGCCAGCCCGACGGGACCGCCCCAGTCCAACCCCGCGATCCGCACCCGCAACGAGGGGGCGGGGCGGCGCCCCCGCACGAGCCACGGCACGAGCGGCAGTCCGCGGAATACGAACTCATGAGCCGTCTCGGCATCGAGTTTGAAGAGCAAAGGCCTTGCGAGGCGGTAGAAGAGGTCAAGCACGACGGCGTGGCTATCCCCCTCGCTCAGGTCGTGATCACCCGATCGAAGGACAACCAGCGCCGCATCAGCGTCTTCGTCATCTCGCCGTTGGCCGCCATCGACACCGCTGTCGTGCCCATCTTCACGTAGTTCGTGGCGTGCGCCATTTGAATCACGGGCCACGGGTGCTTCTTCAAAAAGTCGACCTTGGTGAGCGGCTTCAGCAGCTGCCTCGGCACGAAGGACTTGCTGAGCATCTGGGTCATCGCGATCCAGAAGGTATCTTCTACCGCGCGCGGATATTCTAGATTGATCCTGTGCTGATAGAAGGTCTTGGTGCCGAGCCCTTCGATGTCGTACTCCGAGATCAGGCCGGATTCGATGAGCTTGTGGTTGAGCTCCGAACCGGGGAAGACGGTCATCGAAAAGAGGTAGAGGTCGAAGGGGTGCGGAAACTGCGAGATCATCTCGAAGAGGGCCTGCTTGTCTTCCACCGTGCTGACTGGATCGTCGAAGATGAGCTGAAAGTGGCCCTTGATGCCAAGCTTCTTGAACAAGTCGGCGATGTCGTTGATGGTGCTGTTCTTCACGCGCCGGTCGTAGAGGTGGCCAGTGACCCGCTCGGAGGACTGAACGCCCATGTAGACGTTCTTCAGGCCTGCGGCGGCCAGCATCGTCATGCGCTCTTCGTTCACCAGCTTGGGCTCGATGAACACCTCGAAGGGCAGACCGATTTCCTTGGGGTACCGCTCGCAGAAGTCCACCAGCCAGTCGTACTGGAAGTTGAACACTTCGTCGTCGAACCGGATGCGCTTGAAATTCCAGTGCTCGCGGGCCTTCTTGATCTCGTCGACCATGCTGGCCGGAGAGCGCACGCGAAACCACTTCTGGCCGGGGTAAATGTCTTTCTTGTACGTGCTGTTGTAGCAATAGCTGCACTTGTAGATGCAGCCGCGACTCCCCATCATTTGGAAAACGGGGTCCCCATGCATGGGGTCGCCCTTCTCAATCTTCTTTCCGTTGATGAAGTACTTGTGATCGTGGGTGACGTAGTCGCGGTAGGCGAGGGTATCGAGGTTCTCCACCAAGGGGCGAAGCGCGTTTTTGCGGATGCCGTCGGCCGTCTGGAACATGAGGTTTGGCGTGTCGAGGATGTCGGTGCCGGCCTGCAGTCGGTCGCCGAGTTCGAGCAGCGCGAGCTCTCCTTCGCCCTGAAGCACCATGTCGGCGGTCTGGATGCACTCCGTGGGCACCAGCGTGGGGTGCATGCCCCCCCAGAGCACCGGCGTGTCGAGGACATCGTGGATGTGGTCGGTGAGGATGCGGGCGGCGTTGTAGTAGGCGCTGGCTCGGATGCTGAGGCACACCACGTCGAGGTGTTCGTCGGCGATCACCTTGATGAGGTTGTGCAGCTCGTCGTCGCTGGCGGGATCGAGGTGATTGCTGATCCAGTCCTTGAAGTAGATCTCGGCCACGTGGTGGCCGCCCTGGCGCAGGGTGCCGGCGAGGATGCGGACGGCGTTGTTCTCCACGTCGTACATCGACACGATGCCGACCCGGGCGGGGCGACCGTGAACTTTGCTGACGAGGCGGCTGATCCGAGTGTTCATGCCAGTCCTGAAGCGAGGGGTACAGGGTAGCACCTCCCCGCACGATCGGGATCGGATCCCCTCAGACGAGCGGCAGGGTTGGTGCAGGAGGCTACGGAAGCGCCCGTCAGCGCCCCGCGATCACCGCCTCGGCCACCAGAAAGCCATCGTGCGCAGCGGAGATGATGCCGCCGCCCCACCCCGCCCCCTCGCCGCTGGGAATCAGTCCCGGCAGCGTGGTGCTCTCCCGGTTCTTCCCGCGCGAAAAGCGCATCGGCGATGTCGTACGCGTTTCGGGGGCGATCAGCACGCCCGCCGCCGACGCAAACCCGGGAACCTTCTGATCAAAGGCGACGATGGCGCCCTTCATACTGGCGATCACGCCCGCTGGCAGCAGCTCGCGGAGGTCGATCGGCACGACACCGAACGGGTACGACGTACGAGGCAACTCGCGGCTGATGCGGTCGGCGAGGAAGTCGTCCACCCGCTGGGCGGGAGCGGAGTAGCTGCCCGTGAGCCGGTAGGCTTCGGCTTCGATGCGAGCCTGAAAACGCTGGCCGGCGCGCGCATCGGTGGCGCCGTAGTCTTCGGGCCCCACTTGCACGATGACCGCGCTGTTCGCCCACAGGGCACGGCGAGAGGCGAAGGACATCCCGTTGACGACGTTGGTTCCCGGCTCATGCTGCGCCGGGACCACCATTCCGCCGGGACACATGCAGAAGGTGTAGGCGCTCCGGCCGCCGGCGGGGTTGTGAGCGAGGCGGTAGCTGGAAGGCGGAAGGTCGCCGCGCCCAGAGGGGTACAGCGCCTGATCGACGAGGGCCTGGGGGTGCTCCACGCGGGCGCCGATGGCCACGGGGCGCACGTCAGCGCTGGCACCGGCGTTGAGCATCGCGTCGATCGTGTCGCGGGC
>CANKOI010000119.1 GCA_947484175.1 Deltaproteobacteria bacterium
CCACATTGACTCCGGCGGGCCGCGGGTTGAAGGAGGCTCGGCCCCCGCCCAAGCGGGGCCGCAGCCGAACCAACCCGGGGTCTGACGGAGTCACACGGAGAGTTCGTTCATCGAACCTGGATCATCGACGGGTCGAGTTTCGGCTCTCGGTCAACGAGTTTCGGTAGTCGAAAAATCGAGTGTCGGCCGTCGAACCTCGGTTGTCGAGTCTCGCCCACCGAGCATCGGTAAACGCGCATCGTTCATCGACCGGCGGGCCCGCGGACTTTGCGACCGCCCTGGGCGTAGAGCGCCGGCGCCCCGGGTTCCGCGCTACACTGCATCCATGGGTGCCGCACGCACGCTGACCACCTTGGCCGACCTCGCCCGCGTGTGGGACGACGCCGCCGTGGAGTTGGTCAACGGGGAACTGACCGAGAAGGCGGCGCCGAGCTTTGAGCATGGGGACGTGCAGAGTTCGCTCGCGCATCTGATCCGGACACCCTTCGCGCGTCGTGGGGGCGGGGGCATGCCGGGGGGCTGGTGGATCGCGAGCGAAGTGGATGTCGCCTTGGGCGCGGACGTGATCCGGCCCGATCTGGCGGGCTGGCGGAGGGAGAGGGTGCCCACGCGACCGGTTGGCCGTCCCGTCCCGCACCGGCCTGACTGGATCGCCGAGGTGTTGTCCCCGTCCACCGCACGGCACGACCTCGTGGTGAAGCTACGCGTCCTCCAACGGGAGGGGGTTCCCCACTACTGGATGCTCGACACCGAGCGGGAGATCCTCACGGTGTACCGACACAACGGGAGCGAGTACGTCGTCGCGCTCGTAGCCGGGAGCGGGGAGCGGGTGCGCGCCGAGCCCTTCGACGCGGTGGAGCTGGATGTGACGGTGCTGTTCGGCGGCGAGCCCACCGAGTAGGCCACCGGTCACCCCGGCCGGACGATAGGGCTCTGCGCCACCACCCAGCCCTGCTCACGGGAAAACGTGGTGGCCGTGCCCACTTGCGGGTTCGGCCACATCACGTTCTCGGCGCATCCGTCGTCTTCCGGGTCGATGCACTCGGGAGTGTCGTCCAGCGGGTCGTTTCCGCTGAGGTCGAGCTCGGTGGGGTGGAACAGGCCGAAGAAGTGCCCCGCCTCGTGCGCCATGGTGAGCGAAACCTGCTCGGGCGAGTCCACCACGTTCGCCACGTTGATCACCACCCCCGACTTCGAGGTACCCCCCTGCCCCGCCACCCCGGGCGTCCCGCCGCTACGGCCGAGGAGCGAGACGTCATCCGCCAACACGAGGTCTCGCACGAAGAAGAAGGTGAGCTCCTCGCCGTCGTCGATGGTGCGCAAGAGGTTGCCGAGCTCGGTGGGGTCGTCCACGGAGGTGGCCGAGGCCACATCGCCGGAGAAGTCGGAGTACCGCACCTCTCCCACGCTCAGGCCGAGGTCCACCCACAGCTCGTCAAGCCCGCTCATCACGGCCTGCACGGTGTCGTCGCTCTCCGCGGCCAGAGCCGTCATGCCGGGGGCGATGCCGTCCACTCCCACGAACACGATGTGCACATCGACGCGGTTCTCTGCGGCCGTCTGGCCGATGCCAGAGATCGCGCTGCAGCTCACCGTGGCGGGCAGGTCGGCGGCGGCGAGGGAGAGGGTCATCGACCACTCCCCGGCCACCGCCTGCAGGTTCGGCGACACGGGGACGAGAACGGGGAGCATGTCGTCGAAGACACCTACCCGCAGGCCCCCTTGGAAGGGCGCGGCGGAGTCAAAGACGGTCGTGCCGTCTGGCGAAGTCACGTTGGCGGCGGTGGCCGTCGTTTCGTACCCGTAGGGGCCACAGAACACCTCGGTGAACACCGCCCCCTCAGGGGCCTCCCAGGGAACGGCCACCAAGCCGTTCGTGTCCGTGGTGAACTTGCCTAGGTCGACGACCTCGTAGGCCGGTACCAACACGTACGTGTCCCCGCAGGCCGCCAAGAGCAGGAGGGGAGTCAGTTTCAACATCGGTAGGAACTACTCGGTGATGCGGTTGGGCGTGAAGGTGACCTCGACCGTGAGCGTGGCAGGGTCTCCGTCGGTCTCCAAGTCAAAACTCACGCTCACCTCCTCACCCGCCTCACCCGGCGGGTAGCCACACAGGCCAACGTTCACGACGTAGCTGGAGCCCGGCTTCACCTCCCCGAGGTCGAGCGGAAAGCCGCCGTCGGACACGCCGGGGATGCAGAACACCACGGGGTCAGGCTCCGGAAACGTGAGCGAGCCCGTCGTTTCACCGGTGTTGGTGACGCTCACCTGCTCCTGAGCGTAGCCCTCGTCGGGCATCTCTGGCGGAAAGTCGACAACGCCGAACGCGAGGGGCTGAGGAGAAACGGTGAAGGTGACAGGCTCGGGAGCACAGGCGAGCGCGGCGAAGAGGAGCGTCGACATGGGCGCAACGTAGCGCACTCCCGGTTCAGGGCGCCGCGATGGTGTACCGAAGGATGCTGCGACCCTGCCCATCCGGGTGGGGCTCACGCGCTAGCCTCGGAGCTTTCGACAGCGACAGGCCCGTAACGAGCGACCGCCGCACGAGGGACCAAGCCGCCGCGCGGGCCGCTTCCGGCGTAGCCGCGTGGGCCACGACCTCGGGCAAAGCATAACGTTCGAGACCCTCGCTGATGGCGGCCGCGCCATGTTCACTCGGTCCCTCTACGAGGCGCACGAAGAGCTCCGCCGGCAAGTGGGGAGGAAGCGTCGCTGCGACGGCAGCCAGAAACGACGCCGCCCGCATCGGGCTGCCCGTGCCGATCGCCACGAGGGTGCTCCCGGCACCGGTGGCGACGGCCGCCAGCACCCGAGCGAGGGCGGCATCACGCTCCTCAGGTGCGAGGGGCGCAGAGGTGAGCGTGACCACGAGGCTGGCCGCGTCCGGATGGTCGGGGTCGGGGCGGAAGGCCACCTGCACGCGAAGGTCGCCCGCGCCGCGCAGACAGGCCGGGCCGGAAACGCTGCGATCCGCCAGGAGCGCGAGGCCGGCGGTGGCGGACGCTTGCTCCACCCTGTCGAGATCGAGGGCGTCGAGCCCGAGGTCTACCCGACCCCAGGCGTCGGCCGAAGCCACGTCGGGCGCAGGGTCCCAGAGCGGGCGACCGCCTTCGGTGCCTTCGGGGCGGATGCGGTGGCGAACCGCCATCGCGACGCTCCCCGCGCCAGCAACCGCCCCCGCCGGAACGAAGAGATACCAGTAGAGCTTCCAAAACAACGCCACCCACTTCACCGCATCCCAGCGGCTGTTCATCAGCTCGATGGGCCACACCAGCAGCAGGGTGAGCGAGATGCTCGCGCCGACGAGCTGCCCGAGCACCGCGCCGCGGAAGTGGCGGCCGATGTGCCTGCGGGCGGGGTCGGAGGCCACGATGTCGAGGCCGAGCGCGGAAGCGAGCATCGCGCGCGCCGGGTGGTACCCCAGCACGAAGAGCGGCGACCACAGCAGGCCCATCAGCGCGCCTACCAGCGGCGCCCGCACGGCGTAGTGGGCGCCGAAGGCCCCCGCGAGATCGGCGTCCGTGGCCTTCCACGTCCACACCGCGACGGTGTACCAAGCCACCACCGCCCACACGAGGCAGATCTGACCGAGCTGGCGCCACGAGGGGAACACGCGGTGAGCGTAGCCTGTCCCGCGGGGGTCGGGGCCTGCGCCGGCAAGGGCGAGCGCCACGTCGGGCGTGTTAGCCTCCGCGGCCTCGGGAGCGTGAGTGGGCCAAGCCGCCGTGGTGATCGGAGCCGGCATCACCGGCACGCTGGTGGCGCACACGCTCGCGCAACAGGGGTGGCGCGTGGTGGTGTTGGAGGCCGAGCACGTGGGCGCCGGCAGTAGCAGCCGCACGGCCGCCGGCATCCGGCAACAGTTCAGCACGCCCGAAACGGTGCTGGGGATGCGCTACTCGGTCGATGTCTACCGGAACTTTCCCGAGCGGGTGGGAGGAGCAGAGGTGCCGATCGTGCAGAACGGCTACCTCTTTCTGCTCGGTACCGCCGAGGAGAAAGAGGCCGCGCAGGCGCGGGTGCGCTTGCAGCACCGGTGTGGGCTGGTGGAGGCCGAGCTCCTCGAGGGGCGGGCGCTCACCGACCGCTTCCCCTGGGTGGAGGGCCACGCGGTGCTCGCCGCCACCTGGTGCCCTAGCGACGGCTTTCTGCACCCGGCCACCGTGTACAACGAAGCCGCGCTCGCAGCACAGCGGCTGGGCGTCGAGTTGATCCAGCGGGCGCGGGTCATCGGCGTGGAGCGCTCCGGCGCGCGGATCGACGCCGTCGTCAGCACGCGGGGTCGTCACCCCGCCGACCTCGTCATCGACGCCACCAACGCCTGGTCACCCCGACTCGCGCGGGTGCTGGGTGGTGTGGAGCTTCCCATCGCAGCGCTCAAGCGGTGCCTCTGGTTCGCCGAACGTGCGGGCTCCCTCTCCGAAGCCGAGCTGCTCGCGATGCCGCTGACCGTGGCGCCCTCGGGGGCCTATATGCGGCCGGAGAACGGGAACTCCCTGTTGATGGGCTGGTCGCGGCCCATCGAGGCCGAACCCGAGTTCAGCTACGACGATCAGGACCGCGTTCCCCCGGAGTACTTCCACAAGACCGGTACCGACAGCATCGCCTACGAAACGTGGGCCGCGCTCGCCGAGGTGGTGCCCGCCGTGGGCGAGTTCGCCGGCATCACCGCCACCACCGCCGGCTACTACGGCACCACCCCCGACCACAACCCCTACCTCGGCTACGATCCGCAGGTGCCCAACCTCATCCGCCTCGCCGGCTTCTCCGGTCACGGAGCGATGTTCGGCCCGTTCACCGCCCTCGTCGCCGGGCAACTGGCCGCGGCTGGCCGGGATGTCCCGACCGTTCCCGCCTTGGGCCACGACGTTCCCGTGGCCACCTTCCAGCTGGGCCGCGACCCGGTGGTGCCCGAGTCGCAGGTGATTTGATAGGGGGGCAGTGTTCCTGATCCTGCTCGCCTGCGCCCCTGCCCTCGACTCCGCCCCCGACTCCGCGGGCGCTGACGAGTTGGCGGGACGCGACCTGAGCTGCGCGAACCCCGTCGCGCAGGTGGCCTACGAAGAGGTGGGCGCCCTGTGGGGACTCTACGACACCAGTTCGAGCGACCCTTCCCGCAAGGAACACTCCCCTGTCGCGTTCGCCGACCTCGACGGCGACGGTGACGACGACGTGCTGCTGGCCGATCGTGACGGCGGAATCTGGCAGCACCGCAACGAGGGTGGCACCTTTGCGACCACGCAGGTTTCCGCGGCCACGGGGCTCACCACCCTCGCGCTCGGGGACATCGACGGCGACGCCGACCTCGACCTTTTCGCAGCCGGGAAGGACCGGTACCTGTACCTCTTCGAGAACGACGCCGGCAGCCTGTCCGACGTGAGCGTGTCCGCGGGGCTGGGCGACCGCGGGCTGGACCAGGCGGTGCGCGACGGGGCGTTCGCCGACTACGACAACGACGGCGACGCCGACCTCTACGTCACCCTCACCGGCAACGGAGAGACCGGAGAAGCCTCGGCGCTCGACCACCTCTTCCGCAACGACGAGGGGGTGTACACCGACGTTTCCGAGCTCATCAGCGCGGAGGCGCGCTCGGGCCTCGGGTGGCAGGCGGTCTGGTTCGACATCGATCGCGACGAGGACCTGGACCTTTTTGTGGCCAACGCCGAGCAGTCGCGGTTCGGGCCGTCGCGGATGGTGCGCAACGACGGCGGCAGTTTTGTCGACATCACCGACACCTGCGCGTGTGGGGAGACCGGCTCGAACATGGGGGCGAGCGCCGCGGACTTCGACGGCGACAGGTGGACGGACCTCTTCGTCACCAACACCGGTCCCGCCCACCTGCTCCTCAACGACCACGCAGGGGCGTTCGTGGACGCCGCGCTGGCGATGGGTGCGACAGCGGTGCCGAGCGGCGAGATTTCCGGCGTCACGGTGACGTGGCCGGACGGCGGGGAGCAGGAGGTGGCGGTCGCGGCCGACACCTGGGTGGTCGTTACGCGCGAGTAGCGGAGAAGGCGGCGCGGCGGCGGCTGTCGGCTACTTCTTCGTGGGCGCCGCCGTTCGCTCCTCAAGCGGCCGCAGCGGGGCGCAGGCCACCGAGAGGGTGAACGGGCCCACGGCGCCGCGCTTCCCGTCTACCGCAACGAGGTAGCGCCGCTCGGCGAACGACTGGATCTTGATGGTGCCGTACCCTCCCTTCTTGCTGTCGGCTTCGCACTCGGGGATCAGGTGCTTCGCGGTGGGGCAGGTGCCCTCGTAATCCCAGGCGAGCGCGATGAGGTCGAGGTCTACACAGTCCGACGCGAGCTGAATGGTGACCTGCGTGTTCTCCGGCGCGGTGAGGGTGTACACCCGCTCGGCGCCCGAGTGGTGGTCGCCCGTGGGGATGCAGAATTCGGTGGCGTAGAACGTGTCGTCCCACGCGGAGTCGCCGCCCAACGTTGTTCCCGTGAGGGTACTGCCGCACGCAAGAGCCCCGCTCACGCAGTTGCGAGGCGGAGAGGGCACGCCGCCCGTGGCGCACTCCGGCGAGGTCGGCAGCGCGAAGGCGCCATCGTTGGGCGCCGAGGCCCCGCCCGACCCCAGCGAGGACAAGGAGCCACAGGCCGCGAGGACGAGGATCAGGAGACCACTCCCTTACGTTCGTCGCGGAGGAGGCCATACAGGAAGCGGTTGCCGCCCTCGGGCGTGGCGTGCCGTAGCGTTCCTTCAAGAACGAACCCGAATCCTTCCAACAGCCTCACCCCGGCTCGATCGTCGGCGCGAAGGCGCACCTCCACGCGGTTGAGCTTTTCGAAACGGGCGAAGAGGTGGTCCAACACGACCTGCACCATCTCCTTGGCCACCCCCAATCCGGCCGCCTCCGGATGGATCACCCAGCCCGCCTCCAGCTCGGAGGGGGCACCCCACACCTGTCGCCACCCCACGCCCCCCACCAGCTTTCCGTCCAAGGTCACGCCGAGGTCTGCGCGCGGCGGCCTCCCGTAGCGCGCAACCGTGTCGGTGAGGTACCGCGCCACGTGTGCCGAAGTGTTTCCCCCCAACCAGCTTGCGTACCCCTCTCCGGGCATCGAGGAAGCGTAGGCGTGCATGGCATCGATGTCGTCTACCGTGAAGGGGCGCACGCCCACCCGGCCGGTACGGAGCGTGGGGGGCGACCAGGAATCGTGAATCACGAGGTGAGCTCCCCGCCCGACGACACCCACGCCGGCAGACCGCCCGCGAGGGCGAACGTGTCCTCCATGCCGCGCTCGCGGAAGAACGCCACCGCCCTCGAGGCGTCGACCCCGTCGGCACAGACGGCCACCACCAGCTGATCCCATGCCAGTTCGCTCACGCGCACGTTCACCTCCACCATCGGCATGTGCAGCGCGCCCGGGATGTGACCAGCAGCGAAGGCGTCGGCAAGCCGGACGTCGACCCAAGCAATGGGACGCGACCGAGCCGCCGCCTGCACCGCCGCCGCCGTCATCGTGAGGTTGCCCACGCTCACGTCGGCGGCCTCCACTTCGCGGTGCGCATGTTGGTTGCCCACCGGCACCTCGCCGGGGTCGTGGCTGTAGCCGTACTTCTCGCGGGCACGGGCGTCGTCACGGTCCTGAAAGGCCCGGGCCGCACGGCTCGCCACGGTGAGCGGTAGGTTCATCAAGCGTCGCAGCATCGCGCGAGCTTAGCGCATACATGGGCGCCATGCTCCTCGCTCTAGTCCTCCCACTCGCCCTCGCTGGCGAAGCCCCCCCCAGCCCCGACATG
The DNA here is from genome assembly GCA_947484175.1 of Deltaproteobacteria bacterium. Taxonomy (GTDB): domain Bacteria; phylum Myxococcota_A; class UBA796; order UBA796; family SXON01; genus SXON01. The sequence continues at coordinate 7,753 of CANKOI010000119.1, forward strand.
GTCACCGAACGGGTGGTCGCCGCCTCTCCAGAAGCCATCTCCGCCGTCCTTGCCGACCTGCCCCGGTACGCGACCGCGCTCCCTCGGGAGTGCGTCGGCCGCTTCGTCGTGGGTACGCCGGCCACCGGAAAAGGTGCTCGCGCCCGTGTGCGCTACGACATGGCCGCGATGCATCGCACCCTCGACCTCACGGTGAGTCGTCTGGAAGTGGCCCCCAGCCGCGCTGTCGTCGACTTCGACCACGCCGGTAACCGTGGCTTTGTGTCGCGGTGGTTCCTCGAAGTTCAGCCCGACGGCACCCATGTGAAGGTGACGACCGCGATCAACGCGCCCCCGTGGCCCTTCACCAAGTACTACTTCGATGCCGTGAAGCCCGCGTGGGACGCCTGCCAGGCGCAGTTTGTGGAGAACGTCGCCGCGTTGGCGGGCGGCTCGGCGTGATCGGAGCGGGCCTGCTGGTCGCGGCCCTCGGAGCCTTCGCGGGCCCCGACGCACGAACGGAGGCCGATGGCAGCGCAGAAAGGGGGGAGTACGCAGCAGCGCTGCAACGCTACGAGGAGTGCGCTTCGGGGGGCGACTCCGCTTCCCGCTACTGCGCCGCGCAGGTGGCGGTGCTCGCGCCGCAGTCGAGCGACGGCTTCGCAGGGTGGCGGGTGCTCGAAGGGGTGCGGCGGGAGTACAGGGAGCTCGCTCCCGGAGTGGCGGAGGCGCGCGTGCGCGGCGAACTGGATCGAGGCCCGCTCGGGCCGGCAGCGCCGGCCCTGCGGGCGTGGCTCGCCAACGAGGAGCTGCAGCGCGGCCAGCTCCCCGAGCCCGGCGGGCTCGGGGAGGCCGACGTCGGCTGGGTGGGCGAGGCGGCCGCGCGCGCGGAGCAGGCGCGGCGGCACACGATCCTCGCCGGCTTCGGAGGGCTCGCCGCCGCCCTCTTCCTCGCGGTGGGCGCACACGGGCTCGCCACCTCGCCCGACTTCCGGCGCGCCCTGCGCGGCGCCCTGCCGCTGGCCGCGGCCGGCTTCGTGCTCCTCGGCCTCGTGCCGCTCGGCGCGGCAGCCCTGTCGGAGCCCGCGCTCGTGGGGCCGCTGTTCCCGAACGCCGTCTGGGCAGCCGTCGCACTCGGGCTGGCGCGGTCTGTGCCTGCGGCGCTCGGCGCAGTCGGCACCTTCGGCGGCTTTCTGGCCCTCGCGGGGTACCAGGGCTGGCTCGTGCGATTGGGCGTGCCGTGACGCCCATCCGGCGCATCCGGCTCGGCCACGCGCCGAACTGCTCGTCGTTGGGCAACGCCGTGAACGTGCTCCTGTGGTCGCAGGCCGCCGTGGCGGCGCTGTGGGTGGCGGCGGAGTCGTGGAGCGTGCGGCGCCGACGGCCCGAGCCCGATGGCGGCGAAACGCGGGCGAGCAGCGACCCGCCGGCGCTGGTGAGCACCAGTCCCGAAAACGGCGCGCCGCACGAGGCCCACGTGCAGGTCACGCGCAACTGTGCCCTGCCCTGCCCGAGCTGCCACATCGAGCCTGAAGTCGACGGCGGGCATGTGCCGTTGGCGGAGGTGGCGCAGCGGTTCCACGCGCTCGCGGAGAGCGGCGTCTTCCACGTGGCGATCGGCGGCGGCGAGGCGCTGGCCCACCCCGATCTCGCGGCCATCGCCGGCGCCGCCCACGGAGCCGGCCTCACGATCGGCCTGACGACCAGCGGGGTGGGCAACCTCGAGCCGGCCGGGCTCTTCGACCAAGTGAACATCTCGTTCGACGCCGAGGGGGAGGGCTACCGACGCGCGCGGGGCTACGCGGGGGCCGAGCGAGCCCTCGCCGCCGTGCGACAGCTCGCGACGAAGGGCGGGCGCGTGGGCATCAACGTGGTGCTCGACCGCGACACCTTCGAAACCCTCAGCGACACCGTTGCTGCCGCCATCGGCGCCGGAGCCACGGACGTTCACCTCTTGCGGCTGAAACCGGTGGGGCGGGCGGTCTCCGACTACGGCACCCGCCGCCTCACGGCCGAGCAGGGGATGCGGGTGTGGCCCGCGCTGGTGGCCCTCGTCGACCAGTTCCCTGCCGCCACCTTTCGGGTGGACTGCGCCATGACGCCCTTCCTCGCCGCCCACGACGTTCCCCCCGAGCGCATGGCCGCCTTCGGCTGGACCGGCTGCCACGGCGGCGACGCCCTGATCGCCGTGGACACCGCCGGCGCGGTTTCGCCGTGTAGCTTCGTGCCCGGCCCGGTGGATCCTGCGTGGCGAGAGGGGGTGGCAGAGGGTGCGTGTGAATCGTGCGCGTGGCGGTCGTTGTGTCGCGGGGGATGCCACGCCGTGGCGGCGCACCTCACCGGGCGGCTCCTGGTGCCAGACCCGGAGTGTCCACGGGTAATTGCGCACGGGTGACCGGCGGCGCGGCGGAAAAGGCGAAAAATCTACGTGGATGCAGCGCGCTTCCCCTTAGATCTCCCGCCAGAACGTGGGTGCTCCTTGGTACGTTTCTCGATCACCGGCCTCCTCGTGATCGTAGGCACCCTGCTCGTGTTTGTGGGCTTGGTGGCGGCGGTGCCGGCGACAGCGTGGGAGCCGGGGTGCCGTGCGTCGTCAACGCTGGAAGCGTCCTGTTTGCGCAGCCTCGTGTCGCTCGAGCTGGGCGCCGGCGGCGACAGCGCGCAGCGGGACCGCCTGTTGGACTGGTGCGGCCCGGACGAGCTGTGCAGGATCCGCGTGCTCGACGGGCGGCCGGCGGGCGATGTGCGGTCGGAGCGTGCGCTCTGCGAACTGTGGGCCCCGATCTACCGGCTCACTTGCGAGCAGGGGATCGCGCAGCGGCACCCGGGGGGGTGAGCCTCAGCGACAAGTGAGAGTGCCCGTCTACCCCGGCGAGAAGTCGAAGGCGTAGCTGACGATGGCGATGCCGCCGCCCCTAGGCTCCAGGAACCGGAACTCCATGAAGCGCCTGTTGATGCAGGATTCCACCGCTGGGCTGCCCATCGTCGAGGTCTTCGTTGCGGCGGAGGACACCGATCCGTCCTCCGAAACGATGAACTTCACGACGATCCTCCCACCGAGCGCCGGGGTCGCCGCCAGCTCGCGCTGGTAGCAATAGACGAGTTGGTTCATATTCGTAAACACTCAGCGCGCCCGTGGGGGCCGGCTCCCAACTCCCGGGTGAGGCTCCCGGGTGAGGTGCGAGATGGAGACAGAGGATCAGATCCGGGTGTTCAGCCCCGAGGAGCGAGCCGCGCTCGTCGCCGCGGC
>CANKOI010000120.1 GCA_947484175.1 Deltaproteobacteria bacterium
GCTGCCCTCGTAGCGCGCGGCAGTCCTCATCAGGCCGAGGCTCGACATATGGCTGCCGTCCTCGTTGGAGAAGGTGTCCGCATACCGAGGGTCGGAGTCCGAGCCGCTGCCCTCGCCGTGGCTCACGAGCAGGCGGTACAGGAGGCTTCCGTCGGCGAGATCTACCGTCCACTGGCGAGCCTGGTCGGAGGGCCGCGAAAAGTCGATGACCGTGAACTCGAAACGTTCGGTCTCGTCGGCTTCCCAGGCCACGTCGAAGGCACCGAGGCCGAGGCCGAACACGTCGGCGTCAAGTCCCGCCGACACGTACGCATCCGGCGTGGTGACGTTCATCCATAGGTCGTACTGCCCGGGATGGGGCGCGCCGGCGCCGTCTACCCACGAATCGATGACGACGTACCACGTCCCCGCGGTCACCCAAGAGGCAGAGCCAAGGTTTCCCCGATCAACGCAAGCATCGGCGTCCAGGGCCGAGAGCAGGTGCACATCCACGTCGTCGCCGCGGTCGTCGAGGCTCAGCGCGAGCAGTCCGTCGGTCGGAACGTCGAGTCGGTAGACAATTTCGGCTCCAGACTCGTCGGTGGTCGGGGCGCAGGCGTACTGGTCGAACTCCGAACGCGCGCTGCTGCGGGTGTCTCCCGAGCCGGACCAAGGGAAGTGGTCCACGCAGATCAGACCCTCCGGACAGCCAGCGTCCGTGTCGGACCCGGGGCCGGCTCCGGAGCGCCGAAGCGCGGAGTCTTCGGCCGGATCGTTGCATGCCAGCAGGAGGAGGAACATCGGTACTGCAGGAGTATCCGGCCGCGCCTACATGAGGAGGGGCGGGATCGGCCCGGCAGGGTTGCTGGTGTGGAGCGCCCCGCCCCCGAGGCGGGAGCCGGCGGCGCGGCCCGCTCCCCTCCAGCCCCTAGGTTTTCCCGTTCGGCACGTCGAGGCTCACGGGTGGCCCGTTCGCCAGCACCTCGGCCGACACCGCCACCCGCACGCCGCCCGCGTCGACGCTCACGAGCCGCGGAGCCCCCCCGCGGGGATCGATGCCAAAGGATGCGGGAGCCGCTGGGATCGTTCGCAACAACGCCGCTGTCGCGGACTCCGGGATCGGCTCGCCAGCGCGGCGAAGCAAAAGGACGCCGTTCACCACCCAAGCGTGGACGGCGTGCTCGTGGAGCTCGAGAGCCTCGCCGCTCTCGAGAATTGCTGCCGATCGTGGGTCTACGAAAGGGGGAATCGCAGGGCGTCGCGTGGGCAGGACCAACACCCGGAGCGCAGCGGCCACCGCGAGGTAGGCCGCGCCGGCACCGGCGATCGCCACGAGGACGGGCACCCGCGGTCCGAGCCATACCGCTACCCCGCCCAACGCCACGGCCGCAAGACCGAGACGCAGGTGGTAGGACACCAACCCGCGCCCGACGAGCAGCGGCCCGAGCCCCACGATGAGCGCCACACATTCCCCAGTGACGGTGATGGCGTGGCTCAGCGGCAGCGCGGTTGCGCCCATCCCGAGCCCGCGCGTGAGCAGGAGCACCACCGGCACCTTTGCTGCCATCGCGCCGAGGCTGAGCCACATCGGAAACCGCGGGCGCCCGAGCGCGTAGAAGGCGGGCACCAACAAGCGGTGCAGGCAGATGCCCGTACACGCGAAGGCATACATTTGCAGCATTGCCGCGGTGCCCGCCGTGTCTGCGGCGTCGAAGGCGCCGCGCTCGTAGACGAGCTTCACGATGGGCTCGGCCAGGATGGCGAGGCCCACGCTCGCGGGAAGGACGAAGAGGTTGTGGGTGCGTAGGGTGGTGGCGAGGAGCGTTCCCGCCTCTTCACGTTCGTTCCGTGAGAGGAGCGCTGAGAGAGTCGGAATGAGGGTGGTCGCCAGACTTCCGGCCACCAGCGCCAGCGGCAGTTGGACGAGCCGGAAACTCCCGAGGAGCCAGGTGAGGACCCCGTCGCCGTAGTCGCTTGCCCACTGGCTCTCCACCAGCAGGTTGAACTGCACGGTCATGACGCCGATAAACGCCATGCCGAACCACGTGAGCAACTTGCCGAGCGCGGGGTGCCCAGTGAGACGTGGGCGGAAATTGAAGCCGGCGGCCCGCAGGCCGGGCACACAAAGGAGCACTTGTAGAAAGCCCGACAGCGTGGTTGCGGCCGCCACCCAACGGATGTCGGCGCCGAGCAGGCAGGCCGCGATCACCCCGATGTTCAGCACGTTCTGAGCGAGCGCCGGCACGAAGAATCGCCCACGGGCGTTGAGCAGTCCGCCGAAGAATGCGGACAGCGAGAGCCCCGCAAGGAAGGGGCTCAGCCAGCGGGTGAGGGTGACGGCGAGCTCGAACTTCGCGGGGTCGGCGCGGAAACCGTCGGCGACGAGCCGCATCCACAGCTCGGCGCCAATCCAGAAGGTGCACGTGGCTACCCCCAGGAAGAGCAGCAGCACGCCGAACACGGCTTGGGCGAGCGCCCAGGCGGCGGCCGGACCGTCCTTCTCGTGGGTCTGGGTGAAAGCGGGCACCACCACGTTCTGCAAGGACCCCTCGGCGACCAACTCGCGGAGGAGCTGGGGCACACGCAGCGCGGCATTGTAGGCGTCGCTCTCGGTGCCGGCGCCGAAGACGGCCGCGAAGATCACGTCGCGCGCGAGGCCCGTGAGTCGGCCGAGGAGGTTGGCGGCCCCGACGGTGAGGGTGGCCCGGCGCGTCACGAGGCTTCGGTGAGGCCGGGACCTCGCCCGAGGAGCCAGCGGGCGCAGGCATTCAGCGCGCCTTCGTCTCGGCTCTCCAAGGTGATGATCACCCGGAAGGGAACTTCGTCGAGTCGCGGGTAGCTGCCGATCGACACGGCAGGGAACAGCTCACACGCCGTGGTGAGCGCGTGGGCGATCGCGGATTCGGTGTCGTGGCTCTGCAATCGGCGGGTGCTCATCGGCGTACCGGCGAACCGATGGGCCACGAGGTCGAACTTGAGCTTGAGGAGGGAGGGCACACCCGGAAAGATGCAGACGTTGCGCGTGACGACCAACGGGTAGGTCACGCCGCCGTCCCACCACAGTTCGCTGCCCTCCGGAACTTCGGCCATGCGAAGCGCCGCCTCGTTGCAGGCACTGCCCATCTTTCTGTGCAGGATGGCCACGAGCTCAGGGTGATGATGCAGGGGGACCCCGAACGCTTGGGCAACGCCGGCGAAGGTGAGGTCGTCGTGGGTGGGGCCCACGCCCCCCGTGGTGAACACCCAGTCGAACCGGGCGGACTGCACGGCCACCTCGAGGGCGATGTCGTCGAGGGTGTCGGGAATGACGGCCACGCGCAGTAGATCACAGCCCAGCGCCCGCAGCCGATTCACCAGCCACGGAGTGTTCTCGTCGGCGAACTTGCCGGAGAGAATCTCGTTGCCAATGATGACGACTCCGGCCGTGGGCATGATCGGGAGCTAACGCGCAGGCTCGCTCAGAAGCGGCTACGATCGCTCCGTGGAGAACGAGCCCCCGGAGAAGGGTCAGCAAGCGGTTTTCGTGACCTGGCGGCTGAACGCGCGGCCGGTGGCCGATCAGGTGGTCGTTCCGGCGGACGCGCGCACGAATCGGCGGCAGCGTGCGTGGGGAGCAGCGAGTCTCGTCGTGGTTGGCGGGGCGTTGGCCGCATTGCTGTGGTGGGGTGCTCCGGACGGCCTCTTCGCCTGGGCCTCGCTGGCGTTCCCCGGCGTGGGGCTGGTACTCTTAGCGCGTGCGTTGGCGCCCGTTGCGGATGAGGTGTCGATCGCTGACCTCGGCTACGTGCGGCGAGAACACGACGGGCTGGTGGTGGAGTGCGGTGCCCAGCCGGTTGCCGTAGGGCGCGAGCAAGTGCTGCTCCAAGAGGGGCGGGTGGATGTCCGGGCGCGTGCGATTCGCACCTTTGGCCTGCCCCGGTGGTTGGTGGAGCAGTCCGACCTCGTGTTTCCGCTGGTCATGTTGATCGTCACCGTGTTGGGCCTGCAACTCCATCTGCTCGCGCTGTTGTTGATGGTGTGGTTTCCTCCGTCAGGCCCTCCCGCGCCCCCCGAGCCCTCGATCGAGTACCTCACGCGCCTGCTCCGGGGCGACACCGACGGCGCCCAGACAGGCGTGATGGCGATCCGCGAGCACAAGGGGGTCAGCACCACCAAGATCGAGAGTTTCTACCTACCCGCCGGGAGCCCCGGGCCCCTTACCCAGCCAGGTGGTGGGCGGAGGGTGGGGGCGCAGCCGCGATCCGCCGACCCCCGCCCGCAGAAAGGGGAGGAGGCCGCGATTGAGATCCAGGAGTTGGGCTCCACCGAAGACTTACAACCCCAGGAGGCCCTTCCCGCGCCCGACATCGACGAGCTGGCCGACCCTCTGGCCACTCCCGAAGGGGAGCAGGAGGACCAGCCGGAGTCGATTGAGCGGAAGGAGGGCTTCGGGCTCACCGACTGGTACGACACCGAGGATGCCCGCCGTGATCGGGAAGAAGTGGCGGAAACGATCCGCGCGGCCGATCGGCTCCTGAAGCTCGACCCCGACAACCTCTACGGGCTGTCGGTGAAGGCGTATTATCAGTACCTCGCCATGGACTTCGTCGCAGGGGAAGCCACCTACGACCGCATGCTCCAGCTCGACGGCACCAGCGGCGCAACGTGGAACAACCTCGCGCTGATCTACAAACGAAAGGGCGACTGGAAGAAGGAGGAGGAGCTTTACGCCACCTCGCTCCTGCTGGAGCCCAACCAGCCCAACACCTACATCAACCTCGCGCTCTGTTACGCCCACCAGGGCCGTTTCGATGAAGCGCTGGTCACCATGCAACGCGTCGAGGCTGAGCTCCCCGACGACGCCTACGCCGACCTGCACCGGGCCAAGATCTACGCGCTGATGGGCAAAGAGGAGGAGTGCTACTCCTTCCTCCGCAAGTCTCTCGCCGCCATGCGCAAGCTCGATACCCTCCACAACATCGAGTATCAGCAGGACGTTCGGGTAGACCCGGCGTTCGACAAGATGCGGGACACTCCCCGCTTCAAGAAGCTGCTCACCCGGTATTATGGGGACCGGGAAGGCGGCTGGTGGATTTTTAAAGGACCCAAGGAGGATGACCCGCGATGAAGACGGCCCTGTTCGCAGGCTCTTTTGATCCGTTCACCAACGGTCACCTCGACGTGGTTCGGCGTGGCCTGCGGCTCTTTGACCGCGTCGTGGTAGCGGTGGGGCACAATCCCGCAAAACGGCGAACCCTCTCCCTCGACGACCGCATTCGGGTGATCGAGGAAGCTACGCAGGGCCTCGGCGCCGTGGGGGTGGTTTCTTATCAGGGGCTCACGGTGGAGTTTGCGCGGCAAGTGGCAGCGGTGGCGATGCTGCGCGGCTTGCGCGACGCGAACGACCTCAGCTTCGAAGCCCCCATTGCGCAGGCCAACGAACACATGGTGCCCACCGTTGAAACGGTGTTTGTGCTCACCCACCCTTCCCTCGCGTTCGTAAGCAGCTCGCTCATGCGGGAGATTCACGAAGCCGGCGGCGACGTGTCGGCGTGGGTGCCCGCCGCAGCTGTGGAGGCCCTCGACCGGGTGTTGGGGCGGTAGGTCGGGCCGCGGGCGCGTGCGGCATCCTGCTTGCAGTGCATCGCCGTGCGCTCTTGGGTGGCATAAAGCCGCGCGCAGCGCGGAGCGAAGATGTGCGGGATCGTAGGGTATGTGGGCGAGCGGCGGGCCACTCCGGTGGTGCTCGACGGGCTTCGTCGCTTGGAGTACCGCGGCTACGATTCAGCCGGGATCGCCATCGTTTCCGACGGAGAGATCACGTGTACCCGCCGCGTGGGCTTTGTGGCCGCGCTCGAAGCGGTCGTGCCCCCCACGCTCCCCGGCACGACCGGCATCGGCCACACCCGCTGGGCCACCCACGGCGGGGTGACGGAGGCCAACGCCCACCCTCACCTCGACTCTACGAATCGTGTCGCGGTGTGCCACAACGGCATCATCGAGAACCACACGGTGCTGCGGTCCCGCCTCGAAGAGGAGGGCATCGCCTTTCGCAGTGACACCGACACCGAGGTGCTCGCGCACCTCATCTCCAAGTTCTACTCGGGCGACCCCGAAGCGGCCGTCCGGCAGGCACTCAGCCACATCCAGGGCACCTGGGGCATCGCGGTGGTGTTCCTCGACCATCCCGGCCTCATCGTGGCCGCTCGCAACGGCTCACCCTTGGTGGTGGGCAAGGGGGAGGGGGAGACCTTCCTCGCCAGCGATCCGCACGCGCTGGCGGCCTACACCCGGCAGGTGGTGTACCTCGAGGACCGCGACCTCGTCACGATCACCGCGCGCGGCTGGACCATCTCGCGCCTCGACGGTGCGGGCGTTTCGCGGGGCGTGGAGGTCCTGGGGGAGGAGTGGACCTCGGAGGGGCGGGGCGAGTTCAGCCATCACATGCTGAAAGAGATTCACGAGCAGCCCGAGTCGCTGGCGCGGGGGGTGCTGGGGCGGGTGGTGCCCGACGAGGGGGGCGCGCGGCTCGGCGGCTTTGACCTCACGCCGCGCGCCATCGCGGCCATCCGGCACATTCGGGTGCTGGGTTGTGGCACCAGTTTCCATGCCGGCATGGTGGGGGCTGCGGCCATGGAAGGGCTCGCCCGGATTCCGGCCACAGCCGAGATCGCCTCGGAGTTCCGGTACCGAAACCCGGTGATCTCCGCCGACGACCTGTTCTTTGCGGTGTCGCAGTCGGGTGAGACGGCGGACACGCTCGGCGCCGTGCGGGAAGTGCAGATCAAGGGCGGCAGTGTGCTCGGCGTGGTGAACGTCGTGGGCAGCTCGATCGCACGGAGCTGTGGGCGGGGCGTGTACGTACACAGCGGTCCGGAGATCGCGGTGGCGTCGACGAAGGCGTTCACCTCGCAGGTGGCGGCGCTCCTCGTGGCGGCGTTGTCATTCGCCCGCACGCGGGTGCTTGGTCCGCACGAGGGCAAGGCGTTCGGGGAGGAGCTCCTGGCGGTGCCGAAGCGGGTGGGGGAGTGGCTCGCTGCCGACAACCCGGGTGTGATGGAGGCCGTGGAGCTGTGCGCGCAGGGAAAGTTCGTCTTCTTCCTCGGCCGTGGGGTGTCGCACGCCGTGGCGCTGGAAGGGGCCTTGAAGCTGAAGGAGGTCGCCTACATCCCGTGCATGGCCTACCCAGCGGCCGAAATGAAGCACGGCCCCATCGCGCTGCTCGATAAACGAACGCCCGTGGTGGTGGTGGTGCCCGACGACGTGATGCGCGACAAGACCCTCTCGAGTGTGCAGGAAGTTCGTGCGCGCGGGGCGCGGGTGATCCTCGTTCACACCGAGGGAGACGCCGCGGCCCAGCGGCTGGCTGATGTGTCCATCCCGGTGCCGCGCTCCAGCACCCTGATCTCCCCGCTGTTCACGGTGCTCCCGCTGCAGCTGCTGTCCTTCCGTGCCGGTCTCGCTCTCGGCCGCGACATCGACCGGCCCCGCAACCTCGCGAAGAGCGTGACGGTGGAGTAGGCGCGTCGTTCCTCCTGTCACCCTGCCGGCGAAAACGGACTCGGCCCGATGGGCTCGGCCGCCTTGCGCTCCGCCGCCCAAGCCGCGCTCTGGTCGGAGCCCGGAGGCAGCTCGACCGGGAGGTGGGAGACGAGCGAAAACGGACGCCCGCGCCGCTCCTCCTCCTCTGCCAGCCAGTCAAAATAGCGGTTGGTCTGGCCGATGGCTTCGTCGATGGACTGGCTGTGTAGGAAGGCTACGCGCAGGTCGGTGCCGTAGGGCAAGCCGTGGGTGAAGTAGTTGGCGATCTTCTTCATCCGGCCCAAAACGCCCCGGTCGTCGCGGAACTCCCCGCGGATGCTCTCGAAGTACCGGAGGAGGACGGCCTGTTTCTCCGCTGCGTCGACCACGACTTCGGGCTCTCCCGTCATCCGGGCGCGGATCTGGCGGAACACCCACGGGTTCTTGATGGCCCCGCGGCCGATCATCACGCCGTCTACCCCCGTGTCACGGAACATGGCGAGCGCCGACTCGGCGTCCACCACGTCGCCGTTGCCGAGTACGGGGATGCGCACACGCGCCTTGGTTTCGGCGATCTTGTCGACGGCCCGGAGGCCGCCGTACATGTCGGCCCGGGTGCGCCAGTGGATCGCCAGAGACTCTACGCCTTCCTCCTCGCACATCTGCGCGATGTCGGGCGCGTTGCGCAGGTCGGCGTCGAACCCGCTTCTCATCTTTACGGTGAGCGGGATGGAGATGGCCTTGCGCACGGCACGAACGATCTGCCGCGCGAGGTCGGGCTCGCGCAGGAGCGAGCTGCCCCCGCTGTGCGCGCAGACCTTCTTGCTTGGGCAGCCGAAATTCAGGTCGACGATGTCGGCGCCCGCCTCTTCGATGGCTACGGCGGCCTCGGCCATCGCTTCGGCACTGCGGCCGTAGATCTGGATGGCCACCGGGTGCTCGTCGGGGTCGAACCGCGCCATCATCTCGGCGCGGGCCACGCCGCGGCGCAGCGCCTCGCTGGCGATGAACTCCGTGACGGTCAGCCCCACGCCGCCGATGCTCCGCACGAGTCGGCGAAAGCTCAGGTCGGTGACCCCCTCCATCGGCGCGAGCACGAGGTTGGGCTCGATCACGATGTCGCGGATGTGGAATCGGAGCGGGAGCACGGGGCGAAGGTGCCGCCGCGCGCGGCGATCGTCAAGGGGCCGGGGCAACTCCAGGTGGACCCCCATCGGCCCCGCGGGGCCGTCGCGGCGTTGGCGAACTCGACCAAGCCTCGAGGTCTCCCCGAGTTCGCCAAAATCGGCCGGCTCCCGGCTCCCGGCTCCCGGCTCCCGGCTCCCGGCTCCCGGCTCCCGGCTCCCGGCTCCCGGCTCCCGGCTCCCGGGGCCGGGCGCTCCGGTGACTCAGGGAGCGGCGCGCGGTCGGGCGCGATAGCCGCGCGGCCATGACGCCCAAAGCGCAGTCTGTCACCCTTGAGGGCGAGCCCGACGGGTTCCTCGCGCCCCGAGCTTGGCGCGCCGAAGTGTTCGGGGATGGCCACACGCGCCTCGTCGTCAGCGTGCCTGCCGACGAGCTTCCCGCCCTCCACCTGTCCCTGATCGGCGCTCTCGAAGGGCCGGTGGGCTTCCGCTACGTTCAGCTCACCGACCGACTCACCGGGCAACTGCCCGCTCCCGAGGGCCGCGTGGCGATGGGCGTGGCAACCGCGACGGTGGTCCGGGCGCTGCGGGAGAGGCCGGAGCTGATCTGGGGCGACGGCCGACATCAGGTGTGGGCCCGTGGCTCGCTCGGTGAGACCGTGATCCTCGACGAGTTGGGCCTCCTCTACCTCTCCCCCGACGACCCTGTGTTCCGTGACGCGCTCACCGCACAGGGCATCCCCGAGTCCGACGCGCCCACGATGGACCGCCGAGACTACGTGAAGGTGGCCTTCCTCGCAGAAGCCGACGCGCAGGAGGCGAGCCTCTGGGAGGAGCTCAAGATGCTGCGCTGGAAGTAGGTTGGGACACGGATGCCCCACCCCCTGGGGCACTCATGCTGCATGGCGGGTCCGCCCGCGATCGCGTAGGGTACGCACGATTCGGGATTCCCCATGCGTTCCTTGCCCGCCCTTCTCATGCTTGTCGCCTGCTCCGACTACAACCTCGCCAACAAGCCTGATCCGTCGGGCGACTCCGGCGAGGGCGGGGAGTTCTCGCCCGACACAGCGCTCGGTGACATGGGGCTTTGCGGCGACCCCGACATGTCTCGGCACGACGTCGGCATCGACGAGTCCTGCGAAGCGGAGGCGATCACCGGCACCTTCACGCCCGTGATCAAGTGGCAGCAGACCGCGGTCGGCGATGCCTACGTCACGCCGGTGGTCGGCCAACTGACCGACGACAACGGCAACGGCGTGATCGATTCGGGCGATACGCCGGACGTGGTGGTGGCCAACGCGGTGGGGGTGACCTACGCGATGAACGGCACCGACGGCGCCGTGCTGTGGACGGCGGGGAGCCTCGGCGCCGAGCCGATGACCTCCGCCATCGGCGACCTCGATGGCGACGGCTGGCCAGAAGTGGTCAGCGCGGGCAGCGGCGGCATGATGGCCTTCAACGGGCGGGACGGCAGCGTGAAGTGGTCAGCGGGCGCGTACGCCGGCGGGCATTCCCCGCCCTGTGGTGCAGTCGGCATCTACGACCTCGACGGGAACGGGCAGGCCGAGGTCGTGATCGGCCACTCGATCTGGAACTACGACGGTTCGCTGAAGGCCCAGGGCTCGGGAGGCGATGGCGCTGGCCACGCATGGGCGGCGCCCTTCGGGGTGGCCGCGGACATCGACCGGGACGGGCAGCTCGAAGTCGTCGTGGGCAACGCCATTCTGGATGCCAACGGAAATCCGAAGTGGAACAACGGGAAGGACGACGGCTTTGTGGCCGTGGCCGATTTCGACGGCGACAAGTACGGCGAGATCGTGGTGGCCGGCACGGGTAGCCTGCGGCTCCAGGACCATGACGGCACCATCATCTGGTCGCGCAACGGACTCACGGGCGAAACCATCGGTCCGCCCACCGTGGCCGACTTCGATGGCGACGGCGAGCCTGAGATCGGGGTGGGCGGCATGGGCCAGTACATCGTCGTGGACACGGACGGGCGTACGCTCTGGACCAAGACCACCAACGACTACAGCTCCGGGTTCACGGGCTCCGCGGTGTTCGACTTCGAGGGCGACGGCCAGGCCGAGGTGGTGTACGCCGACGAGAATGACCTCTTCGTGTACGACGGGGCCACCGGTGCGGTGAAGCTCCGGGAAACGGCGCACAGCTCGGCCACCTGCTCGGAGTCGCCCTCGATCGCCGACGTCGACAACGACGGTCACGCCGACATCCTCTACACCTCCAGCACCTACAGCGGTCCCGAACGGGGCGTGACGGTGATCGGCGACGCGAACAATTCGTGGATGCCCGGCC
>CANKOI010000121.1 GCA_947484175.1 Deltaproteobacteria bacterium
ATCGCCCCGCTTCCCCTCGAAGTAGGCCACCCAGCTCGCCCGACCCTCGAAGGGGGCGCGGGCGGCTGGCAAGGCCATCCGCACCTGCCATGTCGCTGCCACCACGCTCGCAGGCGCCGCGAGCGCGGCACGCGGCGCCTGCACGGGTGGTTCGGTCTCGTCGCCCGAACAGGCGCCGAGCGCGAGCAGAAGCAGCGGCATCGAAGGGCTCAACCCTCGCAGAACGCGCGATTGCCGGCCGCGGACACACAGATCGCCAGCGCACTCTTGGTGTCCTGGCCGCTGGCCTTCGCGTAGTCGAGCCATTCGCGTGCGAAATCTTTCGTCTGGCCCCGCCACTTCGCCGCCTTGGCCTCGTTCTCGTCGGTGTGCTCCTTGGTGGCAAAGACCTCTTCGGCTTCGGTCCAAATCTTGTTCGCGGCTTCCGTCTTGAGCCGGTAGAGCGAGTACACCCGCTTGGTGTAGGTCGTGCCCGACCACCTCTGCTTGTTGTCGAGAGCGTAGTCGGACCAGCGGATCACCCCGGAGGCCCGGCCGGTGCCGCCGCGGCTGAGCTGCGTGGCGTACTTAAAACACATGTCGGGATCGGAACGGTCGATGTCCTCAAGGTGGCGCTTCACCAAGCGCTCCCACTCCACCTTGTCTCCCTTTCCTTCCGCATTCGCGATCAGCACCCGCGAAAGTTTGTCCTTCGTGGTCTGCGCGCCTTCGCCGCCGATGCGGCCTTCGACACACTTGACTTGGCCGGTACGCAGCTGTCCAAGCATGGCCAACGGCTCGATCCTCACGAGATCATCGCAGGTGTCGTCGGCGGTCGTGGGTGCGCTTGGCGGGGCCACTGGCTTCATGGAGGAGGCGACGGGCGCGGTGGGCACGGGGGCGACGGGGGGAGCCGGAGGAGGCGTGGACTTCGACGCGGTGACGACCGGAGGCGGCGACTTGGCGACCGGAGCCGCGGGCGGAGGCGGCGACTTGGTGACCGGAGCCGCGGGCGTGGGCGGCGCCTTGGCGACGGGAGCCGCGGGCGGAGTCGGGGAGGTGGCGACGGGAGCCGGGGGCGGAGTCGGCGGCTTGGCGACCGGAGCCGCGGGCGGGGCGACCGGAGCCGGCGAGGTTGCAACGGGCACCGGGTCCGGCCGTTCGATGGGGTCGGGCGTCTCCGCGGTCGGAGTAGGCGAGGGGTCCGGCCGTTCGATGGGGTCGGGTGTCGGAGCAACGGGGGCGGGAGCGGGCGCCGCTACGGCGAGCTCGCCACCGACAGGGCCGACGTAGGAGGACAGCCCGGAGAACGGTGAGAACACGGCCGTTGGCTTCAGGTCGAACCAGCCGATCCGCGCGTCGGCCGGGACCGGTCGGCCCGCAGAGTCGCGAGACATACCAGGAGTGACAACCTGCTCGCCGGCGCGGCAGGCCGTCCAACCGTCCCCACAGGGAAAGCCAGGAAACGCAGCGTTGTACGATGACCATCCCCCCGCAAGGGCGGGCAGCGACACTGCCGCCGCCACCACCACGATCCCGGCCACCATCCCATTCCGCATTCGCATGACCCCTACTCCTCTACCGGTTCGCGCGGCAGGTCGCGGCCGAACGTGATCATGGGCTCCTCGATCTGCTCCACGTCATTCTCAATCTTCAGGAGCTTCAGTTCCACCACGTTCCGACGCTTCTTGATCTGGTACTGGAACACCTGGGTGACATAGCCAGGCGCGCTGATCTCCAACTCAATGGTCTGCCCGGGGGTGAAGCGGAGTTCGGTGCCATCCGGCATGTAGAGCACATTCGTCTCCCAACTGCCATCCACCGAGTTCACCCGGTGGCGATCCTGCTCCAGAGGGTGGCGCACCACCGCGGTCGGGACAGGCGCGCTCGCCGCATCCTTCACGATCACCTTCACGGGGACGCCCTCGTCAGGGCTCTTCGGCTTGGCTTGGGCTACCGAAACCCCGGCGAACATCACCAGCATCATGAACATGGTCCGCATCGCTCAACCCCCCGCATCTGGTGTGAACTGGGCCTTGAACACGGGATCCATCGCGAGCGTTCCCGCCGTTTGCACGTCACCCAAAAGAGCCCACGCGCGGGCCGCGCCGTCGCCACTCTGGCCTTCGAGGAGGCGGCGGGCGGTCTCGCCGTCCCGCTCCGCGATGAGCAATGCACCCGTGGCGCGCGCATCCGCCAGCCCGTCGGCCGGGGCCAGCGACTCGATGGCCTGCATTCCCGCGAGGCAGCCCTCCCCGTTTCCTTCCGCGCAAGCAACGAGCGCGCGGGTGGCCTGGACCCGCCACAGCTGGCCGGCGGGCGCCACGGGGATGGAGTCGAGAAGGTTGGTGGCGATCGCGGGCTCGCCCACCGTGGCCGCACGGCCAGCCCACAAGAGCAACTGCGCGCCGCCGTCGTCACGGTCCTCGGCATAGGCCCGGACGAGGTCTTCCACCGAACGCACGGCGATCGGCCGCTGGCCCAACGCCCAGAGCGCCTGGGCCTCCGACAGCCCGGAAATCAGCGGGTTGGTGTCGTTGATGAGGTCCAAATAGGCGGCCGCCGTTTCGCCGACGACGCCGGCCTCGCCGGTGAGCCCTTCGAGCGCCGCCTTCGCTCCCGCGCGGTCGCCGTCTGCCAGACCGACCTCCGCCACCAAGAGGCGACCCTCCGGGGTTCCGGCTGCCGTGGCCAAGGACTTGACCGCGTCTAGATCGCCGTTCTTCATGGCCACGAGCGCTCGACGCATCTTCACCTCCGGGAGGCGCGCTCCCGCCTTCGGCTCAAGGGACGCCAAGAGCGCGTCGGCCGCAGCAGGGTTGCCCTGCAGGAGCTTCACGTAGGCAGCTCCCGACACGACATCCACGTTCTCAGGAGCCTTCTGCATCGCCGCGTCGTACACCGCTGCCGCACCGGCCAGATTACCCGACGAAAGGAGCGCCTCGGCCGCTGCCGTTTCTGTGGCGGGGTCGAAACTCAAGCCTTGCAACGCGGCGCAGGCGAGCAGGGAAATCAGGAACACCGACATTCGGGGCGAACTCCGCCGGCCCGATATTCCGCCCACGATGGCCATGCAACGCACAGGCGCAGGCCTGCCGTCCGGAATACCAGCGCCGTGGAGCACGTTCACCCCTGATGGATCCGGCAGCCGGCGCACGCGGAATGGAGCTCGTTCTGCTCCACGAGATCAACTCAGGCACCTTCGCCCGCCTGTACCTCGCGGAAACAAGAGGTTCCAGTGGCCTTGATCGCATCGTGGCCGTCAAGATTCTGCGCGAGCAATGGGGTGAACAGCCAGACATCGTGAACCGCACACGCGACGAGGCCCGGCTCCTCGCTCGCCTTCGCCACAAGAACATCCTGCGAGTAGAAGATCTGGTGGAGGTGGACGGGCAGACCGCCATCATCATGGAGTACGTCGATGGGCTCGATCTCAAGCAGCTCGTCCACGGCATGCGAGACCAAAGGCAGCGACTACCGGCCAAGGTTGCGCTCCACATCGCGTTGTACGCAGCATCGGCGCTGGAGGCCGCGTATTTCCGGGTGCCGACCGGCTTGGAGCAACCGCTCCGGGTGATCCACCGCGACGTGAAGCCGAGCAACATCATGGTCAGCACGGAAGGCGAGGTGCGGGTCCTGGACTTCGGAACTGCTCGCTCCTCGCACATTCTCCGGTCCGCGCAGACGGGGGCCATGCGTTTCGGCTCGCTGAAGTACATGTCTCCGGAGCGCCGCGAGGGCGACCGAGGCGAGCACGCCGGCGATGTGTACGCGCTCGGGCTCGTACTTCTGGAGCTCCTGCGTACCGAGTGGTTACCGCTCCTGCCGCTCGACACCGACGAACACGACCGAGCGATCGCCCAAGCCATCGCTCAGCTCGACCAGTTGGCCATGCCCAACAGTGAATGGGACTCCACCCTGCGCCGGGTCCTCGGCCAGATGCTCTCGAGCGACCCTGCGGCGCGACCCTCCGCGGATCAGGTCGTGAAGCTGCTCCACGCGTTTGTGGAGCAAGCCAACGGACCGATGCTCGACCGCTTCGCTGCGGAAACGGTACAGCCGCTCGCGGACCGGACGAGGCCCAAGAAGGGGGGAGGAGCGCTGGCGGGGCGGAGCCTGATGGTGACAGCGCTCCCCGACACACCGCGGGGCAGCGATCCCCGCTCCGCTCCCCGAGGCGAGCCGACGCGGTCGACGCCATCCCGGCCAGCGGCACAGGCGGTAGAGCCTGTAGACGGCGGCTCAGGCAGCACGATGGTGGCCGTCGGTGCGGGGGTGGTGGTGGTGGGCGGGGTGGGCTTGCTGCTCGCGGCCGCGATCGGCACGGCAATCTTGTGGCGGGCGAGCGGACCGCCCGAGGCGGCGCTCGAAGCAGGCGGCACCGCTCCGAACGCAACCGTCGAGGTGGCGGCGACCGGCAGCAGCGTGCCGGTGGAAGTCCCAGCCGGCGGTGAGGCGAACACCGGCGAACCCGTGAGCGTGGTCGTAAGCGGAGAGCCGGCCCAGTGGGTGCGCCTGGAGCGAGAGGGGGCCACCTCCGCAGATGGCCGCGGCGCGCTCAGCGCTCGCGTGCCCGAGGGTGACTACGCACTGGCCATCAAGATCGTCGGGCGCAGCGCGGTACGCGCTCCTGTCAGCGTTCCGGTGGGCGGGCTTAGCCTGAATTGTGACCCAGACACCCGAGCGAGTCTGCGTTGCACCGGTGGCAAGAGGGCGATCCTCCTCAAACCCTGATCGGCGTTTCGGTCCTGTCGCGGCTCGGTTGTAGGATACACTCCGCCGCGATGCTGCGGAACCCTACCCTTTCCTGCCTTCCCGTGCTGTTCCTCGCCTGTTCGGAGCCGTTCGCCGACCCCGACGCAGACGTGCCACCGAGCGAGAGCGCCGTCACCGACAGCGACACGGCCGACACCGCCGAGCCGCCCGAGAACGACGTGACCATTTCTGGGTTTGCAACCGGTACGACGGGCCTTCCGCTCGCCGGAGTCGTGGTCGTCGGCGGACGGTCGGCCGTCACAACCGGAGCCAACGGTGCGTTCGAGGTATCGGGTCCCGGACCTGTCGCGCTCACGTTCAGCACGGCCGGTCGTGGCGCAGCCTCGCGCACGTACGACCATTCGCTCACCCATGTTCGAGTGGGCCTGCTCCCGCTCCGAGTCGGCGAGCCGGTGTCCGCGGCCGCCGGCGGCTCGGTCGTGGTCGGCGAAGCTTCGCTATCGATTCCCCCCGCGGGGCTGGGCGCAGGCATCGCCGCCGTGACGCTCGATCCGCTCGACCTGGTGAGCGCGGGGCTCGACGCCCTGCCCACCGGCGTGCATGGCGTGGATGGCAACGTGGCCACAGTGCTCGGCGCAGCGCGAGTCGCTTTTGCAGGGCCCGGTGGGGCGATCACCCTCGCCTCACCCGCTCTCCTCACGCTCCCCGTTTATGGAAACGTGGTTGGTTCGACTGCCGTAATCCTGCGTGCGAATGGCAGCAATTGGGAGGAAGTGGGCACCGCCGACGTGGTCGCCGCCGGTACCGGGTTCGTCGTCACCTTTGACGTGACGGAAAGCGGGCTCTACGCCGCCGGCCGTCTGGACGCAGCCGGCTGCCTGTCGGGAGCGGTCGTCGACTCGTCGGGCTCGCCGGCCCCAGGCGCCCGCGTCCGCTCCTATGTGCGTCCCGATTCCACCGCGCCCGCCGCGTTCCTCGACGAGGTGATCGCGGACGGCGAGGGCGCCTTCTGCGTGACCGGAAGCGGCGGCGGCACTTCCGTACTCGTGGACTACACCGACCCGATGGGCGCGGTCTGGTCCGGCACCACGACCGTATCCGCCACCGGCACCGACAACACTTGCGCGGACTGCACCACCATCGGCACCTTTTCCGTCACCCCCGCGGGCTGCGCCACCGGAAACCTCTACGGCGCCGACGGCAGCGCCTTCGCCCCCTCCCCCTTCGCCTGGGAAGAAGGCGACTTCGTGACCAGTGTGCTCGACGAAGGCGCAGCCAGCCTCACCTTCTACGCACGCGCCGGCAACACCTTCCGGCTCCGCGGCCCGGCCGGGTATAGCAAGGCCTTCTCCGTGGCCGAGGGTACGTCGATCGAGGCGGGCACGTGCACGCGCCTCGGCAACCTGCAGGCGCCCGCGGGCTGCGTGATCGTCGACGTTGCCGATGCGGGAGTTCCGCTATCGGGTGTGTCCGTTTCCACCGACGACGGCGGTTGGACGACGACGGGCGAGGACGGCACCGCCTGCGCTGTCACCGACGACGGTACGACCGCATTCACGGCCGACTGGCTCGTGGGCGCGCAGCCGGTCTCATTCGCCGAAGCGCAGGAAGTGGAGTCCTCCTCCGGCGGGTGCGAAACGGGCTCGTGCGTGGCAGGGCCAAGCTTCGAGGCGCCCGAAGCGGGCTGTGTGTCGGGCACCGTGCTCGGCGAGAACGGGGTTCCCGCCAGCGGCCTCACCATGTGGTCCTCGGCGTTCGACTCCGCCACGACCGCCGCCGACGGCAGCTACACCCTCGCCACCGCGGGCGTCGGCACCGCCTACGTGTGGGCCGACGGCTGGGCTGTGAGCCCCATGACCGACCAGGCCGCCTCGCTCGGCTGCACCACGCTGAACCTCTACGCCGACGCGGGCGCCGTCCCCGACCTCGTCATCGCCCAAGGCAGGGAGGTGTGGCAGGTGAACAGCGACGACACCACCACCGTCCTCGTGACCGACGCTGTCGTTTCCTTCGTAGACCTGCAGGTAGACACCACCGCCGATCTCCTCCTCGGCCTCCTCAACGTGCTGACTTGGGGGGCGAGCGCCGACGGGACCGGCTGGGCCAACTTCGGCAGCGCCACGGACTCCTGGTCGGCGATGCGCATCTCCCCCGACCACAACCTCGTCGCCCTGCAAGGCTTTGGCGCCACAAAACCCGAGGTGTGGGTGTACGACACCTCCGGGACGGCGGTCCTGCAGCTCTCCACATCGGCCGGCACCGACCCCGACGGCCTCGCCTTCTCGCCCGACAGCAACTGGCTGGCCAGCACCCGGAAGGATGGCTCGGTGGAGGTGTCGCCCGTGTCGGGCTCGCGCAGCCCCACGATCATCGCACCGACCAGCTGTGCCCACCCCATTTGGTGGGACATCGACACGATCGCGCTGCAGTGTGCGCAGGATGTGTACCTCTTCGAGATGGACGGAAGCAGCTACGTGAGCTGGCTGGACTCGGGCAGCGACGAGCGGGTTTGGGCGGTCACGACCGGCGGCCGGGTGGTGTATTCCATCGACAACGAGCTCCACATCGCCTACTCCGACCACAGCGACGACGCGACCCTGCACGTCGGCGCCAGCGGCACCACGTTCGCGCGGGTGCGTGTCACCGAAGATGGCAAGTGGGTTGCGGCGATCGTGAAGGACCCGGCCAACGGCACCGACGTGCTCGCCGTGGCCGATCAGGCTCCGTACACCGGCGAATGGCTCACCTCCACGCCCAGCGAAACCGAAGCGAGCATCGACTGGGCGGACTGAGCTGATGGTTCGCACCACGCTGATTTGTGCAGACGGCCATCGGGTGTCGGGAGAGGGGCTCGACCTCGCCCGCAACCCACCCGGCGATTCCACGGTCTGGGTCGACCTGATCGCCACGACCGAGCTGGGGCTTAGCGTCCTGCCCACGGAATGGCGATTTCACCCCCTTGCGCTGGAGGACTGCCTCCACCCCCAGCGCCGCGCAAAATACGAACGATTTCCCACCCACACCTTCATCGTGCTCCAAGCGCTCGACACCGGCACGGAAGCCGACCTCGACACCACTGCGGTGCGGATCTTCGTCCGACCCGGCCTGTTGGTGACCGTGCACGATCGACCGGTAAGCGCCATCTCCCGGGTAGACGAGCTCGTGCGCTCCGACGGTGAACGCGTGGGCACCGGCGCAGATCGGGTGCTCCACGCCATCTTCGACGCGGTGATCGACGAGTTCATCCCGCTGCTGGACCGTTGGGAGGCCGAGCTCGACTCACTGGAGGCGAAGGCCGACGCCGACCTTGAAGCCAGCACCCTCGACGAACTGGTCGCCATCCGGCACCGGCTCCTCGTGATGCGGCGAACGATGCTGCCGCAGCAGGAGGTCCTGAAACGGATTCTGGAGAGCACGGACCTGTCCGAGACGGGCGCCATTTACTTCCGTGACGTTCTCGATCACATCGACGCGGTGAGCGACTCGGCCGCGTTGCTTGTCGATGTGTGTGCCGGCGCCATGCAAGTACAGAAGCAGCGGGCGGACGACCGGCTGAACCGGGTGATGAAATACCTCGCTATGGTGAGCACCCTGCTGCTCCCCATGACCGTGATCTCGGGCGCACTGGGGATGAACTTCGCCCGCATCCCGCACGCCGAGTCCCCCAATGGGTTCTGGCACGCCGTGTGGCTGATGGTGGGGATTGCCCTGGTGCTGGCGTACTGGTTCAGGCGCAAACGTTGGCTGTAGTCGACGGTTACGTTCCCACCGTGCTCACCGCCCTCCTTTTGGTTGCGTGCAACGGCTCCAGCGAGCCCACCGTCCGGGCCGTGCGGCCTCCCGCCCCCACGCCCGAGGCGATCGCCGAAAAGCGTGTACGCGAAGAGCTCCGCACCTCGCCCCGGAATCTCGAAGTGAACTACGAGAAGCCGCCCGGCGTGTACATCGACGCCCAGTTCCTCGGCGGGCGGCGCTGGGAAAACGTACGCACGATCATCCTCGATCAGTTCGGGCCGCTCCTGGAGCAGACGATCGACGTTCGGGGACACGAGGTGAAGCGGCTGGAGCGGGGCACGATCACCATTGAAGGCGGCGAGATCGACGAGGTGATCATCCCGTTGCCGGAGCCGCTGCGGCGAGAGCAGGCGATGATCGCCTGCGGGTTCTCAGGCCTGGTAGACCACTACCTCAGCTTCACGCGCGAATACCGCGTCACCCAGTTTCAGAGTTTCCGTAGAATCATCCTCCACCGGGCCGCACCGAACGATGACATGGTCGTAAAACTCACGGCCCAAAAGAAGCAGAATCGGGTTCAGGAATTGCCGTAGCGCCCCGCAGCGCCAACACCCGGGGATTCATCACACGGAACCAGAGCGGCGGAAGAAGAGCGAGGAGTGTCATGTTGGCGTAGCCGCCGGGAAGCTGGGGAGCGCCCTCCCAGTGCCGCAATTCGCTGTAGGGGCGCGTGACGAAGGCATGGTGGTCGCTGTGGCGCGCAAGCGACAACATCATGCTGTTGCTCGCGGCGTGGCTCGCATTCCAACTGTGCTCGGGGCGCACACGCTCATAGGCCCCCGAGGGCAACTTCTCGCGGAACAGTCCGTAATGCTCGACGTAGTTGATGTTCTCGAGGAGCAAGACGGCGAGCGCGGACTGAAGCAGGAACCACCCCACGCCCGCGGGACCCAACCAGATGCCGAGGGTGGCCACCAGCGCGCCCTGGGCAACCAGATACCGAACCATGCGGCTGTGCCACGACCACGGGCCGAGCCCCCTTCGGGCGAGCCGGGTCGTCTCGATCCCCCACGCACTCGCCC
Source organism: Deltaproteobacteria bacterium (assembly GCA_947484175.1). Lineage (GTDB taxonomy): Bacteria > Myxococcota_A > UBA796 > UBA796 > SXON01 > SXON01. The sequence goes on from CANKOI010000121.1 coordinate 9,513, forward strand.
ACGACCCCACCAAGGAGCGCGGGAGGAACCGGTACAGGGACTCACCCAGACGCGCGCTGGCAGGATCGTCGGGGGTGCCCACACGCTTGTGATGCCCATGAACATGCTCGATGCAGAAATGGGTGTAGCTGGCGGTCGCCATCAGTACCTCGGCGAGTCGCTGCTCCACCGCTCCGCTCCGGTGCATGAGCTCGTGGGCCACGAGGATGCCGATCGCCGTTCCTATCGAGAGGCCCCAGGCCAGGCCCAAGGACTCCCAACCCAACGGCATGCTGGAGAGTCGGTGGAGACCGAAACTTAGGAGGGCGAGTTGGGCCGGGACGAAGGCTGCCGGGAGCACACGCATCAGAGGAGCCCAGCGACCATCCTCCCGATTTTCTTTGTCCAGACCGATCAGTTGGTCGAGGAGCGGGATGATGACCCACGTGAACAGCGGCCCAGCGATGACCAGCCAACCCGAGTGGGTCACGGCCAAGAGACCCAAAAGCGGGCTCACGAAAATTGGGAGGAAACGAAGGAAGTTCTTCAAGCAAATTCCGAGGGGAGGGCGGCCACAAGGCTGTTCGATTCTAACCGGCGGAAGATCAGACGGGCACGATATCCGCGTGCGTTCCGGTGGCGGCCACGAGCGCGGCGAGGTCGCCCGGGTCGGTAGGGGTGTAGCTCTAGTGGGAGAGTCTCCTATTGCGTAACTGAATTGATCCCCGTTCAGCGAAGACCGCGAGGTTTCAAGGCCAGAATCCACGGTGAGGGCGACGACGAGTGACGCGCTCGGACGCGGGTTCGCACGTCTGCGGGCGACGCCAGTCCTTCTCGG
>CANKOI010000122.1 GCA_947484175.1 Deltaproteobacteria bacterium
GATGGTGGATTAGTGCTGCCCCGTGCCCCCCCGCGCCGCCGTGGTCCCCCCCGCCTACGCGGAATGGCTCGCCGAGGCCGGCGCCGCCGGCCTCCGGCACGCCCTCGCCGAAGCCGTCGGCGACGCCGACGGGCACTGGCGCCACACCGGGCTGCCGCTCTTCGACCCTTCGGGTTGCCGCGGCCCCCGCCTCCCCCCCGTGCCCGACCCCGGCGCGCTCTACGCCCGGCTGCACCCTGCACGCCGCGCCACTGGCGTGTTCTACACCCCCCCCGCGCTCGCCGACGCCGTGACCGCCCTCGCCTGGAACGGCGAAGGCGACGTGCTCGACCCCGCCTGCGGCGCAGGTGATTTCTTGCTGGCAGCGGTGCGCGCGCTGCCGCTGGCTGCGCGCCACCGATTCGTGGTCGAGCGCCTCGCCGGCACCGACCTCGATCCCCTCGCCGTCTGGTTGGCGCAGGCCCGTCTGGCCGCGTTCGTGTCCCTGGATCGGGCAGGGGCCGCGAGGCTGCAACGTTCGGTGCGGTGCGCGAACGCCCTCGCTGCACCCTTCGACCCGACAGGGACTGTGCTCACCAACCCCCCATTCTTGAACCGTCTGCGCACGCTCACGGCCCCCGATCCGGCACTGGCCACCCACCTCCGCGATCGCCACGGCGCGCTCCTGGGCCCGTACACCGACGTGAGCGCCGTGTTCCTCCTCGAATCGGTGATCGCGGCGCGGCGGAGCGTGGGCATCGTGTTGCCAGCGAGCATTTGTGCTACTCGGGACAGCGAAAACATCCGCGCACGCTGCGGCGCACCTGCCTGGGTGTGGACCCTCCCGATCGACAGCTTTCCCGACGTTCGCACTCCGCTCGTGGCCATGGGGTTTGTACCGGGCGAACGAGCACAGTTGTCTCGGCGCTACGCAGAGCTGCCCGCCGCGCCGCTTCCCTCCGCCGCGGCCGGCGCGAACTGGGGTTCGCTGCTGCATGGCGCCGAGCGCCCCCCGTGGACGCCCACCCGGGGCGCGGCGGGCGTGCTTGGTCACTCCTGCGGGATTGAGGCTGACTTCCGCGACGAGTACTACGCGCTTCGCGGCCATGTTGAGGAGGGTGGGGACGGGCTCAGGGTGGTGACCAGCGGGCACATCGAGCCGGGACGACTCTTGTGGGGCGAACGAACGGCCAGAATCCATCGGTCCGGGTGGCTCCGCCCCACCGTCGACGCCGCGCACCTGCACCCGCGGCAGGCTCGACGGCTCGGTCCGCGCGTGCTGGTGGCCACCCAAACGAAGGTGATCGAAGCCGCGGCCGACCTCGAAGGGCGCTGCGTCGGACTCACGCCGGTGCTCACGGTGCTGCCCGAGAAGCTCGACGCTATCGATATCCTCGCGATTCTGCTGTCCCCGCCTGCCAGCGCCTGGGCCCGCGGTCGGGGCACCGGATCCGCGCTGAGCCTGCGTGCGATGAAGCTGTCCGCCGCCGACCTCCGCGACCTGCCGCTGCCGCCCTCGGTGCCCCCCGAGGCCCGCCGGCTCGCCGAGCGCCTCGCCGCCGGCGAGCTCGACCAGCTCGTGCCGCTCGCGGGGTGCATGAACAAGGCGTGGGGCGCGCCAGACTCGTTGTTGCGCTGGTGGTGCGAGCAGGCGGGGGTCGCGACGCCGGGCTGAGGCCCACCCGCTCCGTCAGGGCCCCGGCCGTTCCTTCGCACAAAACAGCCAGCGCGCACCGGCGTGCACGGTGGTCGAGGGCGAGCTGCACGGCTCGGAGTCGCCGGGCGGAAGGAGCGCCTGGGGCGTGGACCACCCCTCCCCCACCGGCCGCAGCTCCACCGGCGTGCTCGGCCCCCGCGAGGTGTCCTGCCCCGTGAGCCGCAGGCCGCCGTCCACCCGCGAGATGTGCGGCACGCTGAGCCCGCTCGCAACGATGCGCGGCTCCTTCCGCGTGCCCGTCACCTCGACGATCTCGCGGTGGTTTCGGGTGAGGAAAAGGCGCCAGGCGTCGCCATCATAGACGGCCGAAGGGTCCACCACGCCGCGCCCCTCGAACACCACCTCGGCGCCGGCAAAACGGCTCCCCGTCCAGCGGGTGCGCATCACCCGTGCGGCCTTCCCGCCTTGCGCGGGGTCCCCCGGGCCGTCCACCTGAACAAACCACAGCTCCCGCCCGTTTGGCCCCAACACCAGCGCGGGATCGATCATCGCGGCCCCCGGCGCGTCTACCCGCCAAGAGTGTGCGCTCCACGAACGCAGCGAGGGGTCGGCGCTCTCGAGCACCGCCACAAACAACTGCGGCAAGTACTCGGCGAACAGCGAGGGCACGAGCCGGTGACTGAGCCCGGCAACGAAGACGCTGCCGTCCTCTTCGTAGGCGTCGAGGCTCGTGAGCGCGCGAATCGGGGCGACCCCCGCAGCCCGAAAGCCGCTGCCTTCGTCGCGGAAGGTACGGACTTCACCGGCATCAGGGGCGGTGAGCACGGCCTCGGCCACCTGAGCATCGCTGGGTGCGCTGTCGCAGGCGAGGGTCAGGAGCAGACCCGCCGATGCGGCGACCGGCCGCGGCCTCACGAGGGTGCCGCCTCCGGCACGGCCGCCAGGAGGGGAAGCTCGGTTGGGTCCTTGTCCAACGACACCAGCGCCCGTACGAGCCACTCGCGCACCGCCTCAAGGCCGATCGGTCCAGCGGAGAGCTCGGGCATGGGGTCGAAGGCCACGGCCAGAAAGTCGCCGGGTGGCGCCCCGAGTTTCTCCCTAGCGTCGGCGAGATATTTCTCCTTGTCGCGGGGGCGCAGCAGGTCGATCTTGTTCACCAGCGCCAGGACTGGCTTTCCCGAGCCGCGACAGGCCTTGTAGTCGGCCCGTTCCCGCGCCTGCACCCCGCCCTCCGCGTTCACCACGTACACGTACACGTCGATGTGGGAGAGCACCTGCTTCGCTTCGTCCGTGACGCTCTGCACCACGTCGCCGAGACCGGGCGTGTTCACGACATAGAGCGCCGTCGCCCCCGGCACCTGCTGGATTTTCACGGTTGTCGTGCTCCCCGCCACCGGGGAGATGTTGCCGGAGTCGATCCCGAACATCGCGCGGATTCCCGCGTCCTTCCCTGTGGAGGGGCTACCAACGAAACCCACCGTGATGCGGCGAAGCACGATCTGCCGGAGCCTGGCCACGTGCATCACCATCGCCACGAGACGGGGGCGGTCGGAGCGGAGCGCCCGGTTGGCGCCCACCACGATGGAGAGGATGAGGATGGGGTGGAGGCAAAAAGCGAACGGCAGCAGCACTAGGAGGAACACCGGAACCCCCTTCGAGGTGGTGAGCTGCTTGTGCGCTTGGGTGAGCACGTACCCGAACGCCCGACCCAGGCTCGACTCGGCCTGCGCCATGGCCTCCTCGCCGCTATCGGGTGGCGTTCCGCCCATCCCCAGCTGCTGCCAGAGCTCGGCGCGTGCTTCGGTCGAGAGCGGGGCCCACGACTCGGTGCGCGCCCGCCGCACCACGGCCACCTCGGCTTCGGGGATCTCATCGAAACCGAGCCGGGGGTTGCCCGTAAGGTCGCGCAGCACGGTGAGCCAATCCGGACCGTCCCCACCCCCGAACAGCGCGCTCAGCAGGCCGTGCCGGGCCAGCCGGCGGGTGGCGCGCGCCACGTTGCGAGCGAGGAGATCGAGGCCCACCCCGCGATGCGCCACGCCCACCAGAGCGGCCAATGGGAGAAGCTCATCCCGATGGCAGCGCCCGAACAGGCGGTGCAGCGGCTCCACCGCCAGCGAGGCGGCGATGCCGCTACCCCGGTCCGTCGTGCCTCCCACGGCCGCTCAGCCTCCGCCCTTCTTGCCGCGTTTCCGATCCTTCCACCCGAACGCGGCCCCGTCGAAAACGTCGCGGAGGGCGTCGGCCGAGAGCGTACGCCCGCTCTGAATCCACTTCACCGCGGCGTGCCCCACCCCGTACGTTGTCGCGCCGGCGATCGAGGCCGAAGCCGCCAAGATCAGCCCCTCCGCGAGGTGGCCGCCGGGCATGAGCCCCGCCGCCTTGAGGGCCTCCATCCCCCAGCGCACAAAGCCACGACCGCCCACGGCAAGCAGCTCGGCGAGGATGAACGCCACCATGTCGCGGTCGAGCGCCTGGCCGTGGATCGCCGCGATGTCGCGGATGAGCTTCACCTGAATGGCCGTGACCACCGCGAGGTCGGCACCGGGGATGGGAACCGCGCCGGCGAGACTCGCGTTCCGCGCGGCGATCTGGATGATCGGCTCGCACGCCGCCGCCTTGTTTCGAAGGTGTTTGGCGAACAATAAGGATTTGCCGGACTTCTCCAGCTGGTCACCGATCCAGCTGATCACCTCCTCCACGCCGATCGGCTCGGGCGCGAGCTGCGGAAGCGGGTCGAACGCGGTGACGACGGCGTCGTGGTCGGGCACCCCGAGCTGGTCGAGCGTGGCCTTGACGAAGCTCTCGCGGTCGCGGGTGCGGATGAGGTCGATCTTGTTCAGGCACACGAGAACTGGGCGCCCAAGTCGCCGGATTTCATCCAGATCGTTCCGCTCGTCCGCCGTGGCGCCGCCTTCACAATTGACGACGTAGACCACGACGTCGACCGAGGCGAGCACCTCCCGCGCCTTATCGTCCACGGACTGGCGAACGTCGCCGAAGCCGGGCGCATTCACCAGCAACACGCGGCCGGCATCGTCGAGCTTGGCGACCCGCACCCGGTCTGTCGAGCCGGGAATCGGGCTCACCTCCCCGAAGTCGAGGCCGAACAGGGCCCGGATGCCGCTGTCCTTGCCGGAGGAAGCCGAGCCGAGGAAGGCGACCACGAGGTTCTCGCTGAGCGCACGCTCGAGCCCCCCGTCACTCTCGAGCCACGCGGAGAGCGCGGCGCTCCGGAGTTGCAGGGCGTGGGCTTGCGGATCGGCGTCGGACATCAGAGGCTCCCTCCGAACACTACATAAGCCGCTCCGGCCGCGAGGCTGCCGGCCCGAACGGCACCGATGCCGAGATCGTCCGCGCCGTCGCCGTTCAGATCCCCGAGGCCGGTGACCGACTCTCCGGCGGTGCTGCCGCCCGAACCGGTGAACAACGCATCGGGGGCGGCGAAGTCCCAGGCGGCCCACGCGTTCGTGCCGTAGAACACGTAGACGGCGCCCGCGTCGCGCCCGCCGGTACTCTCGCCCGAGGCGCCGACGAGGAGGTCTGCGGTGCCGTCGGCATCGAGGTCGCCGGCGGCGCCGACGCCCACCCCCGCGCGGTCGCCGGCCACCAGGCCGGCGAGGCGCGTAGAGGCAGGAGTGCCCGCGAGGTCAGTCCACACATAAACGGCGCCGGCGTTCGTCGTCGTGTCGGATGCGCTGCCCGGCGCGCCCACCGCCACGTCGCCGTACCCGTCGCCGGTGGCGTCGCCAAGGCCGGCGACGGCCGTGCCGGCGGCATCTCCGGCTAGCGTGCCCGGCAGGAACACATCGGCGGAAGAGAGGTCGAGGTCGCCGCTGGTGCCTCCGTAAACCAAGTAGGCCGAGTCGGCCTCGGACACCCCCACCAGCACATCGTCCAAACCGTCGCCGTCACAGTCCGGCGCCAAGGCCAGAACGGAGCCGTCGGCGCCGCTGGGGAGGGTCCAGCTGGCCAGTTCGTTGAGCGCGACGTCGAACACCCGGAGCGTGCCATCTCCAGCCACTAGCAGCTCCTCGGCCGCACCGTTCCCGTCGAGGTCGAAGGGGCCCGCGAGGTCGAGGCCGAATTGTTCGTCCGCGGCGCCCTCAAGCGCGCCGAGGGCGTCGGCGATGCCCTGATCCGCGGTGCCGGTCGGGTCGAAGAGATACACCGCGCCCCCCCCGTCCGTGCCGGCGAAGGGTGCCCCGACGAACAGCTCGGAGACGCCGTCGCCGTCGAGGTCATCGGTGGCGAGGAGGCTGTAGCCGAACAGGTCGCTGCCGCTCCCGCTTAGGGTCGGCCAGTTCGCGACGGGAGCAGAGGCGAGCGTCGCCGCCCGCACCAACGCGACGTCGTTGTAATTGCTGGTCACGGCGAAGTCGTTGAGCCCGTCGCCATCGAGGTCGACGAGCGACCGCACTAAGGTGCCGGCGGCCGCGTAGGCTGCTCCGGTGAGGGTGTAGTCCGCGGCGGAGAGCGCCACCGTGCCGGACAGCACACACTCCCCGTCAAAGCCATCGCAGTCAAAGTCGAAGCCGTCGTCGCACACCTCGGCCCCCCCGGAGAACGCGTAGGCATCGGTGTCGTCGCAGTCGTCCGCGTTCGCCACCCAGCCGGCCTCCAGCGAGCAGAGATCTAGCTCCACAGCCGGATCCCCGAACCCGTCGCCGTCGGCGTCAGCGTAGGCCGTTTGTGTTCCCGTGCTGTCGGGGTCGTCGTTGCCGGCCGTGCCGTCACAGTCCTCGTCGTCATTCCCGAGATCACAGAGCTCCGGCGCGCCCGGGTAGACCGTGTCGTCGCCATCGTCGCAGTCCTCGTCGTTGAACACCTCGTCCACCGCCGGGAAGCAGACCTCGTAGGGGTCGCCGCTGCCGTAGGTGTCTTCGTCGAAGTCCAACCACACGGTCACCATGTCCGCCGCGGCGGCGTCGGTGTCGCCGTCACAGTCGTCGTCCAGCCCGTTACAAAGCTCCAGGCCGGCGGGGTTCACGTCGGCCCGCGTGTCGTCGCAATCGTCGTCATTTTCCACCCGTCCAGCCAACGGAGCACACGACGAGAATCCGTCGGCGGCGTTGCCGAAGCCGTCTCCGTCCTCGTCGCGGTAGTGCACGGCCGCGTCGGTCGCCTCTTCGTCGATGAGGCCGTCGCAGTCGTCGTCTCGTTCGTTACACGACTCCGAAGCGCCGGGGTTCACGGCCGCGGAGCCGTCGTCGCAGTCGTCGCCCCCCACGGCCTCCGCTAGGTAGCCGTCGTCGTCCTGGTCGCCCTGGGCAACCGTGAACGCGACCGTGTTGGACCCCGCGGCCAGCAACGAATCGGTCGCCCTGAGGCCCAACCACCACGAAGCACTCGCCAGCCCGGTGATCTCGAAGCGGACGGTGCCTGAAGCGTCAAGCATCGCGGGCAGGTCCATCCGGCCTTCCAGCGCACCACCGGACCACGCGAGCGCGAGGTCCGAATCCGCGTCCGGATCGGGGTCGGTGACCACCACCTCGACGGAGAGGGCCTGGCCAGCCGGGTACTGTCCACCTTGGACGGGGCTCACCCACGTGACGACGGGCGGAAGGTTGTCGACCACCGACAGGGTGAGCACGGCGCTGGCGCTCTCGCCCTGCTGGTCGACTACCCGCAACGTGAGCTTCGGCTCGGCCCCGGGCAGGCCCGCTGGCACCGTGAGGCTTACTTGGCCGGCGTCGACGTTCACCTGCGGGTCGGCGTCGATGAGGCCGCCATCCGGGCCGTGCAGGAAGTAGTCCAGAGCGTCGATGCTGTCGGTGTCGTCGGCCACCCGCGCCACCAAGGTTACCGCCTTGGACCGCACCACCACCGCACCAGGGTCGGGGCTGAGGAACGAGACCTCGGGTGCTTCGTTCAGAAACGCCAAGGTCCCGCAGCCCGCCAAGAGCAGAGTGAGCATGCCGGGAAGCCTACCGCATATACTGCGGCAATGTTGCTCCTGGCCCTGTTCGCCTGCCCCCCGCCCCACGCTGTACACGACGACGCAGGGGCATTTGAGGATGCTGACGGTGCCGTCCTTACCGGCGACGGCGACGGCTTCCTGTGGCGCCACGCCGACGGCACGGAGCGACGTGTTGGGTTCGTCCTCGTCGAGGCCGACTCGGTAGACCGAGACGCGTGCAGCTACGACCCCTGGTGGCTCTACAACGAGCGCAACGACGCAGGAACCTTAGCCACCGCCGGGTACGAAGCCGATCTGTCGGAGCGGTGTAATGCGGGCCTGCACGTTCGGGCCGCCACCGCCGTGTCCGCCGACCTCGTCACGTTCGAAGGCGGTCGCAGCGCGGCCCTCGAGGTGGACGAGGCCGGTCCAGGCCTGCGCCTCCACCTCACCCCCAACGCCGGGGAGCTGCCCCTCGTGTGGATGGGCGTGACGGTGAGCGCGGCGGAGTCGGAACAGTTCTACGGGCTGGGGGAGCTCTTCGACAGCGTGATGCATCGGGGCCGCGTTCGGGCGATGCAGATCGAGGTCGAGCTCGACCGCGAGAGCGCCTACAACGAAGCGCACGTGCCGGTGCCGCTCCTCGTTTCGAGCGCCAAGTGGGGGCTGCTCGTGGACAGTCACCGGCCAGGCATATTCGACGTAGCGGCCACCGCTCCCGACGAGGTCACTGCCCTCTTCGAGGTCGACGAGAGCGGGCTCGCCGTGGACTTGTACGCGCCCCCTACCTCGCCAGAGGTGACCGGCCGGTACTGGCAGCGCACCGGCTGGCCCGAGGTGCCCCCCGACTGGGCGTTCGCGCCCCTCCACTGGCGCAACGCCGTCATCAGCGGCGAAGAGGTCCTCGACGACGCCCGCACCCTACGAGCGCTCGGCCTCCCCACCGGCGTTCTGTGGGTCGACAACCCGTGGCAGACCACCTACAACTCGATGGTCCCCGATCCGGCCCAGTTCGCCGACTGGGGCGCGCTGATCGACGAAGTTCACGCGCTCGGCTTCCGCATGCTGGCGTGGACCACCCCGTACGTGGCAGACGACGACCCGGAACACGCCACCTACGAAGCAAACGGCTGGCTGGTGCAGGGCCCGATCCTGTTCTCCACGTTTGGCGACATCGTAGACCTGACCAACCCCGACGCTGCCGCAGCATGGGCAGGCCGCGCCCAGGCGGCGCTCGACGTCGGCATCGAAGGCTGGAAGCTCGACTACGGCGAGGACGTGCAACTGGGCCTGTTTGGCTCACGCATCAACCCGGCGTGGGCGTTCGACGACGGCAGCGACGAACGCACGATGCACCACCAGTTCAACCGGTTCTACCATCTCCCCTACACGGTGCCCGGCAACGAATCGGGGGTCCTCATCGGTCGTGGCGGCTGCCTGGGCTGCCAGACCGTCACCGACGTGATCTGGCCCGGCGACCTCGACAACGGCTTTGAGGTGTGGGACGACGAACGGGATGGTCAGCTCCTCGTTGGCGGCCTCACCTCGGGCATTCACGGCGGCACCAGCCTGTCCGTGAGTGGGTACCCCTTCTACGCGAGTGACACCGGCGGCTATCGGGGCGGCCGTCCCACCCACGAGAGTTTTGTGCGTTGGATGGAGTACGCGGCGCTCCTGCCGATTTGGCAGTACGGCGGCGCCGGGGAAAACCACAATCCTTGGGACTTCACGGCGTACGCTGAGAGCCAGTTCAACGAGGACACGCTCGCGGCGTTCGCCCGCTACGCCGCCCTGCACACCCGGCTGTGGCCCTACTACCAAGCCCACACCGCCCGGATCGTGGAGGCGGGCGTGCCGATCGTGCTGCCGCAAGGCTTGGGCGACCCCGAGGGCGGAGTGCACGACGAACACAACTTCTTTGTCGGCCCCGACCTGTTCGTGGCGCCGGTGGTCACCGAATTCACCACCGAGTGGACGGGGACGCTTCCCTCTGGCGAGTGGGTGCATTGGTGGACGGGAGAGCGCTACACGGGCGGGGCACCCCTCACCCTGCCCGCGCCGCTCGGCGAAGGGCCGCTGTTCCAGCGCGTCGGCAGCGTCGTGCCTCTGCTCGACCATGGGGTGGTCACCCTCGCCCCCGCCACCGATCCTGGGGTTCGCTCCTGGGCCAACGACCCCGGCGCGCTGAACGCCCGCATCCTCGCGGGCGCGGGGGCGGCCGCCTCCGTGGCCGGGGGCGCCGCGATCACTGCCGAAACCCTATCCACGATCCAGCTTCACGCGGGTTCGCTCTACGCGGGTTGGGATGTGGAGGTCTACGCCCCCGGCGCGGCCACGGTGCTGCTCGACGGGGCACCGCTCGCCGAAGGCGCCGAGGGGTGCACCGCTTGCGTCCTCGAGAGCGAGAGCCCGTGGCTGCGGATCGTGGCGCCGGCGGGGGACCACTCGGTGGGGGTGGAGTAGGGGTTACCCCGTCGTATTCACGGAGGGGGGAGGGAAGCGATTTTGGAGTCGCGACGTGACCCGGTTCCGGGTCGGGCGGACGCTGTGGCAGGGTTCATGCGGTGCTGATCCGTTGGATGGGGTGGAGGGCGGCGAGGCGGGCCCAGATGGCGGACC
>CANKOI010000123.1 GCA_947484175.1 Deltaproteobacteria bacterium
ACCGCACCCACGGCAATCGTCTTCACGTCGAGGGTGCTCACGGCGATGCGGGTGAGCGTGTCGCGGTCGGGGTTGGCCACAAAAACGTACTGGTCGGTCGCGGCGGGGGCGAGGCGCAGGTAGTCGCTTTCGGACTCGCTCGCGCCGCCCGTGTCGCCCGCGCCGCCGTCGTTGTCGGCGGTATCCGGCATCGCGGAGGGTTCCTCGTCGTAAACGGCCGAACCCGAGTTCATCGCGTAGTCGCCGGTGGTCTCACAGCCTGCCGCGGCCAGCAACAGCAGGAACGGGAGGGGTGTGCGGAGCTTCATGGTTTCCTCGTATGGCAATCGATGTGCCAGAGTTCGGGGATCCGCCGGAGAGGCCGATCATTTTCCGGTGACGTTCGTTTTTTTCGCCTGGCGGGTGTGAGACCGCGACAAGGGTGTCCCGGCTACGCTGGTCCTGCCGTGGTGAGCCGCAGCAGCAAGCCCAGCGAAGTCTGTTGGCCGCCCGCCTACTGCTCGTCGGGCACAGCGGTTGGGCGGGGCGGTGAGGGACTGGGTGACGCTGTTGGCCGTGCCGACCGAGCCCCGCTGCGGGGCGAGCGGAGGGGCGGCCAACGGCGGCAGGCCCCGGCGCCAACACAGGCTCTTCCTCACGCTGTCCCTTTCGCGGCCGCCGGCTGGCAACGGACCTTCGCGCCACCGGCGCCGCGTCCTGCGCGGCGAACCGAATCGAGGTCACTCCGCATCAGTGCTCAATCTCGCTGTTCAGCTCAAAACCGGTGAGCGTGTCGAGCGTGGTGGCGTCGGGATCGTAGAAGGAGATGCGCCCAAGCTCGTGCGCCTGACTGGCCCAAGCCACCGACTGCCCGGGCAGCACGCCCACGAACGCCGGCTCGCTGGGCAGCGCGACCAGATCGGGGATGAGCGTGGCGAAGGAGCAGGCCTCCACGATGGAGGTGCCCTCCAGGATGAAGAACCCCCACCGGCTGTCGTCGCTGAGGCTGTACCCGGTGGGCTCTGACGGCAGCAGGAGCCGATTTTCACGGTTGCCGTCGACCTCCATCAGCGTGATCGCCCACTCGCCGGTGAACTCGGTCTCCGCGGCGTCGGCGGCGTCCTCCTTCGTGTGGAACACGATGGCGGTGTCGCCGGCCGGGGAGAGGGCCACGCTCGAAACGGGCTTCACGAGGGGGCGTTCGTCGAAGGTGCCGTCGCGCACGTTCCAGATGGCGAGGCGATCGATAGCAGCGGCATTCGTGTAGAGCAGCGCGCGGGAGCCGTCGCCCGCAAAGCTGATGCTCCCGTAGGCCACATCGCTCGGGAACGGCGTGACGGTGGGCTCTGCGTAGGGGTCGGCCACGTCCAGCGACCACACCTCGCGCGACGAGCGCGCCACCACCGCGAGGGCGTTCCCATCCGGGTGAACGTCCATGTCGGTGGGATCGGCCCCGACCGAAATCCGGTCTACTAGGCCGGCCAAGAGGTCGACCACCAGCAGGCCCTCCTCGCCGCGTTGACGCACGAAGGCGTAGTCGCCGCGGGGGGCCAGCACCACTTCCTCGGCCTTCGGGGCATCGTCCGGCACGTCGGTGAGCGGCACGAGGCGAACGCTGGGCGTGCCCGAGGTGAGGTCGACCACCGCGAGCGTCGCGTCGCTCACGACCACGGCGAGGAGCCCGTCGTCGCTCCACCGCACGCCGGCCGGCGAGTACCCGACCGCCATCGGGAAGTGTTCCGCCGCCTCGGTGCGCACGAAGCTCACCTCGTTGTAGCTCTTGACGCCCGAGGTCGTGCCCAAGCTCTCCGCCGCTGGGTCGTACCAGGTCATCGCCCAGCCGCCGTTGGGCGACAGCGAGAGCTGGTTCATGTTGTCGCGCACCGACACGTTCGTGGTCAAGAGCGTCTCCGCCTCCACGATCGACAAGGAGTCGTCGGCCTCGTTGAGCGTGACGGCGAGTCGGTAGTCGCTGGTGGTCTGCACGCTGGAGGGGACGGCGCCGACGGGAACGGTCTGCACGTCGAGGGTGCTCACGGCGATGCGGGTGAGCGTGTCGCGGTCGGGGTTCGCCACGAAAACGTACTGGTCGGTCGCGGCGGGGGCGAGGCGCAAGTAGTCGCTCTCCGTCTCGCTCGGCTCGTAGCCGTCGTCCTCCTGGGTATCGGCCGTGGGCGCGCCAGCCCGGCCCGTGTCGGCATTCCACCCGGAGTCCCAGTAGCCGCCCCACGCCGTGTCTGACGAGTCGGGCGTACACCCCGCGCTGGCGAGGAAGGCCGCGCCCATGAGCCGAAAGTTTTGCATCTTCCCCTCCGTCGGCCGCAAGATAGCCGCGGTTGGTGGGGAGCGATAGGCCCCGCGGCCTCGATGAAGCCTCGCGCCGCCCTGATTCCGCTCCTCGTCGCGTTCAGCCTCGGCTCCGGCGTGGCCGGGTGGTGGTGGCTCAGGGAGCAGGCGGAGCCCGCCGCATGGCGAACGGCACCCCTCCAACGCCGCGATGTGCAGAAGCTCGTCTCCGCCACCGGCACGCTTGAGGCCGAGCCGTCGATCGACATCGGCACGCAGGTGAGCGGCATCGTGGCCGAGCTGCTCGTCGACTTCAACAGCGAAGTGCAGGCCGGCGACCTGCTCGCTCGCATCGATCCCACCTTGCTGGAAGCCGACGTGGCGAGCGCCGAGGCGAAGCTCAGCGAAGCCACCGCTCACGGCGATCGCCGTTCGGTGGAGCTGCGCCGAGTTCGCTCCCTCCACGAAAAGCAGGCCGCTACCGATCAGGAGCTGGAGGTCGCCGTGGCCGACGCGGCGGTGGCCGCCGCGCAGGTGCGGAGCGCCGAGGTCACCCTCTCCCGCACCCGTCGAAACCTCGGCTACGCCGAAATCCGTGCGCCGTTGGCCGGAACCATCGTGAAGCGCGCCGTCGACGTGGGCCAGACCGTGAACGCCGGTTTCAGCGCGCCGGTGCTGTTCACCCTCGCGGCCAACCTCGAGCAGATGGTCCTGCTCGCCAACGTGGACGAGTCCGACGTAGGGCAGGTTCACGAAGGGCAGGGGGTGACGTTTACAGTGCAGGCCTGGCCCGACCGGAGCTTTGTCGGCACCGTGAGGCAGTTGCGGCTCGATGCGAAGATCGAACAGGGCGTGGCCACCTACATTGCGGTGGTGGACGTGCCGAACGCCGATCGGGCGTTGATGCCGAGCATGACGGCCACGGTGGAATTCGTGGTGGCCGAGGTGAAGGACGTTTTGTGCGTTCCCAACGGCGCCCTGCGCTTCACGCCCGACGCGGAGGTGCCGGTGATCGGCGCCCGCCCCGAGAGCGCAGCCGCGGCAAACGGCGGCGGGAAGGGCCGGGGGGGCGGGGGGCGCGGCAAGGGAGCGGCGCCCACCGAGGGGGTGCTCTGGACCGTGTCGGGGCCGGCGCTCGTGCCCCATCCCGTGAAGCTGGGGCTGCGCGGCGCGGAGTGCACCGAAGTGAGCGGCGAGGGGCTTGCGGCCGACCTCGAAGTGGTGCTCGGCGTGGACCATGACGCGGCGGCAACGGGCACGAACCCCTTCGCGGGGCCGGCCCGACGGGGGGGGCACTGACGCCGCCCGTCGTGGAGCTGCAGGCCCTCCGCCGCACCTTCCCCGCGGCCGACGGCGACGTAGTGGCGCTCCACGGCGTAGACCTGCGGGTGGAACGCGGCGAGATGGTCGCCATCATGGGCGCCTCCGGCTCCGGAAAGAGCACCCTGCTCAACCTGCTCGGCTGCCTCGACCGGCCCACCTCCGGCCGCTACTTGCTCGACGGCGCGGCCGTGGAGGACCTCGACGACGACGCGCTGGCCGACGTGCGCAACGTTCGCCTCGGCTTTGTCTTTCAGGGCTTCAATCTCCTGCCCCGCACCAGCGCGCTCGAGCAGGTGATGCTGCCGATGCTTTACGACCGGGCCGGCCGCTTCTCGAACCCTGAAGCCCGCGCTCGCGAGGCGCTCGTTCGTGTGGGCCTCGGCGACCGTCTCGACCACCACCCCAACCAGCTCAGCGGGGGGCAGCAGCAGCGCGTAGCGATCGCCCGAGCGCTGGTGACCGAGCCGGCCATCCTCCTCGCCGACGAGCCCACCGGCAACCTCGACTCGAACACCACCGCCGAGGTGATGCGCCTCTTTGCGGAGCTCAACGGGGGCGGCGTGACCATGCTCATCGTCACCCACGAGGCCGATGTCGCCGAGTACTGCTCGCGGGTGGTCACGCTGCGTGATGGGCATCTGGTGAGTGACCTCGTTGCGGCTCGCCGTGCAGGACGCGGCGCCGGTGGCGCGTAGGTCCCTTGCCAGCCGGCACGGCCAAGAGCGTCACCCAGTCCGGCACCGCGCCGTCCAACCGAGGTGCCGAAGGAGGTGTGCCGGGCTGCCAAGCGTCTACGCTGGGCTTGCTGCAGCGGCTCGGCAGGATCGTTGGTACGGATGAGCGCGTACGAGTCCGCCCCCGCTCACCCCTTCATCGGGCTCGCGCTCTTGATCACGAGGTCGTAGAGCCAGTTGGGAACCAGCCGCGCGAGGTTCATCAGCACCTTCATCGGGAAGGGGAAGGTGAGCTCGGCCGGACGGTGATCGAGGCCGTCGGCGATGATTCGTGCGGCGCGGTCGGCTCCCATCAGAAACGGCATCTTGAAGCGGTTGGGGGCGGTGAGGGGGGTGGCGATGAAGCCTGGATTGATGCTGGTGACGGCCACGCCGCGGCGCTTCAGGTCCACGCGGAAGCTCTCGAGGAGGGTCGTCACGTAGGCCTTGCTCGCGCTGTACCCGCCGCTGCCGGGAAGGCCGCGGAAGCCCGCCACGGAGCTCACCGCGGCGATGTGCCCCGACTTGCGCTCCACCATCCCCGGCAGCACCGCGCCGATCGCAAAGAGCACGCCCTTCACGTTGAGGTCGAGGATGCGTTCGATGGTGTCGATGGGCGACTTGTGCGCCGGGGTGGGCTCGCCCGATCCTGCGTTCGCCACCAGCAGGTCGCAGGGGCCGAGCGAGGCTTCGATCTGGCCGATGGCTTCGGTGAGATCGCTGCGTCGCGTAACGTCGGCCGCGGCGAAGGCGGCGGTGCCCCCGGCTGCCCGCACCTGCTCGGCCACCTCAGCGAGGAGGTCGGCCCGCCGCGCCACTAGGCCCACCTTGTGCCCGCGCCGACCGTACTCCAGAGCGAGAGCGGCGCCGATGCCCGTGCTGGCTCCGGTGATGATGACGACCATGGGGGCTCCGAGGAGGGGGTTCAGAAGGGGGTAAGGGGGGGGGGCGCAGACCCTGAGCCCGGCCGCCCAGAGGAGCTCTGGCAGCCTCGCCAACGCCGATCCGCGGTGGCTGATGCGGTCCTTCTCGGAAGGCGTCAGCTCCGCCATCGTTCGGCCCGGAGTGGCTGCGGGCAGGAACAGCGGGTCGTAGCCGAAGCCGGCCTCGCCGCGCGGGGCGAAGCCGATGGCGCCCTCGCAGGCCCCGCTCGCAGTGAACGCCCCGGCGGGGCCGACCAGCGCGATCACGCAGCGAAACCGGGCGCGGCGCTCGCTCGCCGGAACCGCGGCCAACGTGTGCAGGAGGAGCGCGTTGTTGGTGTCGTCGCGTCCCTCGGGGCTGAACCGTTTGCTGTGCACACCCGGCCGGCCCCCGAGGGCATCGACCTCGAGGCCAGAGTCATCGGCCAACGACCAGAGCCCGGTGGCATCAAACGCGAAGCGGGCCTTCTGCACGGCGTTGGCCACGAAGGTGTCGCCGGTTTCGGCGGGGTCGCCCAGCTCCGCAGGCAGCGCCGCCCAGTCCACGCCGGGCACCATGCGGCGCAGCTCCTCGACCTTGTGGGCGTTCCGCGACGCGAGCACGAGGCGGGTCACGCGTCGATCCGCACCCGCCAGGTGCTGCCGTCCGCGCCATCCATCACCGTGATGCCCGCTTCATCGAGCTGCACCCGAGCGGCGTCGGCCCGGGCCCAGTCCTTTGCGGCCCGGGCGGCGGAGCGTTCGGCCACGAGGGCGTCGATCGCTTCGACGCTGCGGCCCTGCGCACGCATGCGCTTCCCCTTGGCTTCGTCGAAGTAGGCGGCCGGGGTGAGCGCCGCGATGCCGAAGACTTCCGCCACGACGGCGAACGCGTCGAGCGCGGGGCGCAGCGCGTCGGCCCCGCGGGCGCGGGCCTTCTTGTCGTTGCCGAAACGGTTGATGGCTCGCACGAGCTCGAAGAAGTGGCCGATAGCCGCGGCGCTGTTGAAGTCGTCGTCCATGGCGGCGTCGCACTTCGCCACGAATGCCGTGGCGAGCGCATGCGCGTCGCGCGCCGAGTCGGGGAGCTGGTCCAGCGGCGCGGAAACGCCGCGGCCCACCACCTCGTCGACGGTTTCGCGGGCGAGGTACACGCGGTCGAGCACGGCGAGGGCGTCGGCCAGCTTCTGATCGCTGAAGGGCAGCGGGGAGCGGTAGTGGGTGTCGACGTACATGAGCCGTAGCGCCTCGGCCGGCACTCGCTCCACGAGGTCGCGGATGCGCACGACATTGCCCAGCGACTTCGACATCTTCACGGGCTCGCCCGCCGCGTCGACGAGCGTGAGGTGCCCGTTGTGCATCCACACCGTGGCGAAGGGGCGATGGCCGCTCGCGCACTCCGACTGGGCGATCTCGTTCTCGTGGTGCGGAAACACGAGGTCGATGCCGCCGCCGTGCAGGTCGAACTGTTCACCGAGGTGGCGGGCGGCCATGGCCGAGCACTCGATGTGCCAACCGGGCCGACCGCGGCCGAAGGGGGCGCTCCAGCCGAGGTCGGCCGAGTCGGGCACGGACTTCCACAGGGCAAAGTCGCCCGGATGGCGCTTGTTCGGGTCGACCGCCACCCGCGCGCCCTCGCGCAGCTCGTCGATCTTCCGGCCGCTGAGCTTGCCGTAGCCGGGGCTGCTCTCGATGCTGAAGTACACATCGCCGTTCGCAGCCAGGTAGGCGTGCTCCTTGGTGAGCAGCGCCTCAATCATCGCCACCACCTCGGGGATGTGGTCGCTCACCTGAGGCGCCACATCCGGGCGGAGGATGCCCACGGCATCAAGGTCGGCATCGAGCTCGGCGATGAACTGGGCGCTGAGCTCGAGCGGCGGCACGCCGAGCTCCAGGGCGCGGGCGAGAATCTTGTCGTCCACATCGGTGTGGTTGCGCACGAACTTCACGCGGAGCCCGCGGCGCCGCAGGTGGCGCACCACCACGTCGAACGCCATCATCGCCCGCGCATGACCGATGTGGCAGTGGTCGTACACCGTCATCCCGCACACGTAGAGGCCCACCTCGCCCGGCACGCGCGGCACGAGGGGTTCGGTGGTGCGGGTGAGCGTGTTGTAGATGCGGATCACGGCGACTCCGACGGGGCGGCGGTCTATGCGCACCGTCGCGGCGGTGTCAACGTTTGTACCCATTCCCCGGCGGGGCTCCGCCCGCGAGGGGGCAGCCGCTGGGCGGCGCTCAGGCCGCGGGCTGCTTCGGGGCGAACAGGGCCTCGATCTCGCCGCTCACTTCGGTTTCGGGCACTTCGCGGGCGCACGCAATCTCCTGCACGAGCAGGCTGCGCGCTTGGTCGAACATCTTCCGTTCGCCGAACGAAAGCGGCTTCTCCGCCTTGAGGAGCGCCAGGTCGCGAAGCACCTTCGCCACCTCCAGCGGGTCGCCCGTCTTGATCTTGCTCATGTAGTCGCGGTACCGGCGGTTCCAGGTCTGGTTGTCGGCGGGAACGTCGCGGTCCTTCAGAATCTCGAACACCTTGTCGATGTGTTCTTGGCCGAGAACGGTGCGCATTCCGATCTGGCGTGCGTTGTCGATCGGCACCCGGATGGTCATGCCATTGTCCATGATCTTCAAGACGTAGAAGGTGTGTTTTTCTCCGTCGAGCTCCATGGTGATCACGTCGCGGATGATCCCGACGCCGTGCGCCGGATAAACCGCCTTATCTCCCACATTGAATTGCATGCCAACCTCGAACGGGCGGGCCGATAACCCGCGGATAGCTTGATTTCAAGGGCCGGCTTCCCGTTGCTTCGGCTCGTGTGGCGTTCGGCCGGGCCGGCTGCCTTCCGAACGGCGCTGCTTGCCGTCGGGCTCCTTACGCTTGCGGGGCTCGGGCAGGCGCTCCTCGCCACGTCGGCTGCACCCTCGCTGCCGCTGCTCCTGCGTCTTTGTGCCGCTTCGGCAGGTGCGATCGCCCCGCTCGCGCTCGGCGTGGGTGCCCTTGCCGGTGCGGCGTTCGCTGCCGCTCGCCTCGCCGACGAGGGGGCGCTGCTGGCCCTCGCTTCGCTCGGCCTGCCGCTTCGCCACCTCGCTCCGCTGTTCGCGTTGTTCGTGCTGCCTGCGGCGTTTGCCCAGGCCGGTCTCCACCACTGGGGCGAGCCGCTGGCGCGCTCCGCCCTCCGCGAGGCTCGTTCGGAGGCGCTCGCGTCGGTGTCGCCCCGCTCTGGCGAGGCCGTGCGTGTTGGGTCGTGGTGGGTGGCCGGCGCCGGCACAGGGCTCGCGTTCACCGATCGGGCGAGCACGGGACTGGCCACCTCGGCGGTGCTGGAAGCGCGTTCGGGCGGCGTGCTCGCGCGGCTCGGGGACGTGGACTTGCGCCTGCCCGATGGCGCCACCGTTCACGCCGATCGCATCGAGGTTCCGCTGCCGCTGGCTGCGGGCGGGCGCGTGCACCCCGGCGAACGCACCACGCCGGAGCTGCGCCGCCAGATCGCGGTGAGCGCAGCGCTCGGGCGGGAGGGCTACGAGCGGTGGCTGCTGTGGAAACGAACCTTGCTGCCCGTGGCGCTCGTTCCCCTCGCGGTGGCGGCGGGGGGGCTCGCTCGGTCGCGCCGCCCCGGGGCCGTGGTGGGCGCGCTCCTGATCGGCAGCTGGGGCCTGATCCGCCTGCTCGATGCGCAGGCCGCAGCCCTTGGCCCCGCGCTCGCGTCGGTCCTCTTCCTGGTGCCGCTGGTGCTAGTCGCGGGGTGGGCGTGGCGCCGCTGACCCGCCTCCTCGGCCTCGCGTGGCTGCGCGCCTTGCTGCTCACGCAGCTCGGCGGCGCCGGACTCCTCGCGCTGGTGGTGGCCACCGAATCTGCCTCGACGGGCGGCAACGTGCTGCACCGCCTGCTCTCCGACGTGCCGCACACGTGGGCGCTCCTCTCGCCCTCGCTGGCGCTCGTGGGGGCGGCGCTCGCTGTCGACGCGCTTCGACGCCGCGGCGATTGGCTCACCCTCGCTACGCTCGGGGTTCGCCGGGTGCACGTGCTGCTGAGCGTGTTGGCGGTCGCGATTCCGCTCGGGGCCTTTGCCGCGGTGGTGGAGGGGCTCACTGCGCCGGTCGTGGGGATGGTGCGCGTTCCTGGTGGGTGGCTCGCGGAGGGGCTGCTGCTCGATCCGGGGGCGGTGGCGCCGGCGGCGGAGGTGCTGGCGGAGGCTCGCTGGACCGGTGCTTGGCAGTGGCCGGGCACCGCCCTGCTGGGGATCGCGGGCTCGCTCGCGGGAGCGGCGCTGGGCGCCCGCGCCCGCGGCGGTGCGGTGCTGGTGGCGGCGTGCGTGTGGCTCGTGGTGGATCTGCTTCGTCGTGGGAGCTCGGCCGAGGGCGCGGTAGCGTGGGCGGCGGTGCTGTGCGGTGCGGCTGTCGCCGCGGTGGTGTGGGCGCTGCGGGGGCGGGAGGAGTTGGGGGGGGGGTGAGCTGGGGGAGGGGCGGGGCGGCCGCCCCCCCCCCCCCCCCCCCCCCCCCCCCCCCCCCCCCCGC